>NZ_JACCFL010000001.1:0-315585 GCF_013410375.1 Leifsonia shinshuensis
ATCAATTCGTCGGCGAGCCCGCCGTGGGAATGGACTCGTAACCCAGTTGCTAGTGCCGTCTGCTCAGGCCACGCCCCGGCCCCCAATCCGCCACGTCGGCTTCTGGTGGTGCGGAGGGCGTGGGATTCGAACTCTATCCGGGGGCCTTATGGCAGGCGACATTTAGTGAAGAATCGCGGAAAATCAACGATCTCTGAGCGCGCCCGACGCCGTCGGGCCCCACATGAGTTCACTCGATTGTGCGCAAAATGTGCGCAAGTTCTGAGTCGCCGCAGCGCGCGGGAAGTGTGATGTATCAGGACATCTCTGACGTTTCTGCATCAGGACCCGCTACCGCATCTGTCGCCACCGGCCGGTTTGTTTCCGACGTCCGCCAGAACACCGGTCCTGAGCAGATCGGTCGTCTCGACCTCCTCTGCCACGGGTTGCTCTCTGGCACCGCTTTGGTTAACTCGGGGCCGCCGATGAAAAGCACGAGCTAGTACACGAGCGTCCGATCCGATATCTGCGAGACAGACGAGAGGAGCCCTGGACCGATGAACATGGGAACCGTGACTCTGACGCCGACCGTTGTCGGCGTTGGGCCATGACCACCGTCCTGATCGTCCCACATAGCCCCGAGCCGGGCGGTGCCCCAGATCGTCTTCGATGAATCCGCCAGCGCCACAGGGTTGCCCCCGCCGGATCCCTCATACGCCGGCAGAGCCACGGGGTTGCCCCCGCCGGATCCGTCATACGCCGGCAGAGCCGCCGGGTTACCGCCACCATCTCCGAACGGGTCGGGATACAGCCCGGTCTCTCCCTTCGGCTTCGGCTCGTCGGGCTTGGGCTCTTCAGGCTTGGGCTCGTCGGGCTTGGGCTCTTCAGGCTTGGGTTCCTCGGGCTTCGGTCCGGAGTCTGGGGGCGCCGGTATCGCAACCTTTGCCTTTTCGGCGTCTCGGTTTCGTGCGTTGCCCCACGTCTCTAACCCGGCCCCTACGGCCCCCGCAACAGCTCCGCCGATGATGAGGTCCGTTCCAACAATCATCGTTCCGGTACCCGTGACTGCCAGGACCACCGTGGCGTCTTGCGCGAGGCCTACTCCAAACACGGTTGTGCCGACGCCCGCAACTATGGCCCCGCCGTACTGGAGACCTTTACCAACCCCGACAGCAACGTCCCCCCAGAAGTCTTCCGAGCCACCCCGGCCAGGGTATGAGCCGAACCCGAACGGTCCACCGGTGTGGAAAAGTCGAATGGCTTGTTGCCTCCGGGGAGGATAGCGCTGTTTAGGCCGCCGAACCCACGTCCACCTGCCTCGCCGTTGCTCAGAAGTCCGCCGAAGTCTTCTGAGCCCATGGCTCCCCCCGATTGTCCCGGCCCGGCAGTTTGCCGGCCCCCGAACCCGGGGGGCAGCAAGCCCCCGTCTATGCCCGAGAACGGCCCGCCTGGTCCCAGCGGGTTGTGCGAGCCAGGTCCGTCACTCCCGGGAATGACGCCTGCATCCGTACCACGCCGTTTGCCGCCCTGACTCACTCTCCCAAAACCAGCTGGCATGTCACCTCGACTAGAGGGGTCATATGGGCTACCCGGTCCGAGCGGATCTCGCGCATTTGGATCATCCGGCCCGAAGATTCCGCCCGGTGTCGTCCCGAGGCCAGGGATCAGATCCTCTGGGCGACTCTTTCCTGGAGCATGGCCCAAGGCGAATTCGCGTCCGTCCGAAGAGATCACATCAGGGTAGGTGGCGCGCCATTCAAGCCACCCTTCCAAGTCAGCTCGACGCACTTCGCCGGGCCCAAGCACAGTGATCGTAAAGGTACCTGGGTCAATGACAACCACCGATCTAGCGTTTGCGAATTCGCTGGTGCCAAGGCGCTTCGCAATAGGAAGCACATCCCGTATTTGGTTCACGGACAGAGCCGGCCACGCCCCGTTCAGCGCAGTTGCGTATACGCTCTCGACTCCGTCGATGCTGTGGGTTCGCCGGGCGAAATCAGCAACTCTCCGGTAGAACCAAAGCCGATACCGCGTGTCTAGCTTCGCCCCTGTCAATGAAAGGTGGGTGCTGTAGAGGGCGTGGGCCTCATAGGCTTCGTCGGGCGTAAGTCGCTTCACATAGCTGGATGCAGGCCGCGATCCCCCATCGACAGCGCGTTCGGCGAGTTCGCGTATGAGTGCCAGAGCGCTGCTCATTGGGATGACGTCGAAATTGACGCCGCGACGGAACACCGGCCCGGCGGCCGTATCAGCGACGAGACCACGCCAGTCCGTGCGCGATTGCCTCGCGGACTGTGCTTCGTAGAGCCGATTCCCCAACATTCGATTCCCCTGACGACCATGCTCGAGCGTTGTCCCAGGTACTCCGGCACCAACCCTCGCTTGATGAACACCCGACGAGATGTTGGTCTATGCCCGCAGGATGAGGTCTGTCAATACCCTGGTAAATGGAACGCGGTGCCAGCGTGCAGGGAGCGCTGTACGCGAGGTCGGCCCCACGGCCAGCGCTTCCGCTCTTAGTCCGGCGAGATTCATAGTTCGCGAAATAGATTGAAATCGTCGCGCTTGGGCGCGGCCGGGATGCGAGCCAGCTCGGCGTAGCGATCCCACACCGCCAAGACCTCATCGGCGATTGCTGTCAACGCCTCGAAGGAGACATCGACGTGGGATTCCCAAGGTCGGCTCTGGTCGACGCGGCTTTTCGAGAAGTGGAGAACTTGCTGGCTCGCTTGCTCCCATCGCGCGTTGAGCGAGGCAAGTTCCTCACCCGCCGGCGACCCATATGAGGGCGCGATATCTCGCGCCGAGAAGTCGGAACTTTTCCGAGGTCGCACCTCGAGGAACTCAAGCAGCGCGCGAACGTGGACAAAGAACATCTCAAGACAGGCCTGCTGAATGAGGGGCGGAAGCCTTTCGTCATGGACTGCTTTCGGGAGGCACGCCACATTCTCAGCGACTCTCCATGCCTCGATTGCCCGTGCTTCGCGAAGAGTTGGATGCTCAACCATTCGCTTTGCAATGGCATCCAATGCTGCACTGTCGAAGTCCTTGGTCACTCCCTAATCTTGCAGCCAGCTCGCCACTATGTCCCCCTCGCAGAAGGCAGTTCCGTGTTTCTCGCCACATGGGAGGGAGGCTATGCCACCAGTCATCAACCGAAGGCAATGCCCCGAATGTAAACGGGCTCCCAAGACAAAGAGGACCTGGTGCGTCCCATGTGGATGGAGCGAAGTGGCTGCCGATGAAGCCGAGATAAGAAGACTGAGAAGAAAGAACACGAGGCGATAAAGGGGAAAGAGCCAAAAGCCGAAGAGGACGAGAAGGGGACATCAGTCAGAGAAGACGAAGCACGCGAGGAGGGGAAAGAGCGAATAAGCGAATGCACGCATCAGCGGCGATGACTCTCGATGTCTACGCGGATCTGTTCGATGACGACCTCGACGCGGTTGCCGAGGCGCTCGACGCCCCCGTGCTCCGATCTGTGGCTTCATAGTTAGCGCCACTGGCCTCGAAAGCTCGTGTTCCTTGGGATCGGTTCGGGACCTCCTCTATGCCCTGCTGCCCCTGCTTGAAACCAGGAGAACGGCTCTGTGCTCATTCAATTGTGCGCAAATTGTGCGCAAACGACCGGATCACTAAGTAACGAGGCCCCTGGCTCCCGGTGATTTACTGGGATCCAGGGGCCAAAAGTCGCGCGGAGGGCGTGGGATTCGAACTCTAGCCGCGGGTCAGCGGACAGCTTCTCGTCTTCCAAGATCCCCGGAACCACGGTGATTCGTAGTTGTCCTCGATGTTCTTCAATTGGCTCCAGTTTCGCCCGAGTGTTGTCAAATTGTTGTCATACGGGCCCGCTAGGCAGGGCTATCACTGCCTCCCTTACCCGAGGACCGCGTAGCGCAAATAGGCGATCCAGCAGTGGGTGCCGATAACCTCCATTTGGAGAAGTCACCAAAGGGGTATGTTATGGATCTTTCGCAGGAAGAGGCGCGCCGGCTGCGGATCCTGGCTGCATTATTCGAGCTTGCTGGGCACCACACGGCGAGCGATGTTTCACTCGCCGAGTTGAACGACAAGCTCATCCAAATGCGTGACCTCGGTTCGTTCGATCTGCAGGACGAGTGTCGCCGCATGAAGGACCGTGGGTGGGTCGACTTCTTTGACTCCCTTGCCGGAATCGGTGGGGTAATCGTCACCCCGAAAGGAGCCGACGCCTATCAGCAATTCGATACGTTCCGCAGATCGGTGGTCGCTCGACGCAAGCAACTCCGCGACACGTACTTACGTTGGATCTACGAGGAACAGGAGGAGGGTCGCGCCCCCACGCCGGCTGGCTTCTTGAATGGGGAACCAAACTTCCTAGGCGTCGTTTATACCGAAGACGACATCCAACGTGTAGGTGACTGGCTGGAGCAGGAAGGCTTCGTCGAGGGGCCGGGAGCGTGGGGCCATGGCGGGCCGCTGCGCCCACGAGTGACGACCAAGGGCTCACGGAGGGTAGAGAACGGGACAAGCGTGAATGATGAATCCCAGGATGGAGTCGTGCATCACTCAACGGTGATTAACGGCAATGCAAACATCGCCAATAACAGCTCGCATTTCTCGCAGACCATCCATACACCCCCGAGCGAATGGCTTTCGGGAGCGATGGAGCTTTCGTCGCTCCTTCAGCAGTCCATGCCTGTACTTCCCGAGAGCGTTAGGCGTGACGTCTCTTCCGAGCTCGAGCTTCTTGATGGGGAGATCGCAGGGTCAGCTGACCTGGGGAGAGTCCACAGTATTGTCTCCCGGATTGGCCAGTTCCTCGATAAGGTCGGCACTAACGTTCTGGCGGCAGTTATCAGCAGGCAGGTGAACGACTTTCTTTCTGGTTTACCCCAGTAGGCGACAACTCACCGAAGCGCGGCCGCAGGGTTCTCTGCAAGTCTGCGCCATGCTGCAAGAGCGGCTTCAAGGTACGTAACACCGATCTCGTAGACAGTTGCGAGCAGGTCGACATTGTTCGCTATTCGAGAGAGGCCTCCGTCCTTGTCAATCCAGGTGTGCTCGAGCAGAGCGAGGGCAACCTGAGGGTTTGAATGCGCAATTCCGCTGCAAATCCGCCAAGCTTCGAGCCCCGAGATTTGGCCGGTATTGACGTGCCGGTCGGCGATCATCAGCACCTCGGTGATCGAGGGCATGTTTTCGATCGAACCTTGGCGAGCCGGACCGGCTGCCTGGATCTCGAGAAGGCGATCCTCGATCTCTAGAAGGTGGTTGCGATCGTCGCCGGCGACACGCATCAACGCGGCGGCGTCGCTTGCCGAATCCCAGGACAACCGGAGTGAATTCTTGACTCGCTTGATGCGAGTACCCCCGGTCGCTAGCCAGACCGCATAGGCGCTAGCTTCAATCGCGCTGCGGATAACGGAGTACTCGGCCATTACTGCAAGATCCTGTCGGGTACTGATCGCGTCTCGCACGAATCGTAAATGATCTACGGAAACGAGTGCGAAGTAGGCGAGCTGGTAGCTAATCGGGTTGTACGGCGTGAGTTCGTCATCGCGCTCCAACGTGGAACCCGAGGCGTTCGATACGACGGTCCGCCCGGACTCGATGAGGCTAGTCAGCCTGTCGAACGCATGTTGCAGCACCGCGCCGGCGGCTTGAGCTGCGGCGGACTCGAACGCGTCTAGGCGTGTGTACCTTGGTGAATACTGCTCCTCCATGCGGTCCCAACTCCGACTGACCGGTATCTGCGCGGCGGATGAAAGCTTATGAATTTGCCCGTCAGTCGTCTAAGGCTTCTGCCATTGCGCGGGCGAGTTGGCCGGCGTTTCCGCTTCGCTGGGCGCTCAACGCCTTCCGCACGCGATCGCGGCTGAAATTCGACGGGGCCCCAGCGGATACCGCCACCCAGTATGGGTGAGATTCGAGGGCCGCATCAATGCGGGCGATTCTGCTTAGTATCCAGTCGATCTCCTCGGCAGTCAGGCTCGGCTTCCAGAGCATGAACTGGTCGGTGGGTGAGCCATCCTCCGTGGCCAGAGCGACCACGTCAGGAAGGACTTCGACATACATTCCGTCGGCGGCGCGACCGGCGCCTCCATGCAAGAGGGGGTTTCTGAATCGGGAAGCCATGAGACTCAGGTCGCTCTTCGCGCTCCCGATCGAGACATCAGCGAACGCTACGTCGAATTTGACGGCCCATGATTCTCGCAGTAGCTCGCTTACGGCGAATCCATCTTCGGAAGCGGCAGACGAGTACGCGGCGAGGAGGACCGATACATGCTCGATGTAGGCGAAGTAAGACGCTACGAGAGCAGTAGCCACGTGTGCAATCTCCCCGGCCCTTTGCTGCTCATTCTGAAACTCCGAAAAGTAGCTCATTGTGTCTGCAATGAAGTCGGGTGCCGGGACCTGTTTTCCACTCTCGAAGTCGTGAACCGTAAACGTCGACCTGTCGACCTCAGGCATCGGTGCACCTCGGAGGCCTCGCAGCTGCGCAATGAAGTAGTTGACCATCCCCCGGTAACGGAAGAACTGGTTGACAACCTCCACTGCATTGACGCTGATTCCAGCATCGATAGCATCCCTCAGACCGTTCTGATGCAGGAACCTCAAAGCCTTCGTCAACTGCTTGCCGAGTTGGTCTGCGAGCCGCGCGCCTTCATCTTCCCCAATCCAGAAGTCGGCCCAGAGGCCGGATCGACCAAGCTGAAGTCGACATTCCTCGCCACGGTACCGCAGTCGGTAGACCCAGTCGATTTTGTCGAAGCGTCCTTCGTAACGTGCCCCTACACCGGCGCGAAGCATCAGAGCGACGAGGTCTCCAGCTGATGCGAGAGGCGTCGGTAACGAGTGTCTGGCGGGTTCGCCATCCGGGTCTTCTCGTGGTCGGGCAAAGTTCCGGAGGAAGTTTGATCTCAGTCTCATCAGCCCTTCAACTAGCCCCCGCACATGCGAAGGAATTGCTGGCTGGCCATCTTGTTCGGAGCTGGTTAGCTTTGCTTCTGCTGCCGGCTGATCGTCAGCATCTAGCTGTAAGCGCGCCTCTCGATATCGAGTCCATCCCGTCGTCGCAGTTGCGATCACTGACCCGAAGGTGACCAGCGGGATAGCGAACACGAGCGGGTCAAATTGCTCACCGCTGCCGAGCTTGAGGCCGCTCGCGCTCCAAGCTAGGGTCGCGGCCAACAACAAAATCCATGCCCAAAGCACGCCTCGGGCGACTTCGGTCGCTTTCGCGTACTCAGCCGACGGAAGGTTGCGAAGCTTGAACGCCCAGACTGTGAGGACAATTGCTACGGCAAACGCGGGCACGAAAAGCGTCAGAACGACAACAAGCTGCGTGCGGTCTCCTGAGGTGGAAAGCTGCAGCAACATCCATGCGTCCAGAGCGACCGGCAGCAAGAATGCGAAAGGTATGTACTTGCCCGGATAACGCTCCGCAAGTCCAACCGCGAGCGCGGCGGTCGCAACGCTCAACCCCGCCGCCCACCAACCAGGTGCGACAAGGGCTGCGAGTATACCAACGGTCGCGGCAGCTGCTCCGGACAGCGCAAACGCAAATATGTATACTCGACGCCGCGGTGAGGCTGACGCGTTCCCACGGTTCGGCATCAGCTGATATGCGAGACCGATGAGAACTCCAGCGGTAAAGGAGTATGGCAACCGTTGCCAACCGCTCAGATTTGGCACGACGAACATCGCGAGGCCCAGGGCGACACCGACCACGCCGACGATCCAGGCACATAGGATTCGCCACTTACGAGATCTCCGCCATCGTCGAACTATCGCCTTCGTCGCCCAATCAACGATTTGCCGCTGCTCCGCTTGGGAAGTACGCGCCATCATCTTCTCCAAGTCAGCTATGGCCGTCATCACCACCCTGACACGACACGACGGTGGAAGATCAGCGACCCACTACCCGCTTACTGGGGTCAATCCGGGGCCGACGTCCGCAACTTCTGCGAACTCAGTACCGCGTTACAACGGATCGCATCTGCAGGCCCGTGCGGGGATCACGCCCGACCTGCCAACGAGCCTTCTGCTCTTCTGGGCTCACGATCGAACCGTCAGGAGCGGTAATCGGAGCCAGGAAATTCGGCATCCCCAAGCTCAGCGCACATGCGTCGATCGCGTGTTGAAGCTCGTCGTAGTATCCGAGCGGCCACCGCTCGGCGCGCTTGATCGTGAAGTGGTCGACCCGGTACATCATCAGCGTTTCGTGGGTGCGCTGATGCACCGCCGGCCCGTACTCGATCACGAAATGGATGCGCGTTCCAGCGTCGGCGACGACTAGCCAGACGCGCTCTCCGGCCTGCAGAACCCTCATGACCCACCACCCAAACATTCGAACATATGTTCTATTGTGGCCAGTAAGACCGACACCCGCTACCCGATCGGAGGAACTGGTCATGAGCATTGCTCCCGCCGCTGACATCGTCCACATCTGGACCGATTCCGGGACCCCGAACCGGCTCGTTTGGCGCGATCACCGCTACCGCGTCATCGCAGCTGAACCCGTTCGCTCTTCCGCAGTACACGACGCGCTCACCCACCCCGCCGAGCGGCTCGTCGGGTGGTCAATTGTCGCCATCTCAGACCAGGACCCCTCCGAAGTCCGTTCGATGCAGTTGCAGTCCGTCGGCACCGGCTGGGTGCTGGTCGACGTCGACCCCGCCTGACGGTGGGACAGAACAGCCGCTACCCGGGATCCGGGATGGACCGAGTGATCGAGCAAATCGTCACCCGGCCCCGACCCGTCTGGCTGACCGAAGAGGAGGTCGATCTCGACCACGACCCGGCCGTCGTTGCTACCGTGCCAGCGCCGGCGATTGCGTACGTGCGCTTCCACGAAGCGGTTGTGCGACCGGAAGTTGAGGTGGTGGCGTGGAACGAGCACGCCGTCCGCGTTCGGTTCACCGCCCGCGATGGCCAGACCCACGAAGGGTGGGTGTGGAAGGACGCCGTCCGCTCGAAACCACCGCGGACGATCGAGCGTCGACGCTGACCCCACTGTTCGATGCACCTTGTCACCTCACCTGGTTGGTTGGTGTGCCGTGAAGCCTGCGGCGATCGTTCGGTCGCGCACCCTGCGCGCAAGCCCCTGACGGGGCCGACTGGCGTCGCCCTACCGGGTGGCACTCCGGGCGGGTCTCCCTGATCGGCACTGCGTGCCTTCACGGCACACCAACCAGCAGGGAGGAAACGATCATGAGCACCCTCATCAGTGACAGCAACGAGCTCATCCACTTCACGGCCGTGTTCAGCAAACACGACCTCACAGCCGACCTGGCACCCCGGCTCAGCTGCATCGAAGTCGAAGCCCTCGCCGGCCTCCTCCGAGCACTCGGAGAACCCGCCGCCGCCAACACCTGGATCCAAGAACACGCCACCGACGACGAACTCGGCGACGCCCACTATCAAGGCGACACCCTCGAGTATCTGGTCCCGATCGACCCGATGGACGACCTGGGCTGCGATTCTCAATCAGGTTGTCAAGCTGAGTTGAGGGGTGTCAGGGTTGAAGGTCGTGCCGTCGCGGAGCATGGCCCAGATCACGTTCATTCGTCTGCGGGCGAGGGAAATGATTGCCTGCTTGTGCGTCTTCCCCTCCTTCCGCTTCCTGGCGTAGTAGGCCGCCGAAGCCGGACAATTGGTGGAGGCGATGAACGCGGCGAGGAAGCAGGCGTTCATGAGGCGCCGGTCGTAACGGCGGGGCCGGTGGTGGTTGCCGTTGATCTTCCCCGAGTCCCGTGGGGCAGGTGCCAGGCCGGCGAAGCTAGCGAATCGGGCCGCGGTCCCGAACGCGGTCAGATCGGTGCCCGTCGAGGCGAGGAAGTCGGCCACGAGTCGTTTCCCGAACCCGGGGATGGACATCAGCTGGTGGGCGAATGGGTGCTCGGCCAGGCGCGCTTCGATCTGCCTATCCAACTGCAGCAGTTCCTCGCGCAGCCGCAGCAGGTCGGTGGCGATCTTCGCCACCAGTGCCGCGGCCGCTGCTTCGCCATGCACGACGGTGAGCTGCGCATTGGCCGCCTCGAGTGCCTTGATCGCCATCTGGGCCGGCAGTCGGACGCCCTGCTTCTTCAGCCAGCCAGTCATCCGCACCTGGCCGGACGCGCGCATCGCTGCGGCGGTCTGGTAGCGGGTCAGCAGGATCAGCGGCCCCTTGGTCGCGGCGTAGTCGAACGCGCCCTCCAGGCCAGGGAAGTAGTGCAGCAGCAGGGCGCGGAGCCGGTTGATGGTGCGGGTGCGGTCGTGGACGAGATCGGCTCGGCGGTGGCTGAGGATCTTCAGCTCGGCGGTGACATCATCCGGGACGCGAACGGCCTCCAAGTCGCGGCGGACGCGCGCTTGGTCGGCGATGATCGAAGCGTCCTTAGCGTCGGTCTTCGCTTCACCGCGGTAGGTCTGCGCGGCGTGATGGACGACGCGGCCGGGGATGTAGAACAGCGTCTGGCCGTGGTCGGCCAGGACGGCTTTCATCAGTCCGGCGCCGCCGTGGTTGAGGTCCGTCGCCCAGAGCAGCTGGTCGCCGTCAGCGACGGCCGCGACGTCTCCCATCAGGGTGAGGATGTCGGCCTCGGTGTTCGCGAAGCGGCGCGAGAGGCGCTTGGTCCCGTCCTCGTCGATGACGAAACAGTGATGGTGAGTCTTGCCGGCGTCGATTCCAGCCCACAGTCGTGGCACGCAGAAGTCCCTTCTAATTCATGGATGCGGTGCGCGCCATCAACGACCAAGCCGGCAAGTCCTTACACAGCGATTGGTTCGCGTTTCTCAATTAGCGGTCGTGCCGTTTCGGGCTCCCGGGTGGCCAATCGCATCAAGCCATTGGAAGGCAGACAGCCTGCTAGCCATGCCCGGGAACCCTGGCGCGTTCCGAAGCCTACAAATGCCCCGGACCCACGCTTCAACGGTAAGGACAGCTGCCAATAACAACCCGCGAGCCCACGCCAATCTGGCGCGGGCTCGTCTCATGTGACGGGCAGAGGTGAATGAGCCGCGAGCGGCGCCGTGTTTGTTGGGTTGTCCGTCTGCCTGGCCGTCGATCGTAGTTCACTCCCGCGGGCTGCGTTCCGGGCTTTCGCGGCATATCCTCACTCGCTGCGCTCCCTGCGGTATTCCACTGTGAGTCTTGGACTGGCTGGTCTGGGACTGGCTGGCAGGGTTGATGTTGGTCGTCTCGCCCGGTTCGTGACTCATATTCCACGTGGCCTCGACAGAGTGCCTTCGGGTCGACTTGTCCGTTCGGGGCGGGGCGGCTGGCGTTGGCCCGGCCCACGTCGGTGGCTTGATTAGAAGCTTGTCCAACCCCGTCAGGGTTGTGGCCCCTCACAGTGTTGCCCCGAAGTGATTTCCTCCCGGATCAGCGCCGGCCGCGTCGCGGCCGTTCGAAGGACCCCTAGAGAGAGGAGGCGGCCGCTGTGACTATCGTTGCGCACTCCCGCCCGTATGTCGTCGGGGTGGACTGCCACGCCCGCACCCACACCTACGTCGTCATCGACACCAGCACCGGGCAGCAGCTGGGTTGTCAGCAGTTCCCCACCAGCACGGCCGGCATCGCCCGAGCGATCGCATGGGCCGGCCGCGGAACCGGCGGTGACGCCGAGACGTTATGGGTGATCGAGGGCGTCGGCAGCTATGGCGCCGGCCTGGCCCGCGCGGTCACCAATGCCGGCTATCAGGTAGCCGAGGCGCCGCGGATGAACGCCCGCGTCCGCCGCGGAATCGGGAAGTCCGACCCGTTGGATGCCCACACGATCGCCGCCACCGCCCTCAGCCTCGAGGAGACTCAGCTGCGGACGCCGCGAGAGGGCCAAGGCGCCCGCGCTGCGCTGCGGACGCTGGTCGCCGCGCGTGACCAACTGAGCCACGAGCGCACGATGAACATCAACGCGCTCACTGCGCTGCTTCGCGTGAACGACCTCGGAATCGATGCCCGCAAACCTCTCAGCGCAGCGCAAGTGAGCACCGTGACCCGATGGCGGGAACGGGATGAACCCTTGGAAGCGGTGATCGCTCGGGAAGAGGCCGTCCGTCTCGCCCGTCGCGTTCACGAACTCACCGAGCAGCTGGCAGCGAACCTGAATCGCATGACCGGACTGATTCAGACCAGCCCCGCCGCTCCGCTTCTTCAGATCACCGGGGTTGGGCCGGTCACCGCTGCAATCGTGCTCACCGCGTGGTCCCACCCCGGCAGGGTGCGCTCCGAGGCCGCCTTCGCTGCCCTCGCCGGCGTCAGCCCCATCCCCGCATCCTCGGGCAACACCACCAGGCATCGTCTCAATCGCGGAGGCGACCGACGTCTCAACAGGGCGCTCCACACGGCCGTGCTCGTCCGCATGGTCCACGACCCCGAAACCCGCGCCTACGTCGAAAACAGGCTCCAGGAAGGACGCAGCCGACGCGAGATCCGACGGGCACTGAAACGCTACCTCGCCCGAAGCGTTTATCGATCACTCAACGCGCTCCACCAGCCAGTGCTGACGACTTGACAGATATAGAAGCGTCGCTGCGCTCGCTCCGGTATTTCACGGTCTCTTGCTCATTCACCGTCGGCGCTGTTTCGGCAAGAGCGCCGAACGGCAAATGAGTTGATATGAGAGAGGAGTGCGCCGTGACCGCGAACGTCACCTTGTATGTCGAGTCCGGGTCCGCAACAAGCGACAAAACCAGAGCAGCAATAGACAGCGCCGGCATCGTCCATGAGATGGTACCGGTGAGCGCGAACGACTGCCCCCTGCAGGCCGCAATCACCCGCAGTGTGCCCTTCTCCCACCATTCGGAGTCGCGACGTGTGAACCGCCACGCGACAGCCGCCGCAGACAGAATTTCGATTGTCGAGTCGAGACCGAAGCCGATCAGCGCCGCCGATGATGCGGCGGCGCCCGCGGCGATCGCGACAACGGCCTCGACCAGTTATAGATGATGGTCGCAGCGACGATCCCGGATTCGGTGCTGGAGGACGTGCCGGCGCTCGTCGGCAAGTGCGGGACTCATGGCCGTCATGCGAAGGTGCAGTTCTCTTCGGCGCAGCAGCCAGATTCGACGTAGAGCACGACACGCAGTAGCTCGTCGAGCGCTGGCGTGAGATGACCGTCAGCGAGCCGGTACCAAGTGCGTCGACCGTCCGGACCGAAGTTTTGTCAAAAGGGAGCGGTGGCGGCTGGTGTGACCTCGTTCTGGCCAAAAGTGGTCGGCACGATCAGCTTCGGGCGCGGTTTCGTTTCTGCCTGATGCGTCCTTTGTGTCGGGCTTCAGACGTAGCTGCAGATTAGTTCCGCGTCACACCGGGTTGGATCCCCGGCGTTGGCGGCCTCGTGGAAGCTGGCGACCGTGGCGCGCAGCGCGGTGAGCTCGGCGATCTGAGCGTCCAGGCGCTCGAGTTCGTTGCCGAGCAGCGTCACGACGTGGCGGCAGGGCGCCGTGCCGGCGTCCCGCAGGCGGAGGATCTCGCGGATCTGGGCCAGGTTCAGTCCGGCGGCCCGCCCTCGGCGGATGAACTGCAGCCGGCCCACGGTTTCCTCTCCGTAATCCCGATAGCCGTTCGGGGCCCGCTCCGGATACGGAAGCAGTCCCTCGACTTCGTAGAACCGCAGCGCCTTCGTTGTCATGCTCGCCGCTGCCGCGGCCTCACCGATTCGCATCTGACCCTCCCGGAGCCCCACCTGACCGTCCAGTATAGGGGAAAATGGGGGATGTCGTGCGCGCGTGCCGAATACGTTGAGGAACGGCCAGGCGGTCACTTCCTTGGCGCACGATGTTGCGACGGGGACCGCGATCGTCACGACCCGGCGCTGCGCAACCCGAGAGGCCTCGACGTGAACACGGTGCGTGGCCTGGGACGGGAGCGAGGTGGGCATCATTTGAGCCGCCCGAGCTGCTGCTGGAGTTCTCGCAAGTGCTCGGCACGGGGGGTTGACCTTGCCTTATAGGGCAAGGCGCATGATGGGGGAAATCGAAGCATCTGCACCTCGTATTCAGGAGTCCTCATGACCAACAGCGCACCCGCCGAGTTCGATCTGGCGGTGATCGGCTCCGGAGGCGGTGCCTTCGCCGCCGCGATTCGGGCGACCAACCTTGGCAAGCGAGTCGTGATGATCGAGCGGTCGACCGTCGGCGGTACCTGTGTGAACACCGGTTGTGTGCCCTCAAAGGCACTAGTCGCGGCCGCCGAGGCACGCCACGTCGCGTTGGACGCCGCCCGGTTCCCGGGGATCGACGCGTCCGTGGAGCCGGTGGATATGCCGGCGCTGATCGAGGGGAAGCGGGTGCTGGTGGAGGGGATGCGCTCGGAGAAATACGTCGATCTGATCGGCGAGTACGGCTGGGAGCTGCTGCAGGGCGACGCCACCTTCACCGGATCCCCCGACGACCCGGCGCTGACCGTCACGGACTTCGAGGGCCGCCAGGTTCCCGTTCGTGCTGAGCAATATCTGGTCGCGACCGGATCACGGCCGTGGGCACCGACGGTCGAGGGGCTGGCGGAGGTCGACTTTCTGACCTCGACGACGGCGATGGAAGTGTCGGAGGTTCCGGAATCGTTGCTGGTCCTCGGTGGCGGACCGGTGGCGATCGAGATGGCGCAACTCTTCTCCCGCCTCGGATCGAAGGTGACCATGCTGGTCCGGTCGCGACTGGCCTCCACGGAGGAGCCGGAGGTCGCCCGCGCACTTGCGGCGGTGTTCGCCGACGAGGGTATCCGGGTGGTGCGTCGCGCCGCGCTCACCTCCGTGAGCGCCGACCCGACGACCGGCGAGATCCTCGCGACGGCCACCGTCTCGGGCGGCCGCGAGGAGTTTAGGGCGGCACGGCTTCTCGTCGCCACCGGTCGCCGGCCCGTAACCGAGGGACTGAACCTCGAGGCAGTAGGTGTGCAGACCGGGGATCTTGGCGAGGTCGTCGTCGACGATGAACTCGCGACCTCGAACCCGCGGATCTGGGCAGCGGGCGACGTGACCGGGCATCCGGAGTACGTCTATGTCGCCGCGGCGCACGGTGCACTCGTGGCCGAGAACGCGTTCAACAACGCCGGCCGCAAGATCGACTACGGGCACCTGCCCCGCATCATCTTCTCCAGCCCTACTGTCGCCGCTGTCGGGATGACGGACAAGCAAGCCAACCACTCCGGGGTCCGCTGCCGCTGCCAGGTGGTGCCGCTGGAGTACGTGCCCCGAGCGATCGTGAATCGCGACACCCGCGGCTTCATCAAGATGGTCGCCGAAGCAGACACCGGCCGCATAGTCGGACTCACCGCTGTCGGGAAAGAAGCGGCCGACCTTGCCGCGGCCGGGGTCTACATCCTCGAAGCCGGCATGACGGTTGACCAGGTCGGCAAGCTCTGGAGCCCCTATCTGACCATGGCCGAGGGTATCAGGATCGCCGCGCAGTCCTTCAGCACCGACGTCAGTAAGCTCTCCTGCTGCGCCGCGTAACCCCTTGTTCCTTCATCACACCAACAACGAAAGCGGGTCACAATGACCGAGAACGACACGCTCGCAGAGCGCCTCACGTCGAGCGAGACCGGGCAGGAAGCCTCTCTCTGGCTGCCGCTGATGAAACTACTTGCCCAAGGCGACCCGGTTGAGGTCAGCACCCTCGCGACGGTGACCGGGCGCAGCGAAGCCGACGTGCAACAGGCGCTGGCCGCGGTTCCCGACATCGAGTACGAGTACGGCCGCATCATCGGCCAGGGCCTCACCCTGCGTCCCACCCCGCACCGCTTCGAGGTCAACGGTGAGCAGCTCTACACCTGGTGCGCACTGGACACCCTGATCTTCCCCACCCTGCTGGACGCGTCAGCGCGGGTCGAGTCCGTTAGCCCCGCAACCGGCGAGCCGATCGCCGTCACCGTCGGCCCCCACGGGGTTCAGTCGGTCTCGCCCGAGACCGCCGTGGTTTCCCTCGTCAATCCCGAGGACATGACCTCGATCCGATCGGCGTTCTGCAACCAGGTGCACTACTTCACGTCCGCCGAGGACGCGCAAACCTGGCTCGAGACACACCCAGGAGGAGAAGTCATGCCCGTGGCCGACGCCTACGCCCTCGGCACCCAAATGGCTCGAACCATGATCGAGAATGCCCAGGAGGGAAGCGGCCCGTCAGGCGCCGACAGCTGCTGCTAGAACACAGGCGGCTCAGCGACCCGACGATCAGCAAGAGCCAGCCGACGCCCAACGGCACCCGAAACGATCAATGACGACAACACAAGGAGTAGCTAATGAGTGAACGTGTCGATGTTGCGGTGCTCGGGATGGGCCCCGGCGGTGAGGTCGCGGCGAGCCGGCTGATGAAGGCTGGCAAGAAGGTTGCCGTGATCGAGCGGGAGCTGATCGGCGGGGAATGCGCCTACTGGGCCTGCGTCCCCTCGAAGACCGTGCTGCGGCCGCCGGAGGCGCAGACCGAGGTCCAGCGAGCGGCCGGAGTCAGCGGTGCGGAGTTGAACTGGTCGGAGACTAGCGACTACCGCGACTACATGATCCGGAACCTCAATGACGCTGGCCAGGTCGAGGGCTACAGCAAGCGAGGTGCCCTCGTCATCAAAGAGGATGCCCGCATCACCGGCCCTGGCCGTATCCAGGCCGGCGAGCAGGAAATACTGGCCGAGCACATCATCATCGCCACCGGTTCCGATGCGGTCGTGCCGCCACTGGAGGGTCTGGAGGACATCACCGCCTGGACGAACCGGGAGACCTACACCGCGACGTCACTGCCCGGCAGTGCCGTAATCGTCGGCGGGAGCGCCGTCGGGGTGGAAACGGCGACGTTCCTCTCCCGGTTCGGTGTGAACGTCACCCTGCTGCAGCGTGGCCCCAGGCTGATCGACCGCGAGGATCCGCGCGTCGGGGAGCTTGCCAAGCACTACCTTCAGAGCGCCGGGGTCGACGTGCGGCTGAACGCGGTGGTCCGAAGAGGGCGCCGCGATGGCGGCGCGAGCGTGATCGAGCTCGAGGACGGCAGCACGGCCACCGGAGACGTCGTGATCTTCGCCACCGGCCGCAGCCCCCGCAGCGGCGGCCTCGGCTTCGAGGACGTCGGCGTCTCGCTCGGTGAGCACGGTCAGGTGCTGGTGGACGACCAGTGCCGGGCGGCCGAGAACATCTGGGCGATCGGCGATGTGACCGGGGTCATGCCGTTCACCCATGTGGCGAAGTACCAGGGCCGCATCGCCGCCGAGGCGATCCTCGGCGGGACGCGGAAAGCGTTCTACGACGGCATCCCTCGCGTCGTGTTCGGGGAGCCGGAGATCGCCGCGGTGGGGCTCACCCAGCAGCAGTCCGATCACGCCGGTTTGCACACCACAGCCACCGAGCTCGACCTCGCCGACGCAATCACCCGGCCCTGGACTTACGAGAAGGACCCCGTCGGCAACCTCGGGCTCCTGGTCGATACCGAGGCGAAGGTGCTGGTCGGCGCCTGGGCCGTCGCACCCTTGGCCGGGGAGTGGATCCACCACGCCTCGCTCGCCATCCGGGCACGGATACCGCTAGACACCCTCCGCGACCAGGTCGCCCAATACCCCACCTACAACGAGGCCTACCTCGCCGCCCTCGACCACATCAAGGCCTGAGCTCGTGCGCGGGAGGGGCGGTCTGAAGAGCTGCCCGAGCTGGTTTCGTTCCCTCAAGAGCCGTGAAAAGATCAGCGTGAAGATCCCAGGAGCGATCGAAGACGTACTCACCGCGTAAGTCGGCGGCTACGTCGGCACGAAAGTTGCGGAGCCGGTGAGCACCAAGCTCAACGAAGTGCAGCCAAGCAGGCCCCGGCCGATGGAGGACGCTGTCCGACCCGGGGGCAACTGATCGCCGACGACATGGTGACACCGACGGCCGGCTTCAGCGCCCCGAATCGCGCCTACCGCTGGTCACCCACCTGCACGGTTTCCTCGCCCACCAAGTCTTCGGCCTCGCTGCCGTGGTCACCCTGCGAAGCCATCTAGCCACACGGTGGCGCCGCCGCTGAGACTGTCGGATCGGCCACTTGGAGCGACGTCCGGGCCCCGCGGCTACGCGCACGCCAGGCGGGCCGAATTCGGACCGTCCGAGCGGTGTGGACGGAATTCCGGGTCGGTGTCGAACTGTCGGCGCTCTTGCATGATGCGGTCAGTAGCCGCTCGGCCAGGCGAACCTGGGGGGAACCGGACTGTTGCCGCCGTGGGTCACGATGATAGCGATGTCCTCCTTGCTTGACAGCGCGCCGCCTGCCGGCGGTCGTTGTTCGATAGCATCGATCTCCTCGGTCCCTCGTCCAGCGCGGCCACCGTCCCACGGCGGCCTCGAATTTCCCGGCTGCGATTACCGTGATCGCGGCTCGTCATCGTCGGCCGTCACTGTGTTCCGGGATCGGTTCCGCGCGCGGACGAGAATTGCGCTGATCAAGATGACCGCGACCGCGGCCAGGGCGGAGCCGGTGACCAGACCTATGTTGCTGCTGAGGAAAGCGGTCATAGCGGAGGAAATGCGGCTGCCGGTCGTGGCCAGGCTCTCATTCGCGCCCCCGGCGACCAACGCAGGTGCCCAATAGGCGACGAGGTAGATCCCGGACAGCAGCAGCACCGCCCCGGCGATCCGGGGCACATACCTTGCGGTGCGGTGCAGGATCCGCGCCAGCAGGCCGCTGGCCAGGGCCGAGGACAGAGCCAAGAGCACCAGCACCATCGCCGCTCCGGCTGCGTACGCGGCGAACACCACCACCAGGCCGACCGCGCTGCCAGCTGCCAGAGCCTGGCCGATCACCGCAAGCAGCACCGCGAGGGTGCAGGACAGGGACGCCACCCCGTACGCGGCACCAAAGGCGAGCATCGCGCTCGGGCCGCGTCCTTGCCGAGCGATCCGGCTGGAGTTCATGGTGAACCCGACGTGCCGGCCGGCGAGCAAAGCGGTGCCAAGCCCGACAAGCAGCACACCGACCAGCACTGCTACCCACGGCACCGCTCCGATCAGGCTGCGCATTCCAAGTGCGACCAGCAGCCCGGCCACGCTCAGCACTCCGGCGAATCCGGCGCTGACCAGCAGCCCGGCTCCGAGCCCGACCAGCGCACGCCGTACGAGGCTCTGCTGCGCGCCGGGTTCGTCGCGGCCAATGTAGTAGGCGAGGAACGCGGGCAGCATCGCGAATCCGCACGGGTTCACCGTCGACAGCATGCCCGCCGCGAAGGCGAAAGCGAAGGTACCCAACACGCCTCCTATGAGCCCGCGGCCGCGATGGCCTGGGCCGTCTGGGCCGCTGAGGGGTCCACCCCGCGGTAGACCACCCGCCCGGCTTTATCCAGCACCATCGTCAACCCGAGCGCGTCCACGTTAAACCGCTTCAGCAGGGTCCCGTCGTCGCGTACCACCGACAACGGCGGATTCCCGACGTCCTGCATGAACCCGTTGATTATGTTCACCGGCTCGCCGGGGTCCAGATCGACCGCGACGGCCTGCACCCCCGAGCCAGCCTTCGCCACACCCGCCCCGACGGACTTCGCGCCCGTCACGCAACTCGAACACGAGGCGGTGAAGAAGTAAAACAGAGCCGGCTTGTTGTTCGGCACCGTCAAATTCGTCCCGGACACCGTCCGCACCGTCGTGGACGGGAACGAGGACCCGGCAGCTGAGCCACCCGACGGGCCCGTTGCCGCGCCCGGCGACGTCTGCGCTCCGCACCCGGTAAGCAGCAACGCCACCGCGATCCCTGCCAAGGCGACGGCGAAACCACGACCTCGACGGCTTCGCAACAGGCTGGATCCCGAACCGCGCCTCACTTGCGCGCCGCCCGCTGGCGCCGCTCCTTATTCGGCGGCACCACTGCAGGGCTCGGCACAGCACAGCAGTCGTCAACCATCACTGGCAACACCTGCTCACCAGCACCCTCGCGGCCTGCGCTGTTGGTTTCCGCTGAACGGGCGGCCGAACGACGCCGCGCCCGAAGCACCGTGTACACCACGGCGGCGGCCATCACCAGGGCCGCCACAGCCAAGACCGGCCAGCTGCCCAGCACTCCACCAACCAACGCGAGTCCACCCGCCGCGATCAGCGCCGGGCCGCCGCAACACGCAACTGCCAGCCCCACCGCGCCGATGGCGATCAACGCCACGCTCATCCCGCCTCCACGATTCTCGGACATCGCACTCTCCATCCACGGTCAGACAATCCCGGCCATACCCGACCGGTCTGTATTCATCTTTCACGTTTCCCTATAGGGGAATGTCAACCCACCGGGCGCGAGCTGCTGCTGCTCTGCGCTGGTCATCCTCACATCCATCGAGGTGCGGGCTACAGTGCGGGAGGCCGGCCTTAGCAGATGAACCCTTGGAAGCGGTGATCGCTCGGGAAGAGGCCGTCCGTCTCGCCCGTCGCGTTCACGAACTCACCGAGCAGCTGGCAGCGAACCTGAATCGCATGACCGGACTGATTCAGACCAGCCCCGCCGCTCCGCTTCTTCAGATCACCGGGGTTGGGCCGGTCACCGCTGCAATCGTGCTCACCGCGTGGTCCCACCCCGGCAGGGTGCGCTCCGAGGCCGCCTTCGCTGCCCTCGCCGGCGTCAGCCCCATCCCCGCATCCTCGGGCAACACCACCAGGCATCGTCTCAATCGCGGAGGCGACCGACGTCTCAACAGGGCGCTCCACACGGCCGTGCTCGTCCGCATGGTCCACGACCCCGAAACCCGCGCCTACGTCGAAAACAGGCTCCAGGAAGGACGCAGCCGACGCGAGATCCGACGGGCACTGAAACGCTACCTCGCCCGAAGCGTTTATCGATCACTCAACGCGCTCCACCAGCCAGTGCTGACGACTTGACAGATATAGAAGCGTCGACCCGGCACTGCGCTCCGCTCCCGTTCACCCTCGATCCCCTTGCCAGACAGGCGAACAAGAACAGTTGAAGGGATCCCAGAACCATGAGCGACACCACCACCGTTGCGGGCACCATCGAACACCTCGACCCACACGCCCTGATCATCGAAACCAACGTGCGCCCCTCCGCACCCATCACCCCCGCGTTCGTGCAGAGCATCCGCGAGAACGGCGTTCTCACCCCGGTCCTCGGGCATCGAAGCGACGACGGCCAGGTGACCGTCCGAGCTGGACAGCGCAGGGTGTTCGCCGCCCGCGAAGCATGACTTGCCACCATTCCCGTCTACCTGGTGGAGGCTGACGAGGTGACCGCGGAGCGGATCGTGCAGCAGATGGTCGAGAACGACCAGCGCGAAGCCCTCACCGACGGCGACCGGGCCGCCGCCTTCCAACAACTCGCATTCGAAGGACTCAGCGTCACCGCGATCGCCCGACGCACCGGCACCAAGCAGAAGGAGGTCAAGACCGCACTCGCGGTGGTCGAGAACCAGGTGGCGGCGAGCGCAATCCAGGAGCACCAGCTGACCCTGGATCAGGCGGTCGTGCTGATCGAGTTCGACGGCGACGACGAAATCCGCAACGACCTCATCCAGGTCGCCACCACCGACCCAGCCCAGTTCGCGCACGCGGCCCAGCGGGCACGCGACGACAAAGCCCGCGCCAAGACCAAGGCGGATGCGGAAGCCGACCTGGCGGGACGTGGCTACCTAATCCTCGACGCGAACCCCGGCTACTACGACACCGAGTACACGCGCATCAGCGAACTCCTCACCGCCGATGACCAACGCGTTACCGTCGAGCACATCGAGAACCTGGACGGGCGAGCGGCCTTCGTGCGTGTCTACGCGGACGGCGACGCCACCATCAGCTACTTTCTCCGGGACGCGAGAGCGGCAGGCTTCCACACCTACGGCGGTACCCCGTCCAAGTCGGGGCCGATGACCGACGAGGAGAAGGCCCAACGGCGCATCCTGATCGCGAACAACAAGGCGTGGGCGTCCGCTGAGATCGTCCGCCGCGAATGGCTCGCCACGCTGCTGTCCCGGAAGGCTCTGCCCAAGGACGCGGCGGTCGTGATCGCCAAGGGTCTGACCGTCCACCGGCAGGCGATCAGCACCGCCACCCGTGAGGGCAACGAGCTCGCCCACCAGTTGCTCGGCCTGGAGCCCTCCGGCTACTTCGAGAACGACAAGCTCGTCGCGTTGCTTGAGCAGACCCCGGCAAAAGCGCAGCATGTCGCGCTGGCGGTCGTCCTCGGGGCGTGCGAGTCGGTCACGAGCAAGCAGACCTGGCGGTACCCCTCCCCCACCGATAAGGACTACTTCACCCAGCTCGCCGCGTGGGGCTACAACCTCAGCGATGTCGAGCAGATCGCGACAGTAGGCGAGGCCGTCCAGACGGCAGAAGAAGCTGGGGCGGTCAGCTCGGACCCTGGCGTGAGCGACTGATCCTGCCGGAGGGAAGCGGGCCTGCGCACCAGGCCCGCTTCTCGCTTGCGCTGTCAGGACAGTTCGCGAGTCGCCGCTTGCACCGTCGACGGCCCGACCACTGGACCTCCGCGCTGGGATACCCGGTTGAAGGCGACGAACGGCACACACGCCGTCTCAGCCGTGAGCGCCGCCAGACGGCCGATCGGTGTGCGGGGATCGGCGGCGATCGCCCATCCATCGACTGCGTACCGGCTCACCGTCTCGACGCACTCCCGCTTCTCCTCCGCCGAGGGGCTCGTCGAGCCGACCACCCCGACCAGACCGCCCCGCAGTTCCGGACCCATGTTTCTCGTATCGATGGCGAATACCCGCATCCTGATCACTCCCCTGGTTGATCGTTTTGTTTGCCTTTCCGGCGGGGAGATCAGTGGCGAGTGGGAGGTGCGCAGTGCCGGGACCGTGGAATACCGGACTGGAGCGAAGCGGAAGGAGGATATGCCGCGAAAGCCCGGCACGGAAGCACCGGGAACGAGCTACGATCGGGCGGCGGAAAGACACACAAAGCTCTGGGAACAGCGCCGCCGGGGGCGGCTCCTCCCGTCGTTGCCCGAGCGGTATCGCACGAGGGGGCCATCCAGTCGATCTCCGACGCCCGTCACCGACTTATTTCTCCGAGATCGGCTGGTCACAACGGCACCGGTCGACCACCGAGGCGGGAGTATCCCTTGCGCGAGCGGTTCGATGGCCGGCCGACCCGAACGGCGCGGCCATCGAACCATGCGCGCTGACAACCGGCTGGGGGGAGGCGGCGTCAGATGCGTGCCACCATACCCGGAGGTTCGCTAAGAATCCACCAAGGTCAGGGCCGCCATGAAAGCTGCCAGCCTTAGTTGACCTGGATTAGGGGACTTCCGAAAGAGTTCGCGTTCTCCATCACGGGTGCGCGAGCTCATCCGCGACCGCGGTCTGCGCCTGGGCGTGCGTGCCCAGCCCGTGCGCGGCGAGATAATGCTCCGCATCTAGGGCGGCAGCGCAGCCGGTGCCCGCTGCTGTGATGGCCTGCCGGTAGCGACGGTCGACGAGGTCGCCGCACGCGAATACGCCGGGCAGGTTCGTCTCGGTGGTCGGATGCTGAACCTTCACGTAACCGTCGGCGTCCAGATCGATCTGACCCGCGACCAATGCGCTGCGCGGGTCGTGACCGATCGCCACGAACAGGCCGGTCGCATCCAGGGTGCCCGGCTCGCCCGTGACGGTGTCGCGAACAGTGAGCCCGTTCAGCTTGTCGTCACCGTGGGCTTCGGCGATCTGGGTGTTCCAGCGGATACTGATCTTGGGGTTCTCTTGCGCCCGATCCTGCATGATCTTCGATGCGCGCAAGGCATCACGCCGGTGGATGAGGGTTACCGAGTTGGCGAACCGGGTGAGGAACATGGCCTCCTCCAGCGCCGAGTCGCCGCCGCCGGCGACCGCGATGTCCTGATTCTTGAAGAACGCGCCGTCGCAGGTGGCGCACCAAGATATCCCGTACCCGGAGAGCCGATCCTCTCCCTCGATGCCGAGCTTGCGGTGCGCCGACCCCATCGCAAGGACCACGACGTGTGCCTCGTACACGGTTCCGCTTCCGGTGGAGATCGTCTTGATCTCGCCCGTCAGGTCGACCGCGGTCGCATCGTCGTAGACGAGCCGGGCGCCGAAGCGCTCGGCCTGCTGCCGCAGGCTCTCCATCAGGTCCGGGCCCTGGATGCCGTCAATGAAGCCGGGAAAGTTCTCGACCTCGGTGGTGTTCATCAGCGCCCCGCCGATCTCGACCGAGCTGGTCAGCACGATCGGGTCAAGGCCGGCGCGGGCCAGGTAGATCGCGGCGGTGTATCCGGCGGGGCCGGAACCGATGACGACGACGTTCTCGACGCTCACGCGGGCGTGACCTCCAGGCTCTTCAGCAGCTCGCGCACGTGCTGCTCCACCTCGGCTCGGATCACCCGCACAGCCTCGACCGGCTGGCCCTGCGGATCAGCGAGCTCCCAATTCTGGTAGCGCTTGCCGGGGTAGATCGGGCAGGCGTCGCCGCAGCCCATCGTGACAACGACGTCTGCGGCCTGCACGACATCGTCGGTCAGCGGCTTCGGGAACTCGCGACTCATGTCCAGCCCGAGCTCCGCCATCACCTCGACCACAGCTGGATTCAGTTCGTACGCGGGCATCGACCCCGCGGAGCGGACGTGGACGCGTCCTCCGGAAAGAGACTCGGTGAGGACCGCCGCCATCTGTGAACGCCCAGCGTTCTGCTCACACACGAACAGCACCTCTGGCCAGATCACCGGCAGCGCACCCTTCGCTTGCGCCAGGGCGGTCAGCCGCTCCGTCGCGAAGTGGATCGTGCGCGTCGTCAGATGCGCCTTGACCTTCGCGGTGCGTAGCAGCGCGGTGTAGGACTCGAGGACATACCGCTCCACCGTCTCCCGGTTGAACACCCCGTCGAACTTGGCGGCCAGATCGTCGGCGAGCCGACGCAGGTACGCCTCCGGATAGGCCAGCTCAGGCTGGCTACGGCGCCCCGTTGCGTCGATAGTCATGATCGTCACACCACCGCGGGCAGGAGCTCAGCGAGCAGGTTCTCGACGCGCTGCTTGATGTCGTCGCGGATCGGGCGGACCTCGTCCACCGGGCGCCCGGCGGGGTCGGTGAGCTCCCAGTCCTCGTACCGCTTCCCCGGGAAGATCGGGCAAGTGTCGCCACAGCCCATCGTGATCACGACATCGGACTCCTTCACCGCAGCGGTGGTGAGGATCTTCGGCTGCTCGCCCGCGATGTCGATACCCTCCTCGGCCATGACCTGAACCGCGACCGGGTTGATCTGGTCCTTCGGCTCCGAACCGGCGGACAGTACCTCGACGCGGCCTCCGGAGAGCTCACGCATGAACCCGGCGGCCATCTGGGAGCGGCCGGCGTTGTGGATGCAGACGAACAGGACGGTGGGCTTGGTATCAGTCATGGTTCTCCTCGGTTCTCAACGATCTTCGTTAAGCATAGATGTAGGTCAATGCTTTTTCCAGTCGTCTATCGCCGAATTCGGCAATCGTTCACTTTTCGATCCGCTCGAGAAGGTCGCGGACGCGACCCTCGATGTCGTTTCGGATCTCGCGGACGCGGGCGATCGGTTGCCCGACGGGGTCGGGGATGTCCCAGTCCAGGTATTCGCGGCCCGGGTAGATGGGGCAGGCGTCACCACAGCCCATGGTGATCACGTAGTCGGCTGCGCGGACCGCCTCGTCGGTGAGCGGCTTGGGGAACTCGCCGCCGAGCGGGGTGCCGATCTCGTCGAGCACGGTGACGATCGTGGAGCGCACGGCCTCCGCCGGCTCCGAGCCGGCCGTACGGACGATGACCCGGTCGCCGGCGAGCTGGCGCAGGATCGCAGAGGCGAGCTGGGAGCGGCCGGCGTTCTGCACACAGACGAACAGCACCTCCGGCACGGTGTGGGTGGTTTCGTCGGCCCGTAGGAGCGCGTCGAGCCGATCGATCGTGAAGCTGCTGGTCTGGGACGCTCGGGTCGGGTGCGAGCCCGCACGCTCGCCCAGCATCCGGTAGCTGTCCTGCACGTACGAGCTGACGATGTCCGGTGCCAGTACCCCTCGGTATCGCGTGGTCAGGTCGGCGACGATGCGCTCCAGCGCCGCCGCGTCGTCGCGTGTCTCGCCGTCGCGGACCAGGTTGGCGACGCGGTCGAGCTGGGAGGGCGTGATCGAATACCACGCCGTGCGGCCGATCTGTTCGCGCTCGACCAGTCCCTCGTTCTTGAGCATCCGCAAGTGGTGAGACACGGTCGGTTGCGTGAGCCCGAGGGTCTCGGCCATGCGGGTCACCGACCCCCGGCCCTCCTCGGAATCGAGGATGATCCGGAGGAGGGCGGCGCGGGTGGGATCGCTGATGCGCTTGAGGCTCTGCAGGTCCGGGCTAACCGCTTGCGCTCCGCTCATAGATGGGAGTCTATGCGCGAGAATTGTGCAATGAACGTAATCGTGCTCCACATCGATGACTGCCCGAATTGGGTAGAGGCGTCCGACCGAGTTCGAGCAGCTCTTGACCTCGTGCGGCCGACGGCGCATCTGGAGACGCGAACGGTGACCACCCCCGACGAAGCAACGGTGCTCGGATTCGCGGGCTCGCCCACGATCCTTGTGGACGGACAGGATCTGTTCGACGGCATCCCCACCGACGCTCTCGCCTGTCGCGTGTACCGGACGCCAGAGGGCCTTGCGGGAGCTCCGACGACTGGAATGATCATCGAAGCCCTCCGCGAGAAGGGCACTGCTTAGGAGCAGCAGGACGACCCGCTCGCGCCGGTCGAGCACACGCCTGTGGCCGGGAGCACCAGTTGCACGTTGCGTGCCGACGCGATGTCGCCGGCGAGGTAGGCGGTGATGGATCGGACCTGCTCGTATCCGGTGGCGAGGAGGAACGTCGGGGCGCGTCCGTAGGACTTCATCCCGGCGAGGAAGAAGTTCGGCTCGGGCTGCTGCAACTCGGCGAACCCGTGGGGCTCGACCGTGCCGCAGGAGTGGATGTTCGGGTCGATCAGCGGCGCCAGCCGGACGGGAGCCTCCACGATCTCGTCCAGGTCGAGCCGGATCTCGCGCAGCATGTCGAGGTCGGGCCGGAACCCGGTCGCGTTCACCACGATGTCGGTGTCGTGCTCGACCCGCTCGCCCGCTCGCTGGCCGATCAGCTTGACGCCGTTCTCGGTTGCGGCGAGGCGAAGGATTTCGAACCGGTCGATCTGCTGGATGGCGCCGGTGGCGATGAGACGGTCGACGCGCTTGCCGATAGCGGCGCGCTCGATCAGCTGGTCGTCATCCGAGGTGGTGACCCGGACGGCGCTCGCGTTGCGGATCAGCCAGGTGATCCGCGTTTCCGGCACCTCACGCTTAAGGGCGGCGAGGTTCAGGAGGGTGTTGGCGGCGGAGTGTCCAGCGCCGACGACGGTGACGCGCTTGCCGGCGAACCGGGCGCGCTCGCGCCCGACCACATCCGGCAGCGCGTGCGAGACGTGCCCGGCGACCGCCGGCAGCCCGAGAGGGTCGAGTCCGGACGAGGCGAGGCTGTTCGGGGTCAGGTAGGTGCCGGATGCGTCGATGACGGCGCGGGCCGTGACCTCCCGCACGCCGTCCGCATCGCTGATGCGCAGCAGGAAGGGGGTGTCGGCGCGGCCGGTGCTCCGGGTGCGATCCATGCCCTCGCGACTGACGTCGGTGACGGTGACGCCGTAACGGATGTGCGGACGGATCGAGTCGATTGCAGCCAGCGGCGCCAGGTAGTCATCCAGGAACTGGCCGCCGGTGGGCAGCTGCTTCTCGTCGGGACTCGCCCACCCTGTTTCAGCCAGGAGCCGAGCGGCGGCCGGGTCCACCAGCATCTTCCACGGCGAGAAGAAACGGATATGCCCCCACTGGGAGACGGTGTGGCCGGACGTGTCGCCGGTCTCATAGATCTCGAACGGGATGCCCCGTTCGACCAAGTGGGCGGCGGCCGCGAGCCCGATCGGCCCGGCGCCGATGATCGCCACCGGGAGCCCGTCGAGGCGGCTGCTGCGGATCGTGGGGACGGTCAGGTCGACGAGAGTCATCCCTCATTCTCCATTCATTGAAGGTTTTCGATTTACAGTGTGCCTGCTTCATCGAAATCTGTCAATGTACGGCTAGACTAGTCGCATGGCCGTTCTCGAAGCACTCCCGATCACACCCGTGAACGCCTGCTGCACTCCTGTGACGAGCGAGACCCTCTCCCTCGACGAGGCGGAGTCGATGGCGGCGGCGTTCAAGGCTCTCGGCGACCCGACCCGACTTCGCCTGCTCTCGATCGTGGCCAACTCGGAGGGCCAGGAAGCGTGCGTCTGCGATCTGACCGAACCGATCGGGCTCAGCCAGCCGACGGTGTCACATCACCTCAAGCTTCTGCTCGACGCGGGCTACATCACCCGGTCGAAGCGTGGCACCTGGTCGTACTACAAGCTCGTCCCAGGAAGCCTGGAGCGCGTGTCGAAGGTCCTCACGACAGCGCTCTAACCGAGTGGCCCGACCGTCGTGCGCTATGCGCTCCGCGTCAGGTGTGCGGCGAGGGAGCCGACCCGGCGTGCGATCTCGTCGAAGGCAGCCTCGAACGCTTTCGAGCTGCCGTCCGGCACCGGATCGGGAATCGACCAATGAGCGTCGCCGTACCCGAGCTCCTCGTGCGCTCGGTCACAGACCGTGACGACATAGTCACCAACCTCGACGACATCCGCGTACAGCTTCGGTCGTCCCGCCAGAACGACACCATGTCGCGCCGCGACCTGCACCGCACCCACCGCGACCCCGGGCGCCGGGTGCGTCCCCGCGGAAAGGGCCGGGACATCGCTGGAGCGCGACCAGAGCGCCTCCGCCAACTGAGACCGCGCCGAGTTCGCCGTGCACACGAACACGACCCGACGCGCGGCATCATCCGCAGACGGCCCCAGCGCAGTGAGCGCGGCCGGCCGCAGGCGCACGTACGTCCTGCGGCGATCGCCCTCCGAACGCTCGCGCACGATGATGCCTTCACGCTCCAGGACCGCAAGGTGGTGCGCGAGCAGATTGGTGGAGACCGCCAGCTGCGCGACGAGCTCTCCCGGAGTCAGATCGCCGAGCACGAGAAGGTCCACGATTCGCAGACGCAGGGGATCCGCCAGAGCCGCGTGCAACGCGGCTCGCGTCTCCAACGGATTTCGCCCAGTGTTCATTACCTCAATGTTGACTGAGGTATCTCCTACCGGTCAAGATGAAGCCAATGAACACGCGCCTTCTCTCTCGCCTGCTCGCCGAATTCCTCGGAACCGGACTGCTCGTCACGGTCGTCGTCGGCTCCGGGATCGCCGCCAGCCGCCTCTCTCACGACACCGGCCTGCAGCTGCTCGAGAACAGCATCGCCACCGCCCTCGGCCTCGCCGTGCTGATCCTCTTGTTCGGCCCCGTCTCCGGAGCCCACTTCAACCCGGTCGTCTCACTTGTCGACTGGATCGTCGGCCGCTCCGCCCGCAACGGACTGACCCTCGCCGAGGCGGGGGCATACATCCTCGCGCAGGTCGTCGGCGCCATCGGCGGAGCCCTACTCGCCAACGCGATGTTCGAGCTGCCCACGCACGTCGCCACCACCGAGCGGGTCACTGCCGGGACGCTCATCGGCGAAGTCGTCGCGACGGCCGGGCTCATCATGCTGATCCTCGCGCTGGCGCGATCCGGCCGCAGCGCCGCTGCCGCCCCCGCGATCGGCGCCTACATCGGCGCCGCCTACTGGTTCACCAGCTCCACCTCGTTCGCGAACCCCGCCGTTACGATCGGCCGGATCTTCTCCGACTCGTTCGCCGGGATCGCCCCGGCGTCCGTCCTCCCCTTCATCGCCGCCCAACTCGTCGGCGCCGCCATCGGCGTCGGACTCACCCTGGCGCTATTCCGCTCGGAGAAGGTCTTGGCCGAGGCCGCAGCGGACGTCGTCATCCCGCAGACCACCGATCGCTGAACGGAACCATCCCATGCATCTCGTCGCCATCGGCGGCAGCGACGCCGGAATCTCCGCCGCGCTGCGCGCCCGCGAACTCGACCCGGCGACTGACGTCACCGTCGTCGTCGCCGACGAATACCCGAACTTCTCCATCTGCGGCATCCCGTACTACTTCTCCGGTGACGTGCGCCCGTGGCAGTCGCTCGCCCACAGGACCCACGCCGACCTCGAGGCGACCGGGATGTCACTCAGGCTCAACACACTCGCCACCGGCATCGACGTCGCGGGTCAGCGATTGAACGTCCGGGCGGCGGACGGAACCGAGTCCGTGATCGGCTACGACGAGCTGATCGTCGGCACCGGCGCGCTCCCCTCGCACGCGGGCATAACCGGACTCGACCAGCTCACCCCCGCCGATGGGCTGCACGTCATCCACTCGATGGGCGACACCTTCGCCCTGGACCGCGACCTAGAAGCACGCGACCCGCGCACCGCGATCATCATCGGCGCCGGCTACGTCGGTCTCGAGATGGCCGAGGGATTCAGCGCGCGCGGCATCGACGTCACCGTCCTGCAGCGCGGACCCGAAGTCCTCTCCACCCTCGACCCGGAACTCGGCTCCTCCGTCCACGAGGAGCTGACCAGCCACGGCGTGCACGTGCGCACCCGCACCGTGGTTCGCTCGGTCGAGAAGGACACCGACGGTTTGCTTGTCCGCGCCGACCACGACGGCCAGCCCGTCAACCTGCGAGCCGACATCGTGCTCGCTGTTGTCGGTGTCCGCCCGAACACTCAGCTCCTGGAATCCGCCGGAGCCACCCTCGGCGCCGGCCGCGCGGTCGTCGTCGACGAGCAGATGCGAACCGGCCTGCCCCACGTCTACGCGGCCGGCGACGGGGTCGTCACCCACCACCGGCTGCTCGGGGTCACCTATCTCCCGCTCGGGACGACCGCGCACAAGCAGGGACGCGTGGCCGGGGAGAACGCAATCGGTGGCGACGCCCGCTTCGCCGGCTCGGTCGGAACACAGGTCGTCAAGGTCTTCGACCTCGTCGCCGCGCGAACCGGTCTTCACGACCACGAAGCGCACGCCGCCGGCTTCCAGAGCGTCACCACCCAGACCACCGCCGACGACCACAAGCGCTACTACCCGGGCGCCCAGCCGATCAGCATCCGCATCACCGGAGACGCCGACAACGGACGCCTCCTCGGCGCTCAACTCGTCGGCCGCCTCGGCACCGAGACCGCCAAGCGCGTCGACACCTACGCGACGGCGCTGTTCGCCGGCCTCACCGTGCAGCAGATCAGCGACCTCGACCTCTCCTACACGCCGCCACTCGGCTCACCGTGGGATGCCGTCCAGGCGGCGACCCAAGCCTGGACACGAGCCACCATCGAAACCGAGATCACGGTATGAACGACGCCCCCACCGTCCTCTTCCTCTGCACCCACAACGCCGGCCGGTCGCAGCTTGGATCCCACCTCTTCCGTCGCGTCGCCGGCGATCGCGCCCACGCCACCAGCGCCGGCACAGCACCGGCCGACGGGCCAAGCCAGCCTGTGGTTCAGGCTCTCGCCGAGCTCGGTATCGACAGCTCCGACGCGCAGCCTCGAGCGGTGACGGTAGAGGACCTTGCGGCCGCTGACATCGTCGTGGCCATGAAGCCCGGGCTCGAGCTCCCCGGCCCTGTGGCGGGTCAGTTCGTGCAGTGGGAGTTCCCCGACCCGGCGACCTGGGACCTCGACGGCGTTCGGGAGCTCCGGGGCACGATCTTGGTGCAGGTCGAGGAGCTGGTGGAATGGGTGGCACCCGCTGAAGAATGATCCGGTGACGACTCTGGGAAGCACGGCAGCCGAATGATCATTCGCACGCTCACGCTCGCGGACTGGTCCGAGGTCGAGCGGATCTACGTCGAGGGGATCGCGACGGGCAACGCCACGTTCGAGTCGGAGCCTCCATCGTGGGAGCAATTCGACGCGAGCAAACTGCAGGTTGGGCGACTTGTCGCGGTCGATGAAGGCGGCGTCGCCGGCTGGGCAGCCGTGTCTCCGGTCTCCTTACGCGAGGTCTACCGGGGCGTCGTCGAACACTCCGTGTACGTTGCCGACCGCGCGCGCGGCCACGGACTTGGACGGCTGCTCCTGGACGAGCTGATCAACGCGTGCGACAACGCGGGCATCTGGACGATCCAGTCGAGCATCTTCCGCGAGAACACCGCCAGCCTCCGTCTCCACGAGCAGGTCGGCTTCCGAGTGGTCGGACATCGCGAACGCATCGCCCTGATGACCTACGGGCCGTGGGCCGGGCAATGGCGCGACACCATCCTCATCGAGCGGCGACGGGAACAGTAGTCCGCACCCCCTTGCGCAGCGCTACCCTGAGCGCACCGGAGGGAGGCCTCTCATGCGCACGGAACCCCTGCTCGGACTGGACGTAGCCTCGCTCTCCGCCGTCTTCCTCGCCCTGCTCGGAATCCACGTCGCGGCGGCTCTGGTCGCAATCGCGAGTGGGCTGGTTGCCATGTTCAGCCGAAAAGGCTCCGGCCGGCACGTTGTCAGTGGCCGGTTCTACTTCGGAGCGATTCTGATCGTCTTCGCTTCCGCGTGCGCGATGTCCGCCTTCCGGTGGCCCGCCGATCTGCCCCTTGTTGCGGCGGGTGCCGTCGCTGCCGTCGCGGCCTCCTTCGGGTTCATCTACCGTCGGCTCCACCGACCCGGCAACGCTCCACACATCATCGCCATGGGAGTCTCCTACGTCGCCATGCTGACCGCGTTCTACGTCGACAACGGACCCCAGCTCCCCCTTTGGCGCCTGCTGCCCTCGTGGTTGTTCTGGTTTCTTCCCGCGATCGTCGGGGCTCCGCTCATCATCCGCGCCGTGCTCAAGCACCGCCACCTCAGTTCCGACAGTGACAACCCGAGTATCAGGAATCCCGCGTGACGGGTCGCCGTGCCAGTGTGCCAACGCCCAGGTCGCTGGCCGCGGCGGTCGTCACGGAAGGAATCAGTCGAACCCTCAACGAGAAACGTCAGCGCGGTCTCCGCGCCAGAACACAGCTATCCAAAAACCGCAGCGCCGACACACGTACACGTCATTGCGCTCACCAAGCGCGTGAACCTGACGCCGGAGCCGCTCCCGGCCGCAGCAGGAGCACTCCACTGACTCATTGGTCGACATAGTTCACGATAACTCCGTGACACCGCTCCCGGTATGCGCGCAGATTTCTTCGCGGGTCACCGTCCTGGGCGCTTAAAGCCGTATCGTGCGTGGTGGTTGTCGGCGTGAAACGCTCGTGTTCGTGTTCACCTTCCTGTGCGACACTCGGCGCGTGGCGAAAGACGTATCCGACGAAGACACCATCCAGCAGGTAACTGAACGCCTCCAGGCGAAGTTCCCGGACATGTCCCGGGAAGAGATCGAGAACGCCACGCGCGCCGAGTTCGACGACTTCGTCGGCCGACCGGTGAAGGACTACCTGGCCATTCTGGTTGAGCGCTCTACGAAGAAGAGGCTGAAGAAATCGGCCAACGCGAAGGACTGACTGCCGAAACCCGTCAGCCCGGGGCCGATCTACCAACTTCCTCCTTTGCTGCCTGCCTTGTCCCTCCCGTGGGCGTCAGACACATGGATCATCGGCAGCGCTTGAGTTCAACGCCGCCCTAAGTCGCCATCCCATTTGCCGTCTACCTGCGTGATCGGATCGCACAACTCAGGGGACGTTGATAGAGCTCGCCCACGCAGGGTTGACTCAGGTACGAGTTTCTGCGCGGAGCCGACTACGTCGGCGCGAGCCGTGTCTTCTCCCCGCTCCGGCCTGCGATCGTAACGGCCTCCGGCTGCTCCGCGACCGACCCTCACTATTTGCAGACTCCGTCGCTGCGCTCCTCCACTTAGCAACCGCTCCTGCCGGTCACTGCTCAGCCTCCACCCGTTCTTGATCTTCGTGCCGGGACGGCGAGAAAGACGAGTGGACAAAGGAGCAACCGACATGACGCACACGACCATCACCCGATCCGCGGAGGCACGCCAGACGGAAGCAGAGGCACTGCACGCGTCGATCCTGGAGCAAGTCCAACAACTCGCCGACAGCGGCCAGTGGCGGGCATTCCTCGAGTTCGCCCGCTCCTTCCACAACTACAGCCTGAACAACCTCCTGCTGATCCTCGCCCAGAACCCCGACGCGACCATGGTCGCCGGTTTCCGGCAATGGCAGGCCAAGGGGCGCCAGGTCCGTAAGGGTGAGAAGTCGATCAAGATCTTCGGATACCGCGAGCGGAAGACCGAGACCGCTGCCGACGATGAGACCCCAGCCGACGACGAGCGTGTGGTCCGATACTTCCCGACTCTGTCCGTATTCGACATCGCACAGACCGACCCGATCGAGGGAGCCGACCCGGTCCCGAGTGATCCTACTCACCGACTCGTCGGCGACGACGACCACGGAGTCATTGCTCCGCTGACCGCTCACCTTGAGTCCCGGGGATGGAGGGTTAGCCGCGAACCGTTGGCCGATGCGAGCGGATACACGGACCCCGAGACGCTGCGCGTGATCCTTGCGGAAGGTATCAGCGTCGAGCAGTCCGCGAAGACTCTGATTCACGAGACGGCGCACATTGAGCTCCGCCATATCGACAGCGTCGAGGAGTACCGCCTGCACCGCGGACGCATGGAGGTCGAGGCTGAGTCGGTCGCCTTCGTGGTCGCAGGCCTGTGCGGCTTCGACACCAGCGCGTACAGCATCGGCTACATCGCCGGATGGAGCGACGAAGACGTCACCATGATTCGCGAGTCGGCTACGCGAGTCCTCGCGGCGGTTCACGACATCGTGGGGATGCTCGACCAGTAATCGCGACCGGACGAAAAGAACCCCGACCCAACTTGAGTGGGTCGGGGTGGGCTGACCCCGTTTCGTAGGTCCAGTCGTTATGAGAGTCGTCCTGTTGTCCGCGGTCGCGGGCAGGGAGACTGGTCAGATCATGACGAACAGCAGGAAGCGTCACACCCCGGAGCAGGTCGTCCGTAAGCTCGGGCAGGCCGACAGGATGCTCGCCGACGGTCAGGACGTCTCGGCGGTGTGCCGGGAGCTCGTGGTGTCCGAGCAGACGTACTACCGGTGGCGGAACCAGTACGGCGGCCTCAAGGCCGACGACGCAAAGCGCCTGAAGGAGCTGGAGAAGCAGAATGCGACCCTGAAGCGTCTGCTCGCGGAAGCGGAGCTGGAGAAGGCCGCGCTCAAGGAGCTGGCTGAGGGAAACTTCTAAGCCTGGACAGGCGCCGCGCCGCCGTCGATCACCTCAAGCGCAAGCTGCGGGTGAGCGAACGGATGGCGTGCCGTCTGGTCGGGCTGAGCCGCTCCGCGTATCGGCGACCGCTCAAGGGCGACACGGTCGCGGACCCGGATCGGGCGTTCAGGGAGTGGCTGCGCGCCTGGGCGAAGGACCATCCCCGCTACGGGTACCGGCGGGCGTATCACGACGCCCGCGCCGAGGGGTGGGTGGTGAACCACAAGAAGATCCAACGCCTGTGGCGTGACGAAGGGCTCCGGGTCCCGCAGCGGCGTCGACGCAAGCGCGTCGGGTCCTCGACCGTCGACGCGCCGACGGCGGACGCGCCGAACGTGGTGTGGGCGGTGGACTTTCAGTTCGACGCCGACGAGCACGGCCGACCGATCAAGATCTGCTCGATCGTCGACGAACACACCCGGGAGTGCATCGGCGGCCTCGTGGAGCGCTCGATTACCGCCGACCGACTCACCGCCCACCTCGAGGACCTCGTCGCCGCCCGGGGCGCCCCGGCGGTGCTCAGGTCGGACAACGGGCCGGAGTTCATCAGCGAGGCGATGGCCGACTGGGCCGGCACCCGCACCGGCCTGTCCTACATCCCTCCGGGCTCGCCGTGGCGCAACGGGTACGTCGAGTCGTTCAACAGCCGGATCCGCGACGAGTGCCTCAACATCAACAGCTTCTACTCGCTGCTGCACGCGCAGGTCATCATCGGCGACTGGAAGGACGAGTACAACCACCACCGCCGGCACTCCTCGCTCGGCTACCTACCCCCAGCCGAGTACGCTCGACAGTGCACCCATCAAATGGAAACCGACGACTCACAGAACGTCCGGACCGAATGAAGGGGGCGGCTCAGGGGTTCTTTCGCGCTCGGGGGCGCGAAGTGCGGGCCGGCGGAAGAGGCGGCAAATGTTGAGCGGGAGAGATGGCCGTGACAAGAAAAGGACGAGACGAAGGGACGAGAAGCAACGAATGAAACCAAGGCGAAGGAGACCAACGAGAGAACGAGACCAGAAACGAGAGAGAACGATAAAGACGACAAGCCAAAGGGAAAAGAGCGAATGCACGTAGGCACTCTTCGAGTGTGCGCGCTCCGTGCGCGCCAAAAAGCGCGCGTAACCGGAAGTTCTAAGTGTGAGAGGTGGAGTGGCGCGCTGGAAGCGCGGGCAGGCGGCCCAGGGGGTCAAGCAGGCGGTGCACTACGCGTTCGGCGGCGTCTGCGACGCGACGCTGACGGCCAAGACCGCCGATGGCGCACTGGCCGCCGCGGGCTATGCGGACGCCGTGATGACCCGGTACATCGTTGAGAACGGCGCGATCCGTGACGACCTCCTCACCCGGTCCCAACTGAAGGATTGGGTCGATGGTGTCGACCCTCTGACGGGTGAGCGTCGGGGTCGGGATCTGGAGTCGCCGGTCGCGGATCTGATTTTGGATGCGACGATCAACGCACCGAAGTCGTTCTCGATCGCGGCGATGCTGGACCACGAGTTGGCGGCAGCGTACGAGGATCTGCAGGACCGGTTGCGGGACCGGATCATCAAGCTGTGGCAGACCGAGCTCAACGCCCGCCGCGGAAAGCAAGGTGCTATCCGAGAAGACCTCGCCCGCATCGAGGTCGTCGAGTTGCGACACGAACGGTCCCGCTCACTGGACCCTCATAAGCACCGCCACCTGTGGCTGAACGTCAAGGTCGAAGGACTCGACGGGAAGTGGTCCAACGTCGACACTCGCGTCGCGCTCCGGTTCCAGAACATCGTGAACGCCGAAGGCGACCTCGCCTGCAAGACCGACCCAGCATGGGTCGCTGCTCTCGCGTCGAAGGGCTTCACGCTGAATTCGGACGGGGAGATCGCGCAGCTGCAGCATCTGGTGCGGCCGCTGTCGAAGCGGTCCGCTCAGATCGAGTCCAACAAGGCTGCCCATCTTCGCCAGTGGAGGGAACAGCACGCGGACGAGGAGCCATCCGCCTCCGTCCTGAACCAGATCGATCAGTGGGCATGGGCGGCTGGCCGGCCGAACAAGCCGGGGCAGCTGGACGAGAACGATTGGGCGTCCGTTGTACTGACCGAACTCCTAAACGCCGACCCGCAACTCGTACAGCCACGAGGCGCGAAGGTGGCGCGCCCGATCGCCATCGAGGACCTGGACATCGAGCTTCTAGCGGCCAAGGCGATCGTCGATGCGGACGGTCGATCGACCGGGACGGGAGGACGATTCAGCGACATGGACGTCCGGGCAGGAGCCATCCGAGCGATCGCAGCATCAGGCGTAATCAATGATCGGACCCAGCTAGGTGTGGTCGTCGACGAAGTTACTGCCTACGCCGCCAGCACATACACGGTGACACTGCTGTCAGAGGCCAGCACTCCCCCACACATCAAGAGCCGGATGGCCATTGCCACTGCAACTCTCAAGGCCACAGTCGCGCATCGCACAGAGTCCCTCGCTACGCCTGGCACCGTGCCTTCCGTAGGGGAGATGACCGAAGTAGCGAAAGCCATAGATCCCAACCGCGCGCTGGACGAAGGGCAACTGGAGGGCGCCTCCTCGATCGCAGGTTCCGACCGAGTCGTGACGATCTCCGGTGCCGCTGGCACAGGCAAGACGACGATGCTCAAGGTGGCCGGAGCGGCTCTGCGTCGTGGCGGTCGAGCCATGATCATCGTCGCGCCAACGAAGAAGGCTTCCGCGGTCGCTGGACGCGAAACCGGGAGCGAGTCGTCATCTCTCCATCAGTTGCTATACGACTACGGATGGCGATGGATCAGCAATCCAGCCGGTGCCACCGAGTGGTCATGCCTAACGATCGGCGAGCTCGATCCGTCGACGGGTATGCCCTACGTCGGTCCGCGCATCGGCGTTCGACCGGGAGACCGTATCGTGGTTGACGAAGCTGGAATGCTTGACCTCGAGGCAGCGAACGCCCTGCTCGACGTCGTCGCCCGCACCGGCGCTTGCGTCGCCCTCGTCGGAGACCAGCATCAAGCTCTTCCGGTCGGTCACTCGGGCGCCATGGCCCTCTTCTGGCGACGCGCAACCCGCCAGGTCGAGCTCTTGACTATCCATCGATTCAAAGACCCAGCGTGGGCCAACCTGAGTCTTCGACTTCGGCAACCAGATGACCTAAAGGAAGCCGGTCATACGGCCGACGAATTGATCAACACGGGACACGTAGTGCTCTCAAACAGCCAGACTGACGCGCACGATGCCCTCGTAAGTGCCTGGTTTGAAGCCTCCCGAGAGCGACAGTCCATCGCCATAGTCTCCGCGACCCACGCCGAGGCGCAATCGGTGAGCGAGGCCATTCAGGCTCGCCGGATCTCGGTCGGCGAGGTCGACACCAGCGCAGCCGTTTCGGGTCAGGCCGGACAGGCGATCTTTGTCGGCGATGTCGTCCAAACGCGACGGAACGACAGCACGATGGACGTACAGAATCGCCAGAACTGGACGGTGAAGAACGTGACTGCGCAACATGTCATGTTGGCGTCCGCAAACGACTCGACAGATCTGCGAATGATCGATCACGAGTATGCAGGAACCCACCTCCACTTGGCATACGCCACGACCGTTTACGGCGTGCAGGGCGAGACAACGGACCGATCTATAGTCGGCCCTGGCGTCGACGGCGCCGGCCTGTATGTAGGAATGACGAGAGGCACGTCCAGCAACCTAGCGGTAGTCGTAGCTCCCACCGAGGCGTCGGCTCGGGCTCAGCTAGTCGAGACCATGCAACGGCAACCTGTGGAGGAGACGATCGAGATCTCTAGGGCCGCCGCACGAGCCGAATTCAACCGCGCGGCTCGTTCTCAAACGGGGCCCGCTACGAGCGTCTCGCCTCTCAGCTCTACAGGCCGTGCCCTGCACTAACCGGAACAGCTATCCCACAAGTCCACTCGCGAGTATCTGCCGACCAACAGCATTCGCGCCATCCAAAGCGCCCGTTCGTGGGTCGAAACGAAGCAGACCCACCGTTAGATTGTCTGCTCGGTCTTGTACCGTTGGGAAAACACCTCCCCTGAGGAAAACAAGTGATGAGCGGCCATCAACCGACCCGACGGCTGCAGCGCGCTCGACAACACCAAGGTCAAGATTTCCTCTGCGGCTTTGAACCCATGCAAGATACCGCGAGCTGTACAAATCACAAATGTCGGTGGCGGAGCCTTCCGCCACAACAACGTCGACTGCGCCCAGGTAGGCCATCCACTGGCGGCAGATCTCTACCGCTTCGCGTCCGGTAGCTCCGGACGGCGCTGGCGCTGGCGCATCGAGACTCATGTCACCAGTGTCCACCAGACCACGGCGGTTGGTGCGGTTCCGACCGGAAGGGCCATCCCCGGCAGCCGACCTTGGGAGCCAATAGCATCGATGAGTGATACCTTCGCTTCTCCCGCTCGCGCCCTTACTCATCTACTGGCGCCCGGAGTGACGATGCGGCCATCCGTCCGATCATTTGTCCCAAATCGATCCGGCGCTTCCGCCTTCGAGGTCCATTCGAACCTAGGATTCGGCTGTGGACTTCTGGCAGCAGTTCTGGGCGACAATGTGGGGCGCGCTCGCGGGTGCGATCGTGGCCGGCGGGGTGACCGTGTTCGTCGCGTGGAGGAGCTGGGCGGTCTCGAGAGACTCCCAGTACCGGGACCGCTTCGATGATGCGTTGAGTGGCCTATTCAGTCACATCCGAGACCTTGTAGATAAGAGCTTTCGCGACTCGACTGACGTGATCCGAGTTAATTGGCCGCCGAAAGCTAGGGGGCTGCTAGTCGAGGTCGATCGTGTGCACATGCTCGCGCGGGGCCAAGACGCCCACATGATGGTTTTCGTTGGCAAGGTCGTGTACCGGCTGCCGAGACGTTCACACACTTGGATCGTTGCTAATCTTCCGGACCTGGTCGCATCCCTCCGAATGTGGCGAACCGGTGAAGTCGGCTTTGCAGAGACGATGCGCGCAGTCGAGAGCTTGGACGGATAGCCCTTCGCTCGATGCCGAGCAACCCGACCCTTCACTGCCTGCCCCCCCAAAATGGCACCTACCAGAACACCCGCTGCCTGAGGCAGGATACGGTGCCAGTGTGGATCGTGCTTGGAGGTGTCGTGGGAAAGGGACAACCCGGGGGCGCTAAACGCGAGGCTTTGAAGCGCCAACGCCAACGGGAGGCGCGCGCCGTCAGTTTGCTTTCGGAAGAGTCTTCCGATGAACTCTTTGCCCGGCTCCGAAGCGGAGCGGCGAACGTCGCGGGGGTGACCTATCAGATCAACCTTGCGACCCTGCTCCTCGGTTCCGGGAGGCTGTCGGACTCTCCACTTCCTCGGGTGTCCGCTGTCCGTCCTGAGGGTTTTGAGGACATTGATTGCCGCCTTCAGGACGGCAGCTGGCTTCTTGTCCAGAGTAAGCAGCGGAGCGCGCGGACCATGAGTCGCGCGGAGACTGCGTCTGTAATCGCGCATGCCGCTCAAGTCGAGGCGGCTCGCGACTACGACGGAAGCGTCGCCGGGTACGCCATCGTCAGCAATGCAGGCTTCGCCGCGGGCGCTACAGGATGGGGTTCAACAATCCCCCAAGGCGACGCTGAGCTTACGCGAGCGGTGCGAGACCAGCTATCAGCCAGTCGTCGCGACCCGGACACAGCGGAACGCCTAATTGGCCGAACCCACCTTGTCGTTGTTGAGGACCCACTTGTGGTCGAAGTCGAGTCGCTACTCGCAAGGGCCTACTCGATTCCTCCCGCGGTTGCCGTTATTGCGCGATCGCACCTTGCTGCAGATCTTGCTTTGGTATCGTCAGCGCAGCGTGGCCGCGACGTCGCGACTGCCCATCTTCGAACCCTCGCTGACGTGGACTCGATGATCTCCCGGTTGCGCGAGACTGTCGACCAACAGAACTTCGAGGCCGCGCTTCGGGAAGGTGTATGCGAGTTTGCCGACTTCTCACGCATAGCAACCGAAAGCGAGGAGCAGTTCTTCTCCGGCGTAAGGGTCGTCCCCAGCCACGTCGGGGCAGACCTCGACGTGGTCCGCGTCCCTGAGTGCGAGTCAATTCTGTCTTCACTCGAGTCGAGCCGTCAGGTCCTAATCGTCGGCGCGAGTGGCACAGGGAAATCAGGCCTGCTTTGGCGATCCGCGTCGCTGCTTCAGGACGGCCCAATGCTCATACGTGTGCTTCGGGTCTCGAGCGATTCAGACGTGCAAAGCCTGATCCGACTTGTGCGGATGCTTTCTCCGACGCCTGAACGCAGAGTAGTTGTTTGCATCGACGATCTAGGGCGCGCGGCAACCGAGCGTTGGCCAGAGGCTCGAGACCGGCTGCTCGAATTCTCAGGGGTTTCGATCCTGGCGGCATGTCGGCAAGAAGACCTTCTTCCGTCGATTGCTGAGGGTGCACACCTGGTGGACTCGCGGCTTGCGCGAGAGTCGGCTGCGCGAATATACGCTCGTCTCCGTGCCGCTGGGTTCGAACTTGCTACCGAACCCGAAGAGGCAATCCACCGCGCAGATGGACTTCTCATGGAGTTCGTGGCGATCGCCACGACAGGACGTCGGCTGCGCGAAGTGTTGCGCACTCAGCTGCAGGGACTCGATGACACTGACCATGCTGATTCAAGAGAACTCTTGGCAGTAATCACCGCCTTGCACACTCTCGGTCGATCCGTGCCCGCAGACGAATTGCCACGTTTAGTTGGGGAGTCTCCTGCGATCGTCGCGCGTCGTTTGTCACGACTGCGAGATGAGCATCTGATCGTCTCCGACGACGGCACCTCGTGGCGCGCCCTTCATGACCTGCGCGCGGAGGTGCTGCTGGATTTGCTCCACGAGGTCCCCCCGCCCACACTGGCCACAACATACGCACGGAGCATCGCCGCTGCTCCGGCGGAGGTGAGGCCAATGCTGTACCGGCGCGCTGCAACCCGCGTTCTGCGTGCGGCTAGGCTCGAAACCGTGTCGTCGGTTGCGGATCGACTCACTTCGGCCCGCCGCGTTATAGACCCGCTCGTGAAGTCAATTGCTGATCGCGTAAACGACCTCGCAAACGCGCCGGGCCCGACCTCGGCTAGGGAAATTGCAGCGCTTGTCGATGCTGCCGAGCGGCTAGACGTTTCGGCTTATGTGGCTGCGACCCTCGGATACGTCAAGCAAATCACGCCGCCGACGATTGATGTGTCTTCCTATTACCTCTTGGCCTATACCTCCAGGTTCAGCGACATCTTTACCGGCAATGATCTGTTCCGGCAGATTGCGTCCGCCGGCGCACGCCTTCCCGAGTGGGATTCTTCAGCCCGCCAAACGGTAGTCTCGAAGATTTCGGACGACGTGATTCTGCAGACACTCATGGAGGCCCCACTCGATGTTGCTGTGCGGTTCTCTGAACGGCTTGAGGGATATCGGACGCTGCCGCTAGCCGCTGCTGCCGCTGTATTTGCGAAACACTCGGCTCGAGTGGCAGACCCACTTCGTGTTGATGTAGTGGATGTATTCGCTCAGTTGATCGCCACGTTGGCCGTGGTTGCCGAACTTGAAGGGCCCAGAGTCGAGCAAGCATTTGGCCCACCTCGCCAGCGGGCAAGATGGGCCGTTGAGGCTGACGATTCCGGTTTTGCTGTGGATGTGGTCCTCTCGGATCGAAGAGAACTGCCCTCGTCGTCGAGCAACCTTGCGCGGGCCTCGACCTACACTTCGGACACATTCTGCGAGGTGTCCGCTAGGGCAGTGGCCCGATTTGGCACCGTGGATGTTCAGCGCGGATATCAGCCTCAAGCAGGTCAAGATCCGACCTCGCTCAATTCACAGGCAGTGTTTCTCGCGCAAAGACTGTTTGATGCGTGCCCAGAAGCTGACGTCGTTTCGGTTGAAGTCGTCGTGCCAGCCCGAGGCGCGTCTGCGCCAATCGACGGGAAGAAGCGAATGCGGGTCGGCGCTCTCCCAAGACGCATCGCGACGGAACGCTCCATCGCTTTGCAGATCGCAGTGACAGAGCTTCTGAGTACTGAACGATGGACCGATCGTTGCCGTAGACAAGCAGACGCGAGTGCCCAGCTTTTGGAACTCTTGATGGCGCTCCCTGCTCGTCTTTCCGAGCGAGACAGTTCGCGTGGGCGTCGAGAGTGGATCGAGAAGGTCGTCTCTGTTGCCGCGCTGGTTGCCCAACTTCCGGGACCGCCGCTCGATCCCCAACTCATTGGGCGACTTAGTGCCGAGCTACCGTTTGCCGCCGACTTCGATCTGCGGCTTCGCGAAACGACTCGTGATCCCTCCAAGGCCGCTCTCGACCTGATCGCCCAGAGCCTCCTGCAGGTTAGTCAGGGACTGAACGATGCCGCCAACCTCGGGGGCGCGGGCCTGCGCCTCGCCGGAGCCCCTCAGGCGCTGGCGGGGGCGCGGGCTGAGGATACCCTTCCGGAATACGCAGGGGTTGGACCGCTGCTTCCGAACGAACTCGGCAGTCTCGCCTCGATGGCTGCCCGTATTTTGGTTGCGCGTGGGCAGGGAGCGCTGTCGCCCGGGGACATTCGCGGGCGATCCTTGGAGGACACTAGCGCTCTGACGCTAACGAGTGCAGTCAGCGCTGCGGACGGATCCCTTGCGGCCGTTGAACAGCGGCTAACAGAGTCAGGTGTAGAGGTGTTCGCGAGTTCTGTGCAGGAAATCCTGAATCCGACCGATCCGCTGCTTCCACTCGAGCTAATCATCGCAGTCGACGCCTCTGCATGGGCAGCAACTGAGGAGTCCCTTCGGTCGTGGGGACCGTCGGCACGCGAGGAAGCATGCTTCCAGACCCGCACGCGGTTCGTCGCAATGCACCTCGGCCGACTTGTCCAAGTCGGCGCAGTTCTCGATGATGCCGAAGGTCCGCTGCGAGACATCGACCCCACTGACTACCCCGACATCGCGCGGCGCTTAGGAGCCCTACTGGCCCCGTCCGTGTTCCAGGAGCGAGCAGACAACTTAATCGGCTCGCTTATCTCTGCCTCGTCGGCGAACGGGTGGAGTCGTCGCCGTCCTGATGGATGGCGCGGTGTCCAATCCACCGCCCGGATTCCATCCGCCGAAAGCATTGACGATGATCCCCAAGCTTGGGCCGACGCGATCGTTATCTACAGGGAGCTCGAAAGTCTCGTGGCCAGCGAAGGGGATGATGGCGGCACGTTCGCGGAGGTGCTCGCCGGCGTAGACCTTTCTATCGCCGACACGTTCGCGTCTCCGATCGTTCAGGCCGTAGGACACCTGCGCGCTCTCGCGATTGAAGCAGATCTTCATTCGCTCTCAGCTGACGACGCCTCCTGAAGTCGGTTCCCATCGAAGCGTCAATCGAAGCACTCACTGGAGGCGGTGGGACCCGCCCAACGATTCACTTCGCACCGGGCGTCGACGGTAAGCGGACGTGGCGAGGCACATTCGACCGGCGTCACGTTGGCGCAACTCGCCATCTGAGTCCGACGAGACCTTGGTTGCTGCCGGGTGAGGGGAGAACGCTACCGGAACGCGCTACTGGTAGCTCCGATTGTTGCCGAGTCGCGTATTCGAGGTTCTCGACTCTGAATGATTAGTCAGCGCCTGCTGTATAGTTCAGTAGATGCTGACTATTGCTTCACGCCTCGACGTCATGAACCGGCTCGGCCGGGCGATGGCGGACCCGACGCGTTCCCGGATCCTGATGACTCTGCTCGGCGGCCCAAGCTACCCGGCCGTGCTCTCGCGTGAGCTGGAGCTGACCCGCTCGAACGTCTCCAACCACCTCACCTGTCTGCGTGACTGCGGGATTGTGGTTGCCGAGCCCGAGGGGCGGCAGACGCGCTACGAGATTGCCGACCCGCATCTCGCGGCGGCGCTGGCCGCGCTTTTAGATGTCACGCTCGCGGTGGACGAGAACGCGCCGTGTGTAGATGCGTCGTGCACTGTGCCGGGCTGCTGCGGAATCGGGGCGGGCGCATGAGCGATGTGACGAAGTCCCAGGTGGAGGGCGTCGAGCGCGACGATGACGATGATGACCACGACGGTCCTTGGTGGACCGATCGCGGGATCATGGTCCCGGTGCTCTCCGGCGTCGCGTTCCTGACCGGTCTGATCCTGGAGTGGTCCGGGATGGAGATCCCGGCGCTGGTGGCGTTCTGGATCGGCCTGCTGCTGGGTGCGTCGACCTTCACCCCGGGCGCGATCCGGAAGTTGTTCAAGGGCAAGCTGAGCATCAGCCTGCTGATGACGATCAGCGCGGTCGGCGCGGTCATCCTCGGGTATGTCGAGGAGGCCGCCGCGCTGGCGTTCCTGTACTCGATCGCCGAGGCGCTGGAGGACAAGGCGATGGACCGCGCCCGCGGCGGGCTGCGGGCGCTGCTCAAGCTCGTCCCCGAGACCGCGACCGTCCGCCGCGACGGCGTCTCGGTCGAGGTTGCCGCGAAGGACCTCCAAGCAGGGCAGCTGATGCTGGTGCGGCCGGGCGAGCGGATCGCAACCGACGGCGTCGTCCGCACGGGACGTTCCAGCCTGGACACGTCCGCGATCACCGGGGAGTCCATCCCGGTCGAGGTCGAGCCCGGAGACACAGTGTCGGCCGGTGCGATCAACACCGCCGGGGCGTTGGAGGTCGAGACGACCGCGGCGGGCACCGACAACTCGCTGACCACGATCGTGGAGCTCGTGGAGCAGGCGCAGGCGGAGAAGGGCGACCGGGCGCGTCTCGCGGACCGGATCGCGCGCCCTCTCGTCCCGGGTGTGCTCATCCTCGCTGCCCTCGTCGCGATCATCGGGTCGCTGCTCGGCGACCCGGAGCTGTGGATCACCCGCGCCCTCGTCGTGTTAGTTGCGGCGTCTCCATGTGCGCTGGCGATCTCGGTGCCGCTGACGGTGGTGGCCGCGATCGGGTCGGCGAGCAAGTTCGGCGTGATCATCAAGTCCGGTGCCGCGTTCGAGCGTTTCGGCGTGATCCGTCACGTCGCCGTCGACAAGACCGGCACCCTCACCCGCAACGAGCCCGCCGTCACCGCCGTGCTCACCGCCGACGGCATCACAGAGGAGGAGGCGCTGGCTTGGGCTGCCGCGCTGGAGCAGCACAGCACCCACCCCCTCGCCGCCGCGATCACGGCCGCCGCACCGGGAGCCGCCGCGGCCGAGGGTGTGACCGAGCAGGCCGGGCACGGCATCGAAGGCACGCTCGGCGGTGCGCGGATCACGGTCGGCAGCCCGCGCTGGCTCGACGCCGGGACGCTCGGAGACCGGGTCGCAGGGCTGGAGGAGCAGGGCATGACGGTCGTGATCGTGCACCGCGACGGTCTGTCCGTGGCTGCGATCGGCGTCCGCGACGAGCTGCGCTCTGAAGTTCCGGAAGTGGTCCGCACCCTCGCTGCCCAGGGCGTCGGTGTCACGATGCTCACCGGCGACAACGCCCGTACCGCCCGCGCGCTGGCCGCGCAGGCCGGGATCGAGGACGTGCGCGCCGAGCTGCGCCCCGAGGACAAGGCCGCCGCGATCGGCGAGCTCGGCACGCACGGGCCAGTCGCGATGATCGGCGACGGCATCAACGACGCGCCGGCCCTCGCGGCGGCGGACATCGGGATCGCGATGGGCGCGACCGGGTCGGATGCCGCGATCGAGTCCGCCGACGTCGCCTTCACCGGGCACGACCTGCGCCTACTGCCGCGCGCGTTCGACCACGCCCGCCGAGGACGGCACATCATCAACCAGAACATCCTCCTGTCGCTGCTGATCATTACTGCCTTGCTCCCGCTGGCCCTGTTCGGCGTCCTCGGTCTCGCGGCCGTGGTGCTGGTGCACGAGATCGCCGAGGTCGTCGTGATCCTCAACGGCCTGCGCGCCGCCCGGACGCGGAAGGTCAGCGCGTGACCGCGCAGGATGTCGTTGTTGTCGAGAAGACGAGTGAGTCGTCCAGGGGCAGCGGGCGGGCGCTCGGTGTCACCCTCGCCGTCGCGGTGCTCGCTCTGGTGATCGACCAGGGCTCCAAGGCCCTCGCGGTGGCGCAGCTGACGCAGGGTGAGCGGATCCCGCTTCTCGGTGATCTGTTCGGCCTGTCGCTGGTCTACAACCCCGGAGCCGCGTTCTCGCTCGGCTCCGGGGCCACCTGGATCATCACCCTCATCGGCGTGCTCGCGTCCGCCGCGGTGGTCGCCTTCGCCGTGCGGCTGCACGGCGCACGGTGGGGTCTTGCGTTGGGACTGATCCTGGGAGGCGCGGTCGGCAACCTCGTCGACCGGCTCGTGAACCCGCCCTCGTTCGCGCGCGGGCACGTCACCGACTTCCTCGCCTACGGCGACCTGTTCGTCGGAAACGTCGCCGACGTCTTCGTCGTGGTCGGTGTCGGCCTGGTGTGCCTGAACCTCCTGCTACCGATCGCGCGCGAGACGCTCAACGGCTGAGGACGTCAAGGAGGTCGTGGGCCAGGCCACCCACTCACTTCAGCCGGGCACTGCGCGGACCTTCGGGTAGTCCGACCAATCGCCGCTGGCGAGGCGCGACCACGCGGCCGCGGATGCTGGTGTGATACCGAGCAAGTCGGAGACGATCCGGGGGTGCATCTGACGGGTGAGCTCGATCAGGGCCGTGGTCCGGGCGCTCCCGGAGCGGAGTCCCTCCGCACGGAGACGGCGGCTGATTGGCCCCGGGGTCAAGTGCAGCCCCGGGTTTCTGCCAGGGAAGAGCCACCCCTCGGGATGGCGCATCGATGCGTCGACGAGGTCGACGATCGCGTTCCCGAGGGCCTCGGGGAGTTCGATCGGCTCGGTTCCGACGGTGAGTTTCACCGGGCGGGAGGTCGCGTCGACCTGATCGCGGGTGAGGGTGACGATGCGGGTGAGCTGGATACCGTAGAGGAGCACGAGCAGGCCCGCGGTGCGGGTCCTCGAGTCCATGTCCGCGTCGGTGAGGAATCGGCGGGCCATCTGCCACCGATGGTCGGACTCGTAGTGCCGGCCCTCGAGGCGACTCATGCGGAACTCGACGCGGAGGGTGCTCAGCCGGTGCCGTCGCAGCCAACGAGTGAATGGAGCCAGCGCGTCGCGCTGGCTCGGCGAGTCGGTGAGAAGCGCGTCGAGGCGGCGTTGCGGGAAAGTGGCGATCGTCTCGTGCTGCGATCGGATCTCGTGAAGGAGCGCGGCGCAGTGCTTGAGTGCTGCTCGTTGCCGCTGGAAGCCGACGGCGGGGCTCGATGGGCTGCGGGACACCGCCCGGAACGCACGGGTCGAACGGAGCAGCTCCCAGGTGCAGTACCGGCGCAGGATCAGCCGGTCCTCGGCATGCTCGACGTTGGCCAGCCATTCCTCGAGCCAGTGGTCGAAGCGCGCGGCCTCGACGTCGAGCTCCGGCAGAACGCCAGAGCGGACCAACAGTGAGAGGAGGAACGCCGCGGACTGCCCCGACCTGGCTCTGATGATGATTGCGTCGGCGGCAAGGGGCAGGGTCCCGTCTGCGAGCTCGCTGAGCACGGCTGCGCACTTGCTCTTGTGCAACCACCGCTCGAGCGAGATCGCTTTGCCATGGTGCGTGATCAGGTAGTCCGCGAGAGGTTGTAGTTCCGCACGGATCACTCCAGTGTCGTCGGCGAGGAGCCGGCGGATTGCGATGGGCCGGCGGCACTCGACGCACAGGCGGTGCTTGCGGACCTCCTCGATCGAACCGCAACCAGGACACGCCATCGTGACCGGGGTGCCCGCGCAATCGGCGCACACCTTCTGGTCGTTCATGAACCCGGTGAGGAACACCTTGCGCCCGCACTCCGGACAGGGCTGCGGAGTGCGCATCGCGTAGTAGCAGCGGGCGCAGACGCGTCGCCCGTCGAGGTGGGACGCGACTCTGCCGGGCTCCCCGCAGACCCCGCAGGTCTTGATCGGCGCGGTGTAACAGGCCAGGCAGACGAGCTCGGGGCGACGGACGACGATGGTCGCGTGCTGACCACACCGCGAGCAGTGGCCGAACGAGCGGGGGTCGGCGCGCCAGCATTCGCGGCAGTACCGCTTTCCGCTGATGGTGCGCTGCACTGGCCTCTCCCGCCCGCATGTCGCGCACGCGACGGATCTGGCATTCCTCTCGCACCGGGAGCAGCGACGTCCGCCGCTCGGCGTCTTGTGCGGCATGCGGACAGCGCGCCCGCATGTCTCGCACGTCGGCAGGACGACCCGGCTCGCCCCTTCCGCGATGAGCGCGTGCGCGAGGTCCTGGACCGTCACCGGCACGTTCTGGTGACGGCCTTCGAGGACTCCAGGCTGCTTGAGGAGGGCAAGCTCAAGAAGGCGTTGCGTGAGCGGTACCGGAGCGACTGTGCTCACGATCTCGGCGAGGCGTTCCGCCGGGATCTCGAGCGCGCCCCACTGGATGAGCATCACGACTTCCGCGACCCTCGGCTCCTGCGGCAGCTTGGCCACGACGGGCCTAATTCGTGCGTGGACGGCGGATCGTCGCGCGAACGGGGCGGAGATCACCGATTGACCCGCGCGTCGCCTCCTCGCCCACAGCCACCGGGGCCGCGGCCTCGCGGCGGGTGATCGTCACGAGATCGTCGAGAGAGCACCCCAGTGCGTCACAGAGCGCGGCGAGGACGTCAAGACGCACCCGCTGCGGCGGCTGCGTCACCAGCCGATACACCTGCTCCCGGGAGAGGTCGATGCCGCGCTCCTCGAGCAGCGGCTTCAGCTTGGAGGTCTGGAAGATCCCGCGCGACGCCATCACGCTGCGCAGGTTCCAGCCAGTCTCGAGTTCAACGGTCATCCCGCTTCTCCTTCGATGAGGGACTTCAGCGCCTCCGCGAGCACCCGGTTCTTGTAGTCCGAGCTGACAGAGGCATAGATCGAGGTCGTCGACGCGTGCATGTGCCCGACCTGCTCCTGGACGAAGCGCTCGGCGTAGCCGAACTCCAGCAAGTGCGTGACGTAGGAATGTCGGAGGCTGTGCAGCGTCAGATCCTTCGACAGGCCGGCCTCGTCACGCAGCTCCGCGAACCTTCGGTCGAGGTAGCCGGCGGACAGGCGCGTGCGGCGCTCGGTCACCCAGAGCGCGTCGAGGTCGTCGCCGGGAGCGAATCGCTCCCGAGCCTGCTCGAGCCATTGCTGCATGCCCGGCACCCACCAGTCGAACTCCGGCACCAGCAGCACTGTACGACGACGAGGCGCACCGCCTCCCGCGGCCTTCGCCCACCGCACGTGGATCGCGCCGTAGCGCCGCCACTGACGCATCTCGGCGTTGTGGTGCAGGTCGACGGTGTCGAGCATCACCGCCTCGGTGCGGTGCAGCCCGAACGCGTAGACCGTCTTCAGCAGCTGCGCGTCCCGCAACGCCCCGAGCGCGCCCTTCCGCCCGGAGTTCACAAGCAGCTCGACACGGGCGTCGGCGGTGTCAAACAGGCGCTCCACCTCGTCGTAGGTGAACGGGCGGCGCTTCCCGTCGCCCTCGAACTCGAACCGGTGCGCAACCGTGTTCCACGGCAAGCACACCTGCGACGGGATCTCGCTGAACTCCCGTTCGCAGATCTCCATCCAGTCGTACAACGGGTTCGTCAGGTAGTCGCAGAACCCGCGGATGGCTCCATGATGGTGGCGCAGCGTCGACAGGGTCAGCGTGCGATCGGTGGCTTCCCTCGTGAAATCGTCGACGTCCGCGACCGTCCACTTCCACGGCGGCTTGTCCACGAAATCCCGGAACCGGAGCACCGTCGCCGTGCGGTTCTGAATCGTCTGCTCACGGAGCCCGCGTGAGAGCTGCTGATTCCGCCAGCCGTCCATCATCGCGTCGAAGACCTGCTGCTCCGGGTTCAGTCAATATGGAATGTCCGATGACACCTGGACCCGCGCGACGAAGGAATTGGAGGCATTGGGGCTTCTGACGATATCGATCGAGTCCTGGGGCGACGACGAGCGGATGCGGCGGGTCCGGCGGAGGTATCTACTTACCGATCTCTCTAGCATTCCAGGGCCAAGCTGATGCAACGCGGCGAAGCCCCATGGGGCACGCGAAGGTGGGGTGGCCAAAGGACCACCCCACCTACTGTTTCGGACTAGACAACGGCCGGCGCTCGCCCGGCTGACGCGACGGTGGCGACTGGCCCGGTCACGTATGTGTCCGGGCCTTCAGCTTTTGGGGCGCGGCGGGTGACTTCCGCGGTGGTGTAGCGGAGGGAGGGGCCGACGCTGTCGGCGACGACTTCGGTGGCGGCTCGGGGTTCGCCGGTGGCCTGGTCGGTCCAGTGGCGGAACTCGAGGTTGCCGTTGACGATGACGGTGTCGCCTTTGGCGAGGCTGGCGCGGACGTTCTCGGCGGTGCGGCCGAAGACGGTGGTGCGGTGGTACTGGGTGTCGCCGTCGACCCACTTGCCGTCTTCGAGCTTGCGGTCGGTGACGGCGACGGTGAACTTGGCGAACTTCGTGCCGTTCTGGGACTCGCCGTAGTCGGGGTCGGCGACGAGGTTGCCTTCGATGCTGATCGGGACTCGTGTGCTCATCTTTCTTCCTTTCCATTTGGCGGCCATCTGTTGGGTCGCTTTCACTTAGAACTTCCGGGTCGGGCTCGGAAGATGCGCGCAGAGGGCGCGCAATCAGCGGCGTTCGGCTTGCGGATTGGCGTGGCTCTGGCGAATCCAATCGGCCCACTCCGTGGGGATTGTGTCGTCGCCGGTTTGTAGGAGTTCGGTGTGGCCGTTATGGCATTCGCCGTTGTACCAAGTCGCCAGTCGGGGCAGCGCGACGGCGAGGCGTTCGTGCCAGCCGATGGGTCCGTAGCCGGCGTCGAGGCTGTCGTAGGAGACCAGCCAGGCGGTGTGCAGGGCGGAGAGTTCCTCGACGAGCGCGCCGTGCTTGAACCAGCAGGGCGGGATCTTCCTCGGAGCGATGTTGTAGCGATGGGTGAACCAGACCACCCAGCTCCGCAGGTCGGTCCAGACCTGCGGGGCGTCCTCGTCCTCCAGGGTGCGCCAGTTGATGACGCGGATGCCGAGCATCCCCGGAGTCTGCCGGGGCGCTTGGTCTTCCCAGCCTGCGGCGAGGGAGGCGACGAGGTCGTCGAGGGGGATGTCGTCGGTCACTGCTGCTCCAGTGAGGCTTCGATGTAGTGGGCGATCTTCGCCCGTAGCCGGGCGATGGCTTGGAGTGAGGCGCTCCGGCGGGAGACGAACCCGGAGAACACGCGGTCGCGGTCGATGAGCTGGTGAACGTATTCGTGGCAGCGCGGATGCAGGGCCGTCAAGTCCTCGTGCTGCTCGTGGGCGGTCCAGCCGTGCGGGGTTTGAGTGACGCCGCGGTAGTCGAGGTGGTGCAGCTCGAGGCTGCGGGCACTGCCAACGCCGAGGCAGAGGGCGCAGCGGATGGTGCCGTTGCGGGACCCTTCCTCGAGGAACCATCGGTCGCGGCGGGCGAACCAGGCTCCCGAGTGCAGGTAGTTGGTGCGGTAGGTGTTGTCCCGGGCGGGACGGCGACGGTTGGACATCAGTTTCCCTCCCCCGCTGATCCTCGGCGATCGAGCGCGGCTTGATACTGTTCGGCGAAAACGACCTGCTGGTCGAGCTCGGTGAGCTTCTTGCCCGCGCTGACCTGTCGGGCGTCATCGCGATCTGTCCACCCCCGTAGGTCGAGCAGGATCCCGCGCCGGTTTCGGTAGGCGAGCAGCCCGACCGTTTCGGGCATCCGGCGAATCTCGTCGAGCGTCATGACCGGCACCTTCTCGTTCTGCACATTCGTGGACGATCCGTTGTCGTTGTACGAATGGCCGGTGTTCCGGATCCGACGGTTCCCGAGAAGCGATTCGATGTCCCGCAGGTGGTCGACATCGGACGCACCACCGAGCAGGAGCTTGGCCGTCGCGGCGGACCAGATCGTGTCAGCCTCGGATCGCGACCAGGCCGTCTCGGCCTGGGACAGAGCTTGGAGGACGACGATGGTGGAGATGCCGATGCCGCCGCCGTCGGCCATGATCCGCGGCAGTGCGGGCCAGGAGAACATGTTCGCGATCTCGTCGAGGATCAGCGCCAGCGGCAGGTCGAGCCGGGAGCCCACTGAGGCGAGTGCCTTGCGGCGCGCGGTCTCCACGATGTCATCGAGGACCGCTCCGAGGAATCCGCCGACCGACCCGGCTCCTGCTCCGGTGCCGACGAGATAGAGGCTGTTGGAGCCGACGAGGAAGGCGTCGAGGTCGAACTGCTCTCCTGGCCCGGGTGTCATCGCCTTCCGGATTGCGGGGATTGATAGTGGGCGGAGTGCGCCGAAGACTCCGAACCAGGAGTTGGCCAGCAGCTTTTCGTCGCCATTGATGATCGCGTCTAGGTGTACCCGGCCATGAGGTTGGTGGCGTTTCCGGTCTTGTGAAAGGGGAGAACCTCCGGGCTTAGTGGAGATGTCTGACGTCTTCACGAACTCGGAGGTTCTCGTGTCCCACCGTAATGCCCGCTTGACCGTGCACGGCAGGCTGCTCATCGTCCATCGTGCCGGTGCCGGGTGGAAGCAGGCGCATATCGCCGCGGCAATGGGCGTGTCCCGACGCTGCGTGAAGCGGTGGCTGGACCGCTACCGCGCCGAGGGTGAAGCCGGTCTCTACGATCGCTCCTCGCGGCCTCACCACGTCGCCAACCGCACCCCCGATGCCAGGGCCGCGGCGGTGGTCGCGATCCGGAAGAAGGAACGAGTCGGCCGTGACGAGGTCGCGGCCCGCACCGGGGTGCCGGCGCGGACGGTGTCGCGCATCATCGCCCGGTCCGGGCTGCCTCGTCTGGTCGATCTGGACCCGATGACCGGGGAGCGGATCCGCGCGTCGAAGACCACAGCGGTCCGCTATGAACGCGAGCAGCCCGGCGAGCTGGTGCACATGGACGTGAAGAAGCTCGGTCGCATCCCCGACGGCGGCGGGTGGAAGGCGCACGGCAGAGCGATGGGCTCCACAGCCGCCCGGAAACAGACCGTCGTCGGCTACGACTACGTGCACTCCGTCGTCGACGACCACTCCCGGCTCGCATACTCCGAGGTCCTCCCCGACGAGAAGGGCCCGACCTGCGCCGCGTTCCTCGAACGCGCCATCGGCTACTTCGCCGCGCACGGCATCCCCCGCATCGAGCGGCTGATCACCGACAACGCCTGGGCCTACCGATGGTCGCTGCGCGGCGTCTGCGGCGCGCACGGCATCCGGCAGAAGTTCATCAAACCGCACTGCCCGTGGCAGAACGGCAAGGTGGAGAGGTTCAACCGGACCCTGCAAACCGAATGGGCCTACCGGCAACCGTTCACCTCGAACGACGACCGCACCGCAGCACTTGACCCCTGGCTCGAGCACTACAACACTGGACGACGCCACTCAGCCCTCGGAGGCAACCCCCCGATCAGCCGACTGCAACCAACGTCCTGACCCCGTACATCTAGGTCCTCTGACCAGCCCGGCGTCCCCTGGTTGGCGAGCACACCAACGGCCTCGAGGGCGAGGCGTGGGTTGGAGCCCCAGCGGGCGAGGGCGTCGGTGCCCCGCCCGGAGACGGCGGCCGCGTGCAGCAGTCGCGAGAGGACGGAGGAGGACACCTGCGCCCATTCCTGGTTCGTCTTGGATGCGCCGAGCGCGGTGCCGGCGATAATCGCTTGCCCACGCTGATCCGCGATCAGGGGATCCTCGCAGCCAGCCACTGGGGAGATCCGCAGCGCGGACCGAATACCGGTGAGTTCCTGCGGGTCGAACACCGTGACGTCGCCTACCCGAGCGCGCTCGCGCATCGTTGCCGAGAGGTTGTCGTTGCGGGTGGACGTGGTGATCAAAGGCCCGTCCCAGTCGAGGATGGCGTTGATGATGAACCGGTAGCCCTTCCCGGACCGGGGCGCGCCCTCAACCACGATCGAGTCCTCGATCGACACGTAGACGTCCTGCCCGTGGGCCCGCCCGACCTTCCAGCCCGCGGCCGACGGCGCGGGGTTGGCCACCGACGGCCGAAGGGTCTTGGCGCGGTGAAGAGCGGTGCGTGCGGAGGTGTGCTTGCGGACTTCGCCGGGCTTGGCGAGCCCGTCGCGGCCTCGGAGGTCGTTGATGAAGTGCCGGTCCGACTGCCGGTAGCGAAGCCACCAGACCACCCCAACGGCGATCGCGGTCAGAAGGAAGAAGACGGCCAGCAGAGCGAGGACCCGGATGAGGGTGACAGGCACCACGCACCCCGGCACCAAGCCGAAGCCGGAAACGTCTCCGCCGATGGCCAGTTGCAGACCGGCGAAGACGGTGCCTGGCTGGCCACCTGCGCCGCATGTTGCGGTGATGGTCGCGCTGGCGATTCCGGTGGTGAGGGCGCCGGCAATGACGATGGCGAAGAGGCTGTAGAGGGCGAGCTGCGTCCAGGAAGCGCCGTGGGTCCTCATGCTCGTTCACCACCCATCGCGTCGGTGCGGAAGATGCCGAGTTCGTAGTCGGTGCAGATATTGCGGACCTTCGCGACCCGGTCCTGGCCAATCTGCCAGAGCCCCTCCCCTTTATGGAGCTTGCGGACCAGGTCGGCCTGAGTGTCGTTCCAGCCCAGGATCTCCCGCGACCTCGCGATCTCCCCCGAGTGCTGCGCGTACGAGATCCGGGTCTCACAATCCGCGAGGAGCCCGAGCGCCCGTGAGTGGAGTGCGCTGTTGCGGTCACCGAGCGCGTCCAGGTCTGCGACGCGGTGGAGCAGATACCAGTTGGAGGTGCCGAGGTGTCGCGCGATCTTCTCGTCCTCGACCCGGTCGGCGAGGCCGTCTCCGCCGGAGACATCGTTCAGCAGCTCAACGGCGGCCTCCTCGTGGATGATGACCCGCGCCTGCCTATTCGCGCCGAGGGAAGAACGGCGGATCCAGTTCGCGGTCGCCAGCCGCGCTAGGGCCTGCGCTTCCGGCGATGCCCCTTTCAGCGCGGAGGTGTCGACGACCATCATCGGGGCGTCGGCGTCGAACCGGACGGTGGAGGGTCCGTCGAAGAACCCGGTGAGATCGCCGGAGACCATTCGCCGCAACGAGTGCGCCAACCGGTGGCCGGCCTCGACGACCTCGAGCGGCTGGCTCTGCTCGGGGTCGACGAGACGGTCGTAAACGTGGGTGATGGTGACGGTGGACTGGCCGCGGAGGGCGTCGAGTGCGACGTCGAGGGCGGTGTGCTCGACCGGTTCCAGGTTCCCTCCTTCGCGGAGGCGGCGGATGATCGTCTTCACTGTCGCGCGACGGTACTGGAGCACGTTCAGGTTCCAGTCCTCGTCCGAGAACGAGGGATCCCGTGCGCCTTCGTCGAGGAGATTGATCCGGGCAGCCTTGCCCGGGCCGACGCTGATCGACTTCCCGCCGACGTACGCAGCGACGCGCAACCACTCCCCGTTCGGGTCGTGCGGGACGGCGATCTTGCGCCCCAGCCTGGCAAGTCTTGAGGACCAGGACTTGGCGAGCATCGACTTGCCTGTCCCCTTCACCCCGAGGATCGCGACCGAGTGGGAGCGGACGGCTTCGGCCGAGTAGGCGTCCCAGGGGTCGAAGCAGAACGGCGCCCGGGAGAGGAGATTTTCCCCGATGTACGCGCCGGTGAGGATGTCCCCGGTCTCGGCCAAGAACGGGTATGCACCACCCAGCACTTTTGAGGAGCACCGGTGTGCTGGTGGGGTGGCGCGTAGTGGGCCGCGCAGGTTGTGCGGCTGCTTCCACCCCCACGCCGGCATCTTCGACGCCGGGAGTTCCGCGGACTGCAGCTTCCAGGTGGAGTTCTTGTCGGGGGAAGCGGACTGGCGGTGGCGGCCGTTGGCGCCAGGCTTCTCATTGGCCGGGATGCGACCGATGACAGCTGACTGCTTCATGTCATTCTCCTTCCAGTGGGACCGGGAGCGCCGCGGTGACGAACCCGGCGGCCTGCTGTCCCGACATCGAAGCCAGCACGAGCCGTGCCGGGTGTGACGCTTGCTCGATGTCGGTTCGAGCCTTGGCGAGGGCGTCCCTGGACTCGGCGGAGATCGTCACGAACCCGCGGTACTGGACATCGCCGTATCCATCGACAAGGTCGTGCTCCCGAACGGCGAGGTCTTCCTCCTCGCGGAGGTGCGTGAGCGGGATCCGAGAGGACAGTTTCATCCGGATGGTCGCTGCGGTTTCCATGTCGGACTGGGCGCGGTTCAGCTGGGCCAGCGCCTTGTGCGTTGCCACCGGGCGCACCTGCAACGTGATCACCCTGGTCGCGTCGCCTGCGTACAGAAGCGGTTCGAGGAAGCCGGTACGGACGTCGGTGCGCGGCCACTCGGCGACCCAAAAGGTCTGGTGCCAGGATTCGTCCACGCGCATCGCATCCCAGCCCTCGTCGATCCCCATCACCGGTGACGGCGCGGATACGAGCCCGGAGTCCTGCTCACGCCGGGTCGCGGCGGCCACGGGGTCGGCCGACAGCGCGTTCAGCTCGTCAAGCTCGTCGGAGGTAAGCCATCCCGCTGGGGTGAGCCGGGCGTGCTCCATCGACGTCTCGATGCCTGCGACCCGCTCCTTCAGCACGGCGGCAAGGCCGGTGAGTCCTTTCCCCGCGTCACGGATAGCACCGTTGAGCGCTGCAGTGTCGAAGGTGAGGGTTATGTAGTTCGTGAACCCCATCGACCGCTTGGACGCCGCCTGCGTCAGCGCCCAATACTGCTCCCGGAGCTCGGCGGTGACCTGCGGGTCGTGCTCGTTCTCGCGCACGACCAAGTAGTCGCGCAGCTCGTTCGAGGAGGCCCTGTCGACGCGGATCCGGATCGTGGTCTCACGGACACCGGGCAAGTTCTCTAGCGAGCTGAGCCATTCCACGAACCCGTCGTACGCGGCCTCCTGGGTGCCCTTGTCGCGCAGCGCCCAGGCTTTCGATCCGACCTTGACGGTGACGGAGGCGAGTCTTCCGCGGGCGTTGTAGATGAAGCCGCCGGCACCAGGGATCTGGACGATCTGCGCGTCCCCGAGCGCGCCAGGAAGGAGGAACTTGGAGGTCACGACCGGGGTTACCGCGGCGACGTGCGCGTGACCGACGTTGAGGGAGGCAACGCTCACCCGGAGCCAGACATCGCGACGGAAGATCGTCTGGCCGGTCAGGCTCCTGCGCGCGTAGCGGGCCGCTTGGGCGACGATCACGATCACGGGTTCGCGCCGGTAGGTGGCGAGCGCGAAGAACACCACGACGGCAACGATCGGGATCATCACCCAGATCGCGTTCGTGTCGATGAACAGCGTGGAGAGCAGGACCGCGACGGCGGCGCCGATCACCACCAGCTGCAGGAACGTCAGACCGAGGAAGATCCCGCGGCGTTCCCGCGCGGCGAAGCGGACCCGGGGTGCGCCTTCCTCCGTGATGATCTGGTCAGCGGTGAGGGTGGTCATGAGTTATCTCCCAACCTTGACGACTCGTGCCGCGGTGCGGACGGGCGCGGCGGCGGTGCTCGCCCGTGAGAATTGGTCGCGCACGGAGAACCGGTGATGCAGGGCGGTGCCAACTTCAGCACCGGCGAACGAGACGAGCTTGGTCGCCCACAACGGGCTGAACGACGCGGCGATCACCGCGCCGGCGGCGACGAGGATGACGCCGATACTGAGGCTGGCCTTGGTCAGCTCTACAGCCAGAAGGACCACACCGGCGGCCAGGGGCTTGGCGATAAGCAACCCGACAGAGAGGTTCAGCCAACGTTGGGCCCAGGCGGTTAGCTTGGGCTGGCCGATCATCATCAGCCCGACCGGGGCCATCGCGGCAAGCGCCAGGAGTCCGAACTCGCGGATCGACATGGCGATGAACAGGAACAGCGATGCGATCATCATCAAGCCGACGATGAGCAGCGCCATCACGTATTCGCCGACGGAGCCTGGACCCTGTGCCCCTTGGGTGGCCATACCCCAGATCACGCCGTCCTGGGAGAACTGCATGGTCTTCATGACGGCGCCGTGGATCTGCTTCGGGGCGTCGAAGAGGCCGACGACCCGGAGCAGGCTTTGGCTCAGGTCGCCGCCTTGGACTGCGGTGGTAAGCGCGTGCGTGATGTCGTCGGTGATGCCGGAAGCCTTCTGCATCCCCCACACGCAGATCGCGCTGAACGGGATGGCAAGGGCGGCACCGGCGGCGGTGCGGCCGATGCGTGACCAGTCCTGAAGGATCATCGCGATGCCGATCTGGACCAGCGCGACGATCAAGATGACGGGTGCGGTGACGGCGATCCAGAACAGGAACTGCGAGTGGGCGATGTTCCAGCTGCCCTGGTCGATGTTCGTGTTGAAGGAGCCGGCGATCATCGTCGCGATGAAGTCGCCGAGGTTCTTGATGGTGGACCCCATGAACTGGGCGATCGTTTGGGATGCCTGGCACCCGAAGTCGGCGACAAAGCAGCCGTAGTTCGGCGTGAACGGATCCGGTGGTGCGGCAGCGACAGTGGCGATCATGATGGTCACGCCACGTGGAGGGACTGGCCCCAGTTGATCAGCCCGGCGATGCTGCCGGCGACTGCAACCCCGGCGAGGCAGCTGAGAACGCCGATGATCCCAGCCTTTTGAACGCGTCCGTTGCTGGAGACGTGGCCGACGACGATAAACCCGGCGGCGATCAGGCCGCCGATCACACCGAGGATGAGCACGATGGCGAACACGACGTTCGCGATCGTCTGCAAGGCGCCGACGCCGGGCCCGGAGAAGTCCGGGCTGGGGTTCGGCACCGCCGCCACGGTAATGATGCGTGCGTGGACCGTGACGAGGGCTTCGTTGAGTGCGTTCATGATTCTTGGTTCCTTTCCGTGGGATCGGTCGACGGTTCGGGTTCTTGTGCTTCGCGCATGCGCCGGGCGGCGAGGTAGCCGGAGGCGGCGATGCCGAGCAGAGCGATGAAGATCAGGCCCAGCAGGCCGAGCAGGTTGAAGATCAGGTTCATGACGGTCACTCCCCGCTCGCGGAGGCTGCGCCGGTCGCGGAGGCCGGAAGGGGGACGGTGAGGATGTTCGCCTTGCCCTCTGACGGGATGTTCACGGTGAGTTCGAGTTGGTCGACGCCGGCGGGGACGTAGTAGGCGGCGGCGAACGATCGGCTCTTCTCGTTCGGGACCGTCCAAGTCGTCTGTCCGTGGAATAGCCCGTTGGGCAGCCAGGGCAGGCCAGCGGCTTTGGCGGCGGCGGGTCCGTCTGCGGTGTCGAGGACGGCCGGTTCGGGTCGGCCGTCGAACTGTGTGCCCTTAAGGGTGGTGCCGGTGACGTCCTGGAAGTCTTGGTTGCCCTGGGAGGGGATCCACTTGCCGGTCATGGTGATCTTCAGCAACAGCACTCGGGTTCCGACCGGGAAGAGCTCGGAAGGCGAGTCCGGGAGCGTGCACCGGCAGCCGTGCTTGGCCTTGAAGGTGGTGCCGGGGTAGACGTCGACCCAGACGCTGCTGACGATGCCTGATGCCGCCGGCATCGCATCCTGTGCGGACGTCGACGTCGGCGTTGGTTTGGCCGGCGCGACTGTGGTGAACGACGGGTTCCGTGTTGGCGTCGTACCGACGCAGCCTGCGAAGGCCAGGCATGGGAGGAGCGCAACGAGTGCGATCAGCTTCTTGTTCATCTCAGTTCACCTCGGTTTCGTATGCGTCCTTCACTTAGAACTTCCGGTACGGAGCGATTTGTGGCGCGCATTTGGGAGACTCGTTTGGTCAGGGCACTTGGATGTGCTGGTGGTTGCAGGTATCGGGAAAGTCGCTGGTGAAGTTCATGAGCACACCGAGCGTCATGTGCGCACGGGACCGGCAGTCGCTTTGACCGACCGATGACCCGCGCGGCGCGAAAGGGTCCAGGGCGTGGATCAGCTGGACGGAAAGCGGGTCGGCGCCGGTTAGGGATTGGCGGTTGATCGCGTAGAAGTCGACGGCCTTGCCTTTCCAGTGCGCGGACGCTGTTCCCGCTCCTGGGGTTGTGCCTGTGCAGCGCCGGTTGAGGTCGCTGACCCCGACCTGCTGGAAGGCCTGGACAGCTACGACGATCAGCTGGAGGACGTGCGCGTCGATCGTGCAATCCGGCGTCGCGGTACCGTCAGCCATGTTGATGACCTGCTGCTGGTAGCGGGGTTCGAGGAAGTTCAGCTTCTTCGCCTGGATCGCACCGACGAGGACTACAGCGGCAGCGGCAGCGTCTGCCGGCACCTGACACGCACGGGCGCTCGCTCCCGTCAGGGCGGCGAGGACCTGCTCGGCGGCCGTCCAGAACGGGGCGTAGTGGTACGGGTCGGCGTTGATCTGGACCGCGTGGGCGACCAGGGTCGGGGCGAGGGCCTGCCAGTCCGGGACGTGCAGCATGCGTGTGTAGAACGCGGCGGCTGCGGTCGCCGGGTCCATCCGCTCCCCAGGGGTGCCGTAGCCGGCGCCCTGCTGGAAGACACCGATCGTGGTGTTGTCCACTGCGTCGCCATGGTCCAGGTTGCGCAGCCCTGACTCCCCGATCGCGACCATCAACGCGAGTGTCTGCCCGTGCTGGGGCACGCTCATCTGCTGGCCGACGGTGATGATCGTCGCGGCGATTCTCAACTGATCAGGCCCGTACCCGTCCACGTTCTGACCCGCCTCGACCGACGGCGCGGATCCACCGCACGCTCCCCCGCCGCCGCCGAATCCGTTGGTTCCCATCGCGAGCACCAAGCTGACCGGCACGGCGACGAGCGTGACGGGGACAACCAAGATGATCACCGCCGCGACGATCAGGAGGTTCCGAGTCGTCTTTGGATGCGACACCGCATGGGCGGCCGCGGCACTTGCGCCGATCATGCCGCCTTCTCCAGCTCGAGGACGTCCCGGGCGATCATCAGCAATCGCTTGGCGGTCGCGATCCGGGCTCGCGCCGAGCCGGGATGGATGTGGAGGGTGGCGGCGATGGTGTCTGCGTCGTCGCCGATCATCTCGGCGACTTCCCGGAAACCGCCGGTCTCGGGCACGCACGACACGATCACGGACCCGGTCATCGGCAGTCCCGCGTCCGCGGCTGCAAGGGCGGCGAGCACGGTTCGGGCGGTCTGGCACACCCGCTCGCGGATCGTGCGGACACCGCGCTTGGACAGCTGGCGGGCTTCTGCCACCCGCTCGGCGTCGCCGTCGGCCAGGCTCAGGTCGCTCATCACGTGCCAGTCGGATGGGCCGACGTAGTCGGCGACCAACACCATCCAGCGGTGAGCGTCGAACCGGCGGATCATCGTCTCGAGCGGGTCGATGTCCGAGTCGGACTCGATGTTGACATCGATGGTGATTTCGTCCATCGGGCGATACTTCCGCTCGATCTCCCGCAGCACGACGTGACGGGTGATGCCGAACGCGAAAGCATGCGGAGTCCCCAGCTCCGGGTCAAAGGTGGAGCATCGGTGCCAGACCGTTTCGCGGGCCTGCTGTAAGACGGCGTCGACCTCATTCGGCCAGCCGCGCAATTGGAAGCGGACGTACGGCTGCAACGTGTCGACTTCACGGAGCAGCTCGGTGAGAAGAGCATCTGTCCGCGCGCGGACTTTGGTTCCTCCAGCCACGAGATCACAACCTTCCTTGCATGGAAGTGGCTACTGCGAAGGACCGGGTTCGAGTCGGGGACGGCTCGTCAGAACAGGGCTTTGTCAGCGCGAATTGGCGCGCAGGAGCCCCGCCTTGGATTAGGAAGGTTGGATGTTCCGAGCTGCGCCGGGGATATGAGCTTCGGGGCGGCGCTCCCGGATTCGATGGTGGAGTGGCGACTTCGACTCTGAAGTTCGGGAGTCTCAGCCACGATGCGTCTCCGCCGCCCTGACTCGCTTAACGAGGCCAGCGTCACGGTGAAGAGGGTAAGAATCGACCGCTCCATTTGGTGCCGCACGTTACCCCCGAACAGGGGTGGCGGGTCGGCGGCTCGCCGGGGTGAACCAGCTGTTCTACTGACAGCCTTCGCAGTGCAGATCATCCATCGGATCGACCGGGACAATGTATCCGTCCACGAAGTCCTGAATCACCCCCGGTGCATCTGACGGCAACCCGGCTACGCGTACGCTCCGGTCCTCGTCTGTGCGCTCGCTTCCAGCCATGCCAACACCTCCGTCCGCTTGTAGAGCACAGTGCGTGGGGTCGGCTTGTAGAAGCGCGGGCCCTTCCCGTGATACCGGAGTTGGGCGAGCGCTGCGACCGACAGCCCGGTGAGTTCAACCACCTCAGCGGGCTGAATGAATTCTCCTGTCATCTCATCTCCTCCGTTTCGACAACTCAGGAGCTTTCCAATTGTTGAAACGACCATACCAAGAAATCCGTGACTTGACAACAGAGGTGGAGATAGGCTGTCGAAATGGCAGACTTTCGATCGGAGACCAGCATCGGCGCGCGCATCAGGTTGGCGCGTCGCGAACGCGGATTTCGCACGACGAGCGACCTGGCAGATGCGATTCCCGGCGGGAACATCACCCCCGCAATCCTGGAGAACATCGAATCGGGCAGGAAGGCCGACATCAGCGTCAGCCAGCTCCTGAACATCGCGCGCGGCCTCGACGTGCCGATCAGCATGCTGCTCTCGCCCATCGGCCGGCCCGACTCCCAACTCGACCTGCAAAACCTCGGCGAGGACTTCGACGGAATGACCGCGGCCGAGTTCGATTGCTGGCTTTCAGCGACTCCATCGAGTTCGTATCGGCCACGACGGGCCGCCGAACGCGTGGACATCTCCGTCCTGAGTTCACTCCGCGAGCTCGGCACCCTTCGACGCGAGTTCGACCGCCTTCGGATCGTTCGCGATGTCGGAGCGGCGTCCGGAGACTCTGATCTCACACTCGACGCAAGCGTCGAGGCACGCCTGGAGCTGGTCGAGCTCGAGCTGGAGCGAGTGGCAGCCCTTCTCACCTCTGCGGGCATCCAAGAGGTGGCTGCGACCTAACAGGAGGGCGAAATGGGCAGCGTTCTGTCATATGAGTCTGCCGGGGGCCGACGCTATCGCGTCATGTACCGAACCCCCGACCACCGCCAGACCACGAAACGAGGATTCAAGACCAAGCGCGAAGCGGAGCTCTACCTCGCCACCGTCGAGACGAACAAGGCCCGTGGCGAGTACATCGATGCAAGCGCGGCGAGGGTGACTATCGCATCCCTCGGAGTGGAGTGGCTGGCGAACCAGACGCACCTCAAGCCTTCCTCACTCCGCCCGCTCGAGATTGCATGGCGGCTCCAGGTCGAGCCACGCTGGGGAAGAGTTCCCGTCGGCGATGTTCGGCACTCGGATGTCCAGGCATGGGTAACCTCACTAAGCGCCGGCAGGTCGGCTACGACTGTCTTGCGGGCGTTCGGTGTCCTCGCCGGAATCCTCGACATCGCCGTGAAGGACCGGCGCGTGCCTGTCAACGTAGCCCGTGGATCGCGACTGCCGCGCAAGGTCCCCCGAGCTCACCGGTACCTCACCCACCAACAGGTTCACGACCTCGCCTACGCGAGCGGCAAACACGAAGCCCTCGTTCTCCTCCTGGCTTACACTGGCCTTCGCTGGGGCGAAGTCATCGCCCTCCGCGTGCGCGACGTTGACTTCACTCGTCGCCGACTCGCCATCTCGGAGAACGCGGTAGAAGTCGGTCCTGCCACCATCGTCGGAACTCCGAAGAGCCACAAGCGTAGGTCGGTACCGTTCCCGGCGTTCCTCATCGACGCGCTGGCCGGCGCAGCTGCAGGCAAGGAGCCGAACGACCTGCTCTTTTCCGGCCGGTTCGGTGAACACATGAAGCGCGCGACACGCGGGCAACGGACGTGGTTCAAGAGCGCACTCGACCGGGCCGGCCTAGAACCGATGACCGTCCACGACCTGCGGCACACCGCCGCCAGCCTCGCCGTGAGCGCAGGAGCCAACGTGAAGGCGGTGCAGAGGATGCTCGGCCACGCCTCCGCCGCGATGACGCTGGACGTTTACGCGGACCTCTTCGACGACGACCTCGACGCAGTAGCTGAAGCTCTGGACGGCGCAGCCAGACGCTCTGTCGAACGATCGCATCTCGCCGAGCGTCCGTCCTCAGTGATGAGAAGACCAGTAAGCGCCGCCAACGTACTTAGCTAGCTTGCCCAGCCCTTTGACGCCGGCCCCTAAAACAAGGATTGCGAGCACGAGAGCGAACCACGGGTAGGCAATGACATCTGCCACGATCGCGTTCCAGATCATGACGATCGCTTCCCACTTCGCAGCGCGCCACGTATCGAGAAGCCAGCCGACATCGATCATGTCCACATTGAAGCGGTAGCCGCCGCCAATCGAGCTTTCCGACGCTCGCGATCACACAAACATGCCCCGGATGACCGACTTCCGCCAGCGTTTGTTGTCAGTTTGTTGTCAAATCGAGTGGAGCCAGTCCGGCGCCAATCGCTCGATCCCAGTGATTTACTGGGATCGAGACGCATAATCTGTGGCGGAGGGCGTGGGATTCGAACCCACGAGACATTTCTGCCCACCAGTTTTCAAGACTGGCTCCATCGGCCGCTCGGACAGCCCTCCCGGCGCCGGCGAAGCGGCGTCGCCCGATTCTAGCGAACCGTGCTGCCTAGCGAACCACGCTGCCTAGCGGACGCGGGTGCTCGCCGGCCGGCGGCCCGTGATGAGCACATTCGCCACGCCGGCGGCCAGCACGATCAGCGCGGACGCGATCGGGGCGAACATCGCCGCGTGCGTTCCGACGTTCTGGGCGAGCGCGCCCACCAGCGCCGACGACGCCGACTGGCCGACGATGACCGCCGAGCCGAGGATCGTCATCACCGTAGCCGAGCGGCCCACCGGGCTGCGCTCCGCGCCGAAGCTGTACTGCGTCACCAGGGTCGGGCCGACGCCGAAGCCGGCCACCAGCAGCACCAGGATCATCCCGGGCACGGTGGTCGCGAACGGCAGCGCGGCGGTGGAGGCCGCCAGGATGCCCGCGAAGACCAGCCAGCGCCAGCGCAGCGAGAACCGCAGCGGGAACCAGGCCACGCCGAGCGCCAGCGCGGCCGAGCCGACGCCCATCACGCCGTAGACCAGGCCGGCCTGCTCCGGGTGGCCGAAGTCCGACAGGAACGAGGTGAGCGCAGTGAGCATCGAGCCGAAGAACAGGCCCATCCCGAGGACGCCGACCGTCACCGCGACCAGCCCCGGCCGGAACAGCTCGCGGGCGGGGGCCTGGCGCACCGGGAGGCCGTCCTCCGTCGTGGGACGGAAGGAGCCGCTGCGGTGCAGGGCGAACGCGGTCACGAACAGCACGGTCAGCACGGCCGCGCCGATGATCGGGGCGGCCGGGTTCAGCGTCGTCGCCAGCAGGCCGACGATGAACGGGCCGAAGACGAACACGACCTCGTCGGCGGCGGACTCGTACGCCATGGTTCCGTTCAGGACGGCGGCGTGACGGTCGCCCGGGAGACGGCGGGCGATGATCCCCACCAGCCGGCTGCGCGACATGGGCGACACCTGCGGGGCGGTCGCGCCGATCAGGAACGCGACGAGCAGGACCAGCGCGTCCGGGGCCGGGCTGAAGACGACCCACGCCATCGCCAGGAGGACGACGCTGTTCGCGATGCCGGCGGCGAGCACGACGCCGCGCTGGCCGATGCGGTCGGCGGCGGCGCCGATCAGCGGGCCGAAGATCGCGGTGCCGAGGCCGACCATCGCGGAGGTCAGTCCGCCGAGCGACAGCTCGCCGCGGGCCGAGACGACGAGCGTCAGCACGCCGACGACCATCATCGCGTACGGGAGCCGCGCGAGCAGCGCGACGGGGAAGTAGGAGAACCCGGCGGCCCGCAGCAGCGTGGTCGCGTGCTCGGGCTCGCGGGTGACGTCCGAGGATGTCGTGTCGGGTCGTGTCATGCCGTGGCCTTCTGTCTTCACCGCGGCGGACCGCGGGCTTCAAGTGCCGCCTTGGTCCGCCGGGGAGCCGGCGCGAGGTAGTTACACGATGAGGTGTGTGAGCGGAGGACGAATCTCCACTGTGTTCAAGTCTGCACCACGGCGGTTCATTCCCGCCATGCTCAGCCGAGCAGCGCCGGTCAGTCCTGGAACGGCTTCGAGCAGGTGACCTGCGCGGCCGTCTGGCCGTGCACGTCGGACGGGAGCTGGACGGACGAGCCGTCGGCCGGAGCCGTGGCCGAGGTGCCGCCCGGCGCCTGCGTGGCCGGCGCCTGCGTGGCCGGGACCTGCGTCGCGGGAGCCTGCGCGGCCGGAGCCTGCGCTCCGGGGGCCGCCTCCGAGCCGACGCCGGTGTCGCCGGTCAGCGTGACCGGCTTGTCGTCGTGGAGCGCCGTCATGAGCGTGCTCGCGGCGTCCTTGGTAGGCGCGACGCCGTCGCCCTCGTAGTGGTTGGGGTACTGCACGAACACGACCTTGGCGACGTCGACGTTCTTGAGCGCCATCGCCATCGAGGCGATCGTGGTCGGGTTGTTCAGGCTCTCGGACAGCGAGATGCTGCTGGTCGCGGCCTTGGCGAGCGCGTAGACCTTGACCGGGTTGGCCAGCGTGTCCGCGCTCTTGATCGTGCGGACCAGCGAGGAGAGGAACACCTGCTGGTTGCTGATCCGGCCGAGGTCCGAGCCGTCGCCGACGCCGTGACGGGTGCGGAGGAACGCCAGCGCCTGCTGGCCCTGCAGGGTGTTCTCGCCCGCTTTGACGTCCAGGCCGGTGTACGGGTCCTTGATGTCGCCCGCCACGCAGACGTCCACGCCGCCGACGGCGTTGGACATCTCGATCACGCCGTCGAACTCGATGACGCCCGCGTAGGGGATGTCGAGCCCGGTCAGCTTCTCGACGGTGAGCACCGTGCAGGCCAGGCCGCCGTAGCTCAAGGTGTTGTTGATCTTCTGGCGGCTCATCGCGTCGTAGCTGCCGCCCTTGCCGTCCGGGCAGGACGGGATGGGCACGTACATGTCGCGCGGGAAGCTGACGACGGTGGCGTTCTTGTGATCGGCGGAGACGTGCAGCAGCATCGTCACGTCGTTGAGGTTCTCGCCGCGGTCGCCGTAGGCCTTGTTGCCGCCGCCGGAGTCCGAGCCCGCGAGGAGGACGTTGAACGCGCCGTCCATCGCGCCGATGCCCGGCGTGACGACCTGGCCCTTGGCGTTGACGAGCTTGACCGCGGGCTTGAGGCTGGCGGCCACGTCGTACGTGGCGTACGCCGCGACGCCGGCGGTGCTGATCCCCGCGACGGCGAGCACGCCGAGGAGCAGGGCCGCGACGGTCGTGAAGGGAGAATGCCGCTTGAGGCGTCCGTGCCTGGCCACCGAAGGGCCGGCCGACTTCTCCTGCGCTCGCGCCTGGGCGCGGGTGGGCAACTCGTTCATTCACTCCCTCTCGTCGGACGACGTCGCGATGGCGGCGCCTGAGAGGGCACACACCATTCACAACTCTGACACAGGCTCCTGGCAATGCTCTGGGTGAGGTAATGCCCGGTCAGGGGCCGGATCGGGAGGCTTCCGCCGTCTGCCGTCCCGTTCAGAGAGAGGCCAGGGACGCGCCCGGCGACGGCGCTCAGAGGGAGTCGAGAACCGCCGCGAGTCCGTCCTCGGCGACGGAGCCGGTGACCTCCGTGGCCGCCGCCTTCACCTCGTCCGGAGCCTGCCCCATCGCGGCGCTGCGCCCCTCGGCGCCCGCCCACTGCAGCAGTTCGAGGTCGTTGCGGCCGTCGCCGACGGCGACCAGCCGGGACGGCGGGATGTCGAGCGCGTGCCGCACCCGCTCCATCGCCGTCGCCTTGCTGATGCCGTCCGGGGAGATGTCGAGCCAGGCGGTCCAGCCGATCGAGTAGCTCACCCGCTGCAGACCCATGCGCTCGACGATGGCGAGGAACTCCTCCTCGTCGTGCTGCGGCGACACCACCACGACGCGGGTCGCCGGGTGCTCGGCCAGCTCCTCGAAGGAGACCTGCTCGGCGTTCACCAGCTCCCAGTCGGTCATGCCCTCGGTGTAGCGGCGGAAGCCGGTCGGGTCCTCGACCATGAAGCTGCCGGAGGGCAGGTGCGGCCGGATGGTGCGCAGCACCTCGGTCGGATCGAACGTCTCGATGAACTCGCGCCGGTAACCGCCCTCGACGGTTTCGTCGCGCATCATCGTCAGCGCGCCGTTGGCGCACACGACGAACTTGCTGGTCAGCCCGAACTTCTCGTGGATCCCCCTCGCCGTCTCCCAGCTGCGGCCGGTGGCCAGCATCACCTCGTGCCCGGCCTCCCGGACGCGCGTGACCGCGGCCAGCACGGCCTCGCCGACGGACTCGTCCTCGTGGATCAGGGTGCCGTCCACGTCGAGCGCGATCAGCAGACGGTCGCTCCCGGCCTCGGTGCTCACTGCGCGATCGGCTCCAGGACCTCAAGGCCGCCGAGGTACGGCCGCAGCGCCTCCGGGACCAGCACCGAGCCGTCGGCGCGCTGGTGCGTCTCCAGGATGGCGACCAGCCAGCGGGTCGTGGCCAGGGTGCCGTTCAGCGTCGCGACCGGGGCGGTCTTGCCCGACTCGGTGCGGTAGCGGATCTCCAGGCGGCGGGCCTGGAAGGTGGTGCAGTTGGAGGTCGAGGTCAGCTCGCGGTAGCGGCCCTGCGTCGGGATCCAGGCCTCCACGTCGTACTTGCGCGCGGCGCTCGACCCGAGGTCGCCGGCCGCGGTGTCGATGACGCGGTAGCTGAGCCCGAGAGCCTGCATCATCTCCTCCTGCCAGGCGAGCAGCCGGGCGTGCTCGGCCTCCGCGTTCTCCGGGAGGGTGTAGACGAACATCTCCAGCTTGTTGAACTGGTGCACGCGGATGATTCCGCGGGTGTCTTTGCCCGCCGAGCCGGCCTCGCGCCGGTAGCAGGTGGACCAGCCGGCGTAGCGCAGCGGCTCCGAGACGTCGAGGATCTCGTCCGCGTGGTACCCGGCGAGCGCGACCTCGCTCGTGCCGGTGAGGTAGAGGTCGTCGTCGGCCAGGTGGTACACCTCGTCGGCGTGCGAGCCGAGGAAGCCGGTGCCCTGCATCACCTCCGGCTTCACCAGGGTGGGCGTGATCATCGGCACGAAGCCGTTCGCCACCGCCTTGTCGAGCGCCATGTTCATCAGGGCGATCTCCAGGCGGGCGCCGACGCCGCGCAGGAAGGAGAACCGGGCTCCCGCGACCTTGGCCCCGCGGGCCATGTCGATCGCGCCGAGCAGCTCGCCCAGCTCCAGGTGGTCGCGCGGCTCGAAGTCGAACTCCGGGACGCCGCCGACCTCCTTGAGCACTATGAAGTCGTCCTCGCCGCCGCTCGGGACGCCGTCGACGATCGGGTTGCCGATGCGCCGCAGCACCGCGTCGAAGTGGGCCTCGGCGGTGTTCGCCGCCTGCTGCGCCTCCTTCACCCGGCCGGCGAGCGCCTGCGCCTGGGCGACGAGCGCCTGCTTCTGGTCCTTGGGCGCCTGGGCCACCTGCTTGCCGAACGCGTTCTGCTCGGCGCGCAGCTCCTCGAACGCGGTGATCGCGGCACGGCGCTCGATGTCGGCCTGCAGGGCCTCGTCGACCAGCTGCACGGAGTCGCCGCGGGCCTCCTGGGAACGTCGGACGACATCGGGGTTCTCGCGCAGCAGGACGGGATCGATCACTGCCCCAGCTTATCGCCGTCGAGTAGCGTGAACCCGTGGACGATCGGGAGGGGACGAGCGGCACGACGGTCGCCGTCGTCTACAACCCTGTGCGGGTGGACGTGCCCCGGGTGCGGGCGGTGGTGGAGGCGCGCGCGGCCGCGGAGCGCGACGTCGACCTGCTCTGGTTCGAGACGACGCCGGAGGACGGCGGCCAGGGGCAGACCCGGCAGGCGCTCGAACGCGGTGCGACGCTCGTGCTCGCCGCGGGAGGCGACGGCACCGTCCGCGCTGTCGCGGAGGCGCTGCGCGACCAGGACGCGACGCTGGGCCTGCTGCCCGGCGGCACGGGCAACCTCCTCGCCCGCAACATCGGCGTCCCGTTCACCGGCCTGGAGGAGGCGGTCGCCGTCGCGTTCGGCGGCGTCACCCGCCGCATCGACATCGGTCTGGCCACCGCCGAGCGGCCGGACGGGAGCAGCAGCGAGCACGCCTTCCTCGTCATGGCCGGCATCGGCTTCGACGCCCGGATGATCGAGACCACGCGCCCGGAGCTCAAGCGCCGGGTCGGCTGGCTCGCCTACGTCGAGTCGGCCTTCCGGTCCTGGCCGCGCTCGCGCAAGGTCCGGGTCCGGTTCGGGATCGACGACGACGCGGAGCGCACCGCGCACGTCAGCACCATCCTGTTCGCGAACTGCGGCAGCCTCCCCGGCAACATGCAGCTCATCCCGGACAGCGAGGTGGACGACGGCCTGATCGACATCGCCGTCCTGCAGCCGGTGACGGCGTTCGGCTGGCTGGCGATCTGGCGCAAGGTCACCTGGGAGAACCGGGTGCTGCACAGGAGCTCGCTCGGGAGGCGGATCATCCGCTTCACCGACAAGGCGATCCGCACGCGGCTCAGCTACCTGCGCGGCGCCACGGTAGCGGTCGAGCTGGACGATCCGGAGCCGTTCGAGCTGGACGGCGACGGGTTCGGCGAGGTCGTCCGGCTCGGCATCGCCGTCGACCCGCAGGGCCTGCGGGTGCGGGTGCCGCGCTAGCGGGCCGGGCTCAACCGGGCGGGCTCACCCGCAGGTGGACGTGAGCGTGCGGAGGCCGTCCGAGGCTTTCGTCAACGCGTTCGTCACCGCGGCCTGGTCGCCCTGGCCGGGCGCCGCCGCCTCGTAGTCGACGAGGGCCGTGCTGAGGGCGCTGAGGTTGTCGTCCTCGGTGTTGATCCCGTCGCTCATCGTCTGGTCGGCGATCGACGACGTCTGATCCTCGAAGCGCGTCCACGCCTCGACGACCTTGGCCTTCGCGTCTCCCGGGGCGTTCCGCCAGTCGGAGGCCTCGAGGTTGGTGAGCGAGTTCGACAGCGACTGCGCCGCGCTTTCCAGCGTGATGCAGTCCGAATTCGGCGCGCTCGGCGAGGCGGAGGCCTCCGCCGCGACCGTGTGGGCGACGCCGCCCGCCACCGCGATCAGGATCACCGCGGCGATCCAGAGGAACCAGAGGGCGACCTGGACGTACCCGATGATCGTCGCGGCGAGCGCGAGGCCGCGCCCCTTCTCCCCCGTCCGGCGGATCTGGGAGAGCGCGATGTGCCCGCAGATGATCCCGGCGAGGCCGACGAAGAACGAGGCGACGAACCCGACGATGGCCAGGACGTTCGTCGTCGGCGCGGGCGGGTAGGACCCGTACGGAGAGGCCGCCGGTGGATAGGCGCCAGGCGGATACGCCCCAGGCGGATAGGCCCCGGGCGGATAGGCCCCAGGCGGATACGAGGCCGCCGGAGACGGCGCGTACGGAGACGGCGCGAACGGCGCGGCAGCCTGCCCACCCGGGTCGGCTCCGGTCGGCGGCGGGGGCGGCGGCGCGACGTACGGGAAGGAGTCGGCGGGCGGGGTCGGGTCGGAGGCCATAGGTCTCCTATTGTGCAGCCCGCGGCCGGTCCCGGCCCGGTGGCCTACGGCTCGTCGTCGGGGAGCTCGCCGTCGGCCTCCTGGTCGGGCGGCCGTCTGCGCCCGCGACCTGCCAGCGCCGTGAGGAACAGCAGTCCGACCAGCGTCAGCAGCCCGACCGTGATCAGCGGGCCGGCGAGCATCCAGCCGAGCTGCGAGATCACGAGCGAGCCGACGTCGGTCGAGGGGGTGGAGCCGGTGTACGACAGGCTCACCGAGACCGAGTAGAGCACGATGCCCAGCACCACGAAGCCGCCCGCGATCAGCCAGAGCGCGAGCATCAGCGGGTTGCGGCGGGGTGAGAGCTCGAGCCGGTCGAGGATGCCGGGAGCGGGCGCGGCGCGGACGGCCTCCCGTTCGAGCGCGGCCTCGGCGGCGGGAGGCTGCGCCGGGGCGGAGACCGCCCGGGGCATCGCGACCGGGGCGATGGAGAGCGCGGCCGCCTCGGCCGGCGCCCTGTCCTCGTCGTCGTGTGCGCGCTCCGGCAGGGAGGGAGCGGGCGCGGGCGCGGGGCGCAACCGGGTGCGGGCGCGTTCGCCGGGCTGGGGGCGGTAGCCGCGCTGGAACTGGGGGTCGTAGCGGGGGTCGATGCCGCGCGCGGCGTCCTTCTGCTCGTCGTCCACGATCATCCCGACCTCCCTGTGCCGCTCAGCCGGTCGTCAGGCCGCCGCTCGCGCGGTGGGAGCGCTCCCTGCTGCGCAGCTTACCCGCGGTCGCCGGAAGCGGCACCGTGGTCGTCGACCAACGTGGCGAGCCACTCGCGCGCCTCGGTGAACACGTCGTCGCGGTAGCGCTGGTCGAAGTCCACCCGGGCGCCGTCGGCGCGCGGGTACGACCCGAGGAAGATCACCGACGGGCTGAACCGGCGGAGGCCGAGCAGGGCGTCCGCGACGCGCTCGTCGTGGATGTGGCCGTCCGCGTCGATGACGAACCGGTACCGGCCGAGTGCGTCGCCGATCGGCCGCGACTCGATCAGGCTCAGGTTGATGCCGCGGGTGGAGAACTGCTCCAGCAGGTCCAGGAGCGAGCCCGGCCGGTCGTCGGGGAGTTCGGCGATCAGGCTGGTCTTGTCCGCGCCGGTCGGCGCGGGCACGGTGCGGGAGGTGCTGACCAGGACGAAGCGGGTGACCGCGTTGGGGTTGTCGCCGATGTTCTCGGCGAGCACCGTCACGTCGTGGTGGTCGACGATGCCGGGCGGGGCGATCGCGGCGTCCGCGGTGCTCCCCTCGAACAGCGACGCCGCTGCGGCGACGTTGCTGGAGGCGGGCAGGTGGCCGTGCGCCGGGAGGTGCGCGTCCAGCCACTGGTGGCACTGCGCATAGGCGACCGGATGCGCGTTGATCGTCCGCACGTCGGCCAGCGGCGTGCCCGGGCGTGCGACGAGCACGAAGTTCACCGGGACGAGGTACTCGCCCACGATCCGCAGGCCCGGGATCGTCGCCAGGGCGTCCTGGGCGACCGAGACGCCGCCCTCGATCGAGTTCTCGATGGCGATCATCGCCGCGACGCTCCGGCCGGCGACCACGTCGGCGAGCGCCTCCCCGACGTTGTTGACGGCCCGCCAGCTCTTGCCGCGGGCCTCCGGGACCTGCGCGAGCGCGGCTTCCGTGAACGTGCCGGACGGCCCGAGGAAGCTGTAGACCTCGTCCACGGACGCGGGCAACTCGGCAGTGGGGTCGGCGGGCGCGGAGGACATGGCCCTCAGCTTAGCGAGGCGCGTCGGCCCGGCCCTCGCCCGTTCCCCGCCGCCGTGGAAGAGTAGTCGCATGGACGAACGAGCAGGCACCCCCGCGCAGCCCTCCGACCTCATCGACGTCGACGCCCTGCGGCGCGCGTACTACGAGCTGAAGCCCGACGTGAGCATCCCGGAGCAGCGCGTGGTGTTCGGCACCTCCGGCCACCGCGGCTCGTCGCTCGACACCGCCTTCAACGAGGACCACATCGCCGCGACCACGCAGGCGATCGTCGAGTACCGCAACGCGCAGGGCATCACCGGCCCGCTGTTCATCGGCGCGGACACCCACCTGCTCAGCGAGTTCGCCACCACGACGGCGCTGGCCGTGCTGGTCGGCAACGAGGTGCGCGTGCTGGTGGACGAGTTCGACGACTGGGTGCCGACGCCCGCGGTCTCGCACGCGATCATCGCCTACAACAAGGCGGGTCACCCGGACCAGGCCGACGGCATCGTGGTCACGCCGAGCCACAACCCGCCGCGCGACGGCGGCTTCAAGTACAACCCGCCGCACGGCGGCCCGGCCGACACCGACGCGACGAGCTGGATCGCCAAGCGCGCGAACGAGATCATCGCGGATGGGCTGCGCGACGTCCGGATGTCCGAGCCGAGCGGCGTGGAGACCTACGACTTCCGCGGCAACTATGTGGCCGACCTCGAGAACATCATCGACGTGAAGGCGATCAAGGAGAGCGGCATCCGCATCGGCGCCGACCCGCTCGGCGGCGCGAGCGTGCACTACTGGCAGGCGATCGCCGACCGCTACGAGCTCGACCTCACCGTGGTGAACCCGGACGTCGACCCGACCTGGGGCTTCATGACGCTCGACTGGGACGGCAAGATCCGGATGGACCCGTCCAGCCCCTCCGCGATGGCGTCCGTGGTCGCGCGCAGCGGCGAGTTCGACATCCTCACCGGCAACGACGCCGACGCCGACCGGCACGGGATCGTGACGCCCGACGGCGGCCTGATGAACCCGAACCACTACCTGGCCGTCGCGATCGACTACCTGTTCACCACGCGCACCGGCTGGCGGAAGGACGCCGCGGTCGGCAAGACCCTGGTGTCGTCGTCGATGATCGACCGCGTCGCGGAGTCGCTGGGCCGGCGGCTCTGGGAGGTCCCGGTCGGCTTCAAGTGGTTCGTCCCCGGCCTGATCGACGGCTCGGTCGGCTTCGGGGGCGAGGAGAGCGCCGGCGCGAGCTTCCTGCGCTTCGACGGCTCGGCGTGGACGACCGACAAGGACGGCATCCTGCTCGCCCTCCTCGCGAGCGAGATCCGCGCCGTGACCGGCAAGTCGGCCTCCCAGCTCTACCGCGAGCTGACCGAGCGCTTCGGCGACCCGGTCTATCAGCGGGTGGACGCGCCGGCCAGCCCGGAGCAGAAGGCCGCCCTCGGCAAGCTCGACGGCGACGCGATCGCCGCGACCGAGCTCGCCGGGGAGCCGATCACGGCCAAGCTGAGCCGTGCGCCGGGCAACGACGCCCCGCTCGGCGGCGTCAAGGTCGAGACGGCGACCGCCTGGTTCGCCGCGCGCCCCAGCGGCACCGAGAACGTCTACAAGATCTACGCGGAGAGCTTCGCGGGCGAGGACGACCTGCGCGAGGTGCAGGAGGAGGCCAAGCGCATCGTGGGCGACGCCCTGGGCGGCTGACCCGGCTCCGGCCCCGCCTGACCGGCGCAGGGAACGCGGCTCACCGGCTGCTCCGGCGGACGATCACGGCGGTCACGTCGTCGATCGGCACGCCGGCGCGCGCGGCGCTGAGGATGCGGGAGACCGCGCCGCCCGCGGTGGCGTTGCCGCGCACGATGGCCTCCAGCACCGGGAACGCCCTGTCGCCGCCGAGCGCGTCCAGGGCGCCGTCGCTCACGCAGACCAGGGCGTCGTTCGGGCCGAGCAGCACGCGGTCGGGTGTGCGCGGCTCCGGCGCGGGAATGCCGAGCGGGAGGGCGCTGCTCTGCAGCCGTTCCAGCGGCCCCCGGTCGCGCACGACGAGCGCGAGACCGTGGCCGGCGTCGACGTAGTCGACCGCGCCGTCGGCGTGCACCTTGGCGTGGAAGAGGGTGACGTAGGTGGCGAGCTGGTCGAGGTCCTCCTCGACCAGGCGCGACGCGGCGTCGACCGAGTCCTCGAGGTCGGCGAAGTCCATCGCGCTGCGCAACGCGGTGCGGACCGAGGCGCCGACGATCGCGGCGGCGAGCCCTTTGCCCATCACGTCCCCGACCGTCACACAGAAGTCGTCGCCGACGTCGTACCAGTCGTAGAAGTCGCCGGAGACGCCGTGCGAGGACTCGCAGGCGGCCGCGACATCGAAGCCGCGGGCCCGCGGCTTGCGGCGCGGCAGCAGGCCCTTCTGGGCGATGGCCGCCCGGTCGAGCTCGTCGTCGCGGTTCAGCTCGTCCTGCACCCAGTCGGCGAGGTCGCGCAGCACGGTCGCCTGCTCGGGGGTGAGCGTGTGCGGCTCGGTGTCGAGCACGCAGAGGGTTCCGACGGCCTCCCCGCCCGGGGCGTGCAGGGGCTCGCCCGCGTAGAAGCGGAGGTGCGGGTCGCCGACCACGAAGGGGTTGTCCGCGAACCGCTCGTCGGCCAGCGCGTCGTCGACGATCAGGGTCGAGTCCTGCCGGGCGGTGATGTCGCAGAACGCCTTCTCGCGCGGCGCCTCGGTGGTGAGCCCGATGTGCGACTTGCGCCACTGCCGGTCGCCGTCGAGGAGCGTGATGCTCACCATCGGGACGGCGAACAGCTGCTGGGCCAGCCGGGTGATCCGGTCGAAGCGGGCCTCCGGCCCGGTGTCCAGCACCCGGAGGCCGGCCAGTGCGCGCTGCCGCGCGGACTCCGTCTGCTGCACCGCCTGCGCGTCGATGACCATGCTCCAACTGTACTGAGGTGTCTACCGCATTCCAGGTCTGGCGGTATCGGGTTCGACACGATATCGCCGACTGGATGAAATCTTCACGGCTTAGGTCTTACATTCAGAATCGGCCGCTAGCCTGGCCCGATGCACGAGACCCCGACCCGCGCCGAGGCGCGAGCCCAGGAGAGACGAGCCCAGGCCGGACGGGCGGGACTGCCCATCGCCCGGCACGGCAGGCTGAGGCCCAGGCGGACGCTCACATCGGCCGCCGCGCTGGCCGGGAAGGCGGTCGCCGTCGTCGCCGTGAGCGCCGGCGTCCTCGCCGCCTACGCGGCCCTCGACGTCGTCGCGGCCGTGAGCTCCAAAGACGGCGTGCAGCTCGTCGACGAGGCGGGCAAGCCGCTGACGCCGCACGTCGGCGCGGTGGACGGCGCCTTCAATGTCCTCCTCGCGGGCAGCGACAGCGGCGGAGGGAACCCGGCCTACGACGTCCGCGACGCGGCGCTCAACGACGTGACGATGCTGCTGCACGTCTCCGCCGACCACAAGAACGCCACGGTCGTCAGCCTCCCGCGCGACATGTACGTCCCGATCCCGTCCTGCCCGAAGCCCGATGGGGGCAGTCACGGCGCGATGAGCCGCCAGAAGCTCAACACCACCCTGAGCTACGGCGGCCTGGCCTGCACGGTGCTGACGGTCAAGCAGCTCACCGGGCTCGAGATCGACTACGCCGGGGTGATCGAGTTCGACGGCGTCATCGAGATGTCCAATGCGGTCGGCGGAGTGCCCGTGTGCGTGGGCGGTGACATCTTCGACAAGTACACGGGCCTCGACGTGAAGGCCGGCGAGAACACGCTCCAGGGCCAGCAGGCGCTGGCCTTCCTGCGCTCCCGGTACGCGGTGGGCGACGGCTCCGACCTCGCCAGGATCAGCAACCAGCAGGTGTTCCTCTCCTCGCTGGTCCGGACCATCCAGAGCGCGGACACGCTGGCGAACCCGGTGAAGGTGTACGCGCTGGCGAAGGCGGCGGCCGACAACATCCTGCTCTCCGAGAGCCTCAAGGACATCACGACGATCGCCTCGCTGGGCGTGGCGCTCAAGAACGTCGACGTCTCGAAGGTCGTCTTCGTGCAGTACCCCAATCAGCTCGACGGCGACGGCGTCGCGCCGACCGCCGATGAGGCCGAGCTGCTGATGTCGGCCCTGCGCGAGGACCGCCCCGTGACGCTGACCGGCGACACCGGGCTCGGCTCCGAGGCGGCGCCCGGAGCCGAGGAGCCCGCTCCCGCGCCCGCGGAGACCGAGGCGCCGGCCGGGGAGGCCGCGGTGGAGCTGCCGTCGAACGTCCACGGGCAGACGGCGGCGCAGGTCACGTGCACGCGGCCGTACTACGGGTAGCGCCGCGGCGACCTAGTGGTACTCGGTCCCGCCCGGGACGCCGAAGAACTCCTCCAGCGTGGTGATCCCCGTCGACTTCAGCTGGGCGGCCAGCGGCTCGCCGACGAAGCGGAAGTGCCAGGGCTCGAACGCGAACCCGGTGACGGGCACCTTGTCGGCCGGGTAGCGCAGCAGGAAGCCGAAGCGCCAGGCGTTGGCCGCCAGCCACTCCCCCTGCGGCGTGTGAGCGAAGCACGCGTCGAGCGAGCACTTCGCCGGGACCGCGCTGATGTCGACGGCGAGCCCGGTCTGGTGCTCGCTGTGGCCCGGACGCGCGGTGTCCGTGTCGGCGTAGGCCTTCCCGTTGCGCGCGGCATCCTCGTTGTACACGTTGGTCTGCGACTCGAACGACCGGTAGGCGCTCTGCACCGAGAAGTCCAGGCCGGCCTCCTTCTTGCCCGCCTGGAACATCCGGACGAGGGCCTCCGCCACCTCCGGCCGCATCGGCTGGCGGTTCACGTAGGTCACCTCGGGGTAGACGAGCGAGGCGGGAGTGTAGTTGATCGGGTTCAGCGGCCGCGGCTTGTTCACGACGACCCACGTGCTCGTGGGGTCGTCGATCGACTGGGCGTGCTTGTCGAAGCCCGCGGCCGCGGCCGTCGGCGTACTGGTCGGCAGCGGACGCGGCGTGTGCGACGCCGTCGGCGTGGCGTGGCCGGAGGGCTTGGCCTGCGGCTGGCCAGGAGTGCCGGCCGAGCAGCCGGAGAAGACGAGGAGGGTGGCGGCGGCGGCCGCGACGAGCAGGCCGGGACGGCTCGACCGCAGCAGCGGGTTCCGTCGGGGGCGGCGGGGACCGGTCGGGTTCACGCACCGAGCATAGACGCGCGCCCGGGCGATTCGCTCAGCGCACTCCCGGTCTCGCGCCGAACGGGGCCTCTACTTTGAGAGACTCCAGAAGTGACCGGTCGCGCCCGGGTGCTCGACGGTGATCGTGTGGTCGAGGTCGCGGTAGTCGGTGTCGGTGTTGTGGCCGGCCATCTCGATGGTGATCTTGCCGTTCACGTTGTTCACCGCCGAGACGATCTGCACGTGGTCGAGCGAGTTGTTGTTGTTCCAGTCGAACATCACGATGTCGCCGACCTTGATCTTGTCGCGCTGGTCGAACGAGTACTCGGTGAGTCCCAGCTGCGCCGCGTTCTCGCGGAAGTAGTCGTCCATCGCCGGCACGTAGCCCCACGCCGGGCTCCAGTCGGCTGCGGCGTCGTGGTTGTACCAGTCGGAGTTCATCTGCCAACCGCGCGCGATCAGGGTCTGGCTGACGAAGTTGGCGCAGTCGCCGCCGACCGGGTTGAGGTCCCCGTACTCGGCGGTGTTGTAGTCGTTCCAGTGGGCCATCGCGTACGCCAGCTGCCGGTCCACCGGGGTCTGCACCTGGTAGGTGTAGGTCTTGCCTGCGGTCGGGACGACCTTGCCGTCCGCCGCCGTGACCGTGATCGGCACCGGTCCCGCGGCCCAGTTCGCCGCCTGCGGGACGGCGACCACGACCTTGTCCGCCGTGGCCTGCGTGACCGGTGCGGGCTGCCCGCCGATCTGGACGGAGGCGACGTGCTGGAGGTCGGTGCCCGCGATCGTGGCCGTGCCTCCCGCGACGCTGCCCGCGGCCGGCTCGATGCCCGAGACGATCGCGTTCGTCGGCTGGGCGACCGGCGCCGCGCCCGCGATCGCCTTCATGACCGGTGACGGCTCGCCTGCGCACCCCGTGAACAGGAGTGCGGCGGCGGCAGCGGTCGCGGCGACGGCGAACACACGGCGGGAACGGCTGAGAGAACTCATACGACCTTCGGGGATGACTCGGAGGGTGACGGGATTCGTCGGCCACGGTACCCCCGGCAGTTATGCGGCACCTGTACGGGGCACACAGGCGCTCCGCGAAAGCCGCTGGGAACCGCGTCGTCGCGCGGAACTCGCACGACCGTTCGCCCATGGCGAACGAGCCCCCCGAAGGCGTAGTCTCGCGTTGCCGAAAGACTCGCACTGGGTGTAACTTTGCACTCTCCGCAAAATTCTTTGCCCCACACCGGTGTGACGCTCCGCGTGACGGGCGTCCCCTCACACGACTCTCGACACGGAGACAGATGTCCAGTCAGACCAGCGCGGCAACGGCCGCACCCAAACCGATCATGTCGCACCGGCAGATCCTTTTCGTGATCTTCGGCCTGATGGCCGGCATGTTCCTGTCGGCCCTCGACCAGACGGTGGTCGGAACCGCGATCCGCACGATCGGCGACGACCTGCACGGCCTCAGCCAGCAGGCCTGGGTCACCACCGGCTACCTCATCCTCTCGACGATCTCGACGCCGATCTACGGCAAGCTCTCGGACATCTTCGGGCGCCGGCCGCTGTTCATCATCGCCATCGGCATCTTCATCGTCGGCTCGATCCTGGCGTCGTTCTCGACCTCGATGCTCGAGCTCGCGGCGTTCCGCGCCATCCAGGGCCTCGGCGCCGGCGGTCTGATGTCGATGCCGCTCGCGATCATGGGCGACATGCTCGCCCCGCGCGAGCGCGCCAAATACCAGGGCTACTTCCTCGCGGTCTTCGGCATCTCCAGCCTCATCGGCCCGCTGATCGGCGGGCTGTTCGCCGGCGCGAACCAGATCCTCTGGATCGCCGGCTGGCGCTGGGTGTTCCTCATCAACGTGCCGATCGGCATCGCCGCGCTGTTCATGGTGCTGCGCTTCCTGCACCTGCCGAAGCACGACCGCGGCTCCGCGCGCATCGACTGGTGGGGCGCCGCGGGCGTCATCGTCGCCCTCGTCCCGCTGCTCCTCGTGGCCGAGCAGGGTCGTGACTGGGGCTGGGGCAGCGCCGCATCGATCTCCTGCTACGTGATCGGCGCCGTCGGCATCATCGCCTTCATCTTCATCGAGATGGCGATGAAGGACGACGCGCTCATCCCGCTCAAGCTGTTCCGCTCCAGCACCTTCTCGATGGCGACCGTCATGGGCGTGCTCGTCGGCTTCGGCATGTTCGGCGCGATGCTGACCCTCCCGCTCTACCTGCAGATCGTGCTCGGCTCCTCGCCGACCCTGTCGGGCCTGCAGCTCCTCCCGATGATCCTCGGCCTGATGATCTCCTCCATCGCCTCCGGCCAGATCATCGCCCGCACCGGCCACTACCGGCAGTTCCCGATCATCGGTACCGCGATGCTCGCGGGCGGATTCTTCTACCTGACCTTCCTCAAGTTCGGCGACTCGTACTGGTTCATCGCCGGCGCGATGCTGCTCATCGGCCTCGGCCTCGGCCAGCTCATGCAGACACTGACCATCGCCAGCCAGAACTCGGTCGGCCTCCGCGACATGGGTGTGGCCACCAGCGCCTCGACGTTCTTCCGCCAGATCGGTGGAACGCTCGGCACCGCCGTGCTGCTGTCGCTGCTGTTCACGGTGTTCCCGACGAACATCCAGACCGCTCTGACCGACAAGCCGACGCTGACCAGCGCCCTCGACGCCGCGCTGACCCCGTCGGTCGCCTCGGCGCCGGAGAACAAGCAGATCATGGAGCAGGCCTACACGCCGATCATCAGCAAGGCGACCGCACGCACGCAGCAGGCGCTGCAGAAGTCGGTCGACGGCGCCAAGGCCGCGGCCACGCAGGCCGTCGCCGGTCAGGTCGCCGCCGGCCACATCCCGCCCCAGGCCCAGGCCCAGGCGGAGGCCGCCGCCCAGCAGCAGGCGATCCAGACCGCGGCGACCAAGATCGAGGCGCAGGCCCCGTACGCCAAGGTCGCGAGCGACGGCACGGTCACGCTGGACTTCTCCGACCCGGCTGCGCGCTCCGCCTTCGTGGACACGCTCGTGCCCGTCGTGCAGACGCAGCTCAAGAAGGGCACCGGCACGAACGACACTTCCGCCACGAACGACACGTCCTTCTTGAACAACGCCGACCCGCGGCTCTCGAAGCCGTTCCTGGTCGCGTTCAACAACTCGGCCGTGCAGGTCTACTGGGTCGCGATGTTCGTGGTCCTCGTGGCGTTCATCCTGTCGCTGTTCTTCAAGACCCCGCCGCTGCGGGCGAAGTCGGCGCTGCAGGAGGCCGCGGACGCCAGCGCGGAGGCGGCAGCCGCCCGCGAGGGCGCAGAGGCCGGCGAGCGCCAGCCGGTCCCGGTGGGGGCGATGGCCTCGGCCGGGCCCGACGCCGCCGCCCGCGAGGAGCTCGAGGAGACCGACCTCGGCCTGATCGCGAGCCGGGTGGCCGGCGAGACCGGCGCGCTCATCGAGCCGGTCGTTGACACGGCGTCGGTCGCCGCCCAGCGGCCGCGGCCGGCGGTCGACTGACGCCGGAGCGGATCAGTCCACCTCACCGACGGAACGGCCGTCGCCCACCCGGGCGGCGGCCGTTCCGCCGTCCGCGCCCGCGGCCGCCGGCGGCACCCGCCGCAGCACGAGCGGGGTCACGACGCCGTGCAGCACGATGCTGCCCACCACCGTCAGCACGGTCACGCTGAGCACGTCCCCGCTGTCGCTGTCCGGGAGGTGGTTGTACGCGAGCAGGCCGAACACGATCGACGCGGTGCCGCGCGGACCGATCAGCCCGATGTAGGTGCGCTCCCGCCAGGTCACGGGTGAGCCGAGCATGGACACGTAGACCGGCACGGCCCGGAACAGCGTGAGCGCCAGCACGGCGATCACCAGCACCCGCCAGTCGATGCCCTCCACGATCACCGCCGTCGTCATCCCGCCGAGGATGAACCAGACGAAGTCGGACGCGACCTTGCTGGCCTCCTCGACCAGCAGCAGCTCGTCCTCCGGGACCGCCCGCAGCTCGCGGCGGCGGGTGCGGGTGACGCGGAACATCACGCCGGCGACGAACGCCGCGACGAAACCGTTCGCGTCCACGTCGTGCAGCGTCGCGACTCCATAGGTCAGCAGCGGCGCGATCAGCATCACGAAGCGGATGCCGGAGGCCGTCGCCCAGCCCCGGTCGGCGGCCCACCGGGTGAGGAGCCCGAGGACCCCGCCGATCAGGATGCCCACCACGATCGCGACGACGGTGGCGGGCACCGCTCCGAAGAACGCGTAGGCGGCGTCGGAGAGGTTCTTCTCGACCTCCTTCTCGCCCGCGCCGGAGAGCTGCGTGCCGGTGTTCGCCACCTTCAAGATGCTCGGCAGCGCGACGGCGATCGCGACCGACATCGCGAACAGCGGCGAGATGAGGCCGTCGTTGTAGCCGCTCTCCACGTTCAGGATCTGCCGCACCCGCGCCGGGATGCGCGACGACCGCAGCAGTGCGGTGGCGGGCGCGAAGTCGGTGGGCATCACGATGCAGGCGATCACGATCAGCACGAACACGTTGAGCGAGGGCAGCAGCCAGCCGCCGGTCAGCACCACGAGCACGAGGGAGAGCGGCAGCGCGATCAGCACCAGCCGTGCGAGCGACCGGCCCTGGCCGCCGAAGATGCCGCCGCGCACCTCGCACGCGTCCACGAACAGCAGCACCGCGAGGATCAGCTCCACGACGTGCTGGGCGACATCGCTGTCGATCGCCGCCGTGAAGCCCTTCACGTCCACGAGGACGACGAGGGAGCCGAGCGCCGCGAGCGCGGCCGGCCCGGCGATCCCGAACCGCTCGAAGCGGTGCGCGACGAGCGACCAGAGCGCGACCGCGGCCAGCCCGACGAGGATGATGACCGGCATCCGCACACCTCCCCTGCTCGCCACGGGCCGCGACCAGTCTGGACCCCGCCCGCCGCCGAGCGCCAGGCCACGCCCACCCGCCGTTGGGCGCGACGACATTCGTGCCGAATGTGGGGAAAGGCCGCGCGAAACGCGACATTCGTGCCGAATGCGCACCTGAGCACCGGCGGCGAGTCCCGCATGACATTCGTGCCGAATGTCGTGGATGCTTGCGCGCGACGCGACATTCGTGCCGAATGTGTGTTTTGCTGCCGCGGGAGTAGGCGCCACGCCATTCGTGCCGAATGTGGGGAAAGGCCGCGCGAAACGCGACATTCGTGCCGAATGTGCACCTGAGCACCGGCGGCGAGTCCCGCATGACATTCGTGCCGAATGTCGCGAATAGTCGCGCGAGAGGCGACATTCGTGCCGAATGTCGCGGGGTCAGAGGGCGGTGAGGAGGTCCACGGCGAGGGCGCGGGCGTCGCGGAGGCGGCGGCGGTCGGCCTCCAGGCCCGAGCGGACGAGGGCGCCGTTCAGGACGTACGACAGGTGCTGCGCCGTCCGCTCCGCGTGCGCGCGATCGGTCAGCTCGCGGAGTCCCGCTGCCAGGATGCCGTCGACCTCGGCGAGGTGGCGCCGCACGAGCTCGCGGCCGGGGTCGCCGAACGGCAGCTCGGCGGCGGCGTTGAGCAGGCCACTGCCGCGGTAGCCGGGCTCCGGCGCCAGGGCGGCCTGGTCGAGGTAGGCGTCGAAGACCGCGAGGATGCGCGTGAGCGGGTCGGGCGTACGGCGGGCGCGGCGGGCGTAGAGGGCGAGCCACTCGGCGTGCCGCGCCTCCAGGGAGGCCGCGACGAGCGCCGACTTCGACGCGAAGTTGTTGTAGAGGCTCATCTTGGCCACGCCGGCGTCGGCGGTGATCGCGTCGATGCCGGTGGCCGCGATCCCGTCGGCGTAGAACCTCCGGGCGGCCGCTTCGAGGATCCGGCGGCGCGCCGTGCCGGTGCGCGCGCCCGTATTGCGCGGCGACTCCGCCATCGGCGCCCTCCTCTTATCTAGGTAGGGCAGTCTATCTAAAAGACCACCTTCCGAGGTCACGATTCGATCACGGCAGTGCTCGACGCTCCGCAGAATCCCGCGCATTTCGCCGTCACTGCAACAAATGCCGCCGTTTCAACGATGAGAGCGCGATCACAGTGCCGCTTGACAACGCGCTCGCCCTCGATCTACATTCTCAGGCAACCCGTGAGAGCGCTCTCACGGCCTTCAAAGAGAGCGCTCTCACCGGTCTCATCGACCAGCACGAAAACCACGCACAAGGGAGTGATCCGTGAAGCTTTCACGACGCACCACGGTCGCAGCGGCAGTCGCCGCCACGGCCTCGTTCGCCCTCCTCGCGACAGGCTGCTCAGCGAGCGGCAGTGACGCGGGGAGCAGTTCGAACCCCATCACGCTGACCGTCACCACGTTCGGCACGATGGGCTTCGACAAGCTCTACTCGCAGTACGAGAAGGAGCACCCGGGCATCACGATCAAGGCGACCAACATCGACACCGGTGACAACGCCCTGACCGACTGGCAGACCAAGGAGGCCGCCGGCAGCGGGCTCCCCGACGTCCAGGCCGTCGAGGAGGGCTGGCTCTCCAAGGTCATGCAGGTCTCCGACCAGTTCAACGACCTCAAGGACTACGGCGCCAACGACATCAAGAGCCGCTGGGTCGACTGGAAGCTGAAGCAGGCCACCGACAAGAACGGCCGCATCATCGGCTACGGCACCGACATCGGACCGGAGGGCCTCTGCTACAACGGCAAGCTCTTCGCCGCGGCCGGACTGCCCAGCGACCGCGACTCCGTCGCCAAGCTGTTCGGCGGCGCCAACGCCACCTGGGACGACTACTTCAAGGTCGGCGAGCAGTACAAGGCGGCCACCGGCAAGGCGTTCTACGACCAGTCCGGCTTCATCTGGAACGCCATGGTGAACCAGCAGCCCGAGGGCTACTACACCAAGGACGGCAAGCTCAACATCCAGAACAACAGCACCCTCAAGTCGCTGTGGAGCAAGCTGGCCGCCGGAGCCGCCGCGGGTCTCTCCTCCAACCAGACCCAGTGGGACTGGGGCAAGGGCAAGGCCTTCACCGACGGCTCGTTCGCCACGTTCGTCTGCCCGGGCTGGATGCTGGGCGTCGTGCAGGGCCAGGTCAAGGCCGGCGGCGGCGACGCCTCCACCGGGTGGGACTTCGCGAACGTCTTCCCGGGCGGCGCGGCCAACTGGGGCGGCTCGTTCCTGACGGTCCCGAAGCAGTCCAAGCACCCGAAGGAGGCCGCGGCTCTCGCCGCCTGGCTGACCACCGCCAAGTCGCAGGTCGCCACCTTCCAGGCGGCCGGCACGTTCCCGTCCGTCACCGCGGCGCAGTCCGACCCCGGAGTGACCGGCGCGAGCGACCTGACGAAGTTCTTCAACAACGCCCCTGTCGGCCAGATCCTGGCGGAGCGCGCGAAGGGCGTCGTCGCCCAGTACAAGGGACCGGACGACTCGGTCATCCAGTCCCAGGTGTTCGGCCCGTCCGTGCAGCAGCTCGACTCGGGCAAGGCCAACGGGGATCAGGCCTGGGCCAACGCGATGAAGCTGCTCGACCAGCTCGTCGTCAACAAGTAGGACACCTCACCGATCGGGCCCCGCTGCTGTCGGCGGCGGGGCCCGAACCCTCACCTGAGCCATCCGCTCCACCCCGCTCCGCTCCACACCCTCCCCTCATGGAGAACCGCATGACCACCGTCACCCGCACACCGGAAGCCGCGCCCGCCGCGGCCGGGCGCGACCGCGACGACCGCCGGGCACTCACCTTCAAGCAGAAGCTCAGCCGCTTCGACGTCAAGGCCTCGCCGTACTTCTACGTCGCGCCGTTCTTCGTGCTCTTCGCCCTCGTCGGCCTGTTCCCGCTGATCTACACGTTCGTCGTCTCGCTCAACAACTGGAACCTGCTCACCGGTCCCGGCCCGTGGGTCGGCTTCGCCAACTACGTCACCGAGCTGAAGGACCCGTTCTTCTGGAACTCGCTCTTCAACACGGTCAGCATCTTCCTGCTCTCCGCGATCCCGCAGCTGATCGCCGCTGTGTTCATCGCCGCGATCCTGGACCAGAACATCCGGGCCAAGACCTTCTGGCGGATGAGCGTGCTCCTCCCCTACGTCGTCACCCCCGTCGCCGTCACGCTGATCTTCTCGAGCGCATTCGACGAGAAGTACGGGCTGATCAACAACATGCTTCAGGCGGTCGGGCTGCACCCGATCATGTGGAAGACCGAGACGCTCCCCTCGCACATCGCGATCGCGACGATGGTCAACTGGCGCTGGACCGGGTACAACGCGCTCATCCTCCTCGCAGCGATGCAGGCGGTGCCGCGCGACATCCACGAGTCCGCCGCCCTCGACGGAGCGGGATCGTTCCGGCGGTTCTTCTCGATCACGCTGCCGAGCATCCGCCCAACGATGATCTTCGTGATCATCACGGCCACCATCGGCGGCCTGCAGATCTTCACCGAGCCCAAGCTGTTCAACCCGTCCAGCGCCGTGCCGGGCGGCCCGCAGCGGCAGTACCAGACCACCGTGCTCTACCTGTGGGACATGGCGTTCAACCGGCAGAACTTCGGCCGGGCGTCCGCGATCGCCTGGATGCTGTTCCTCATCATCGTGGTGTTCGGCGTGCTGAACTTCCTCATCTCGCGCCGGATCGCCTCCACCGAGGCGCGAGTGCACCGGTCGCGGACGGCCAAGCGGCTGGCGCGGAGCCGGGCGGCCGGCGCCGGGGGCACCCCGACCGAGACCGACGCCGAGCCCGCGGCGAGCGCCGAGGGCGACCTCGCGCTGGCCGCGGCGAGCGAGGAGAAGAACGTATGACCACCGCAACCCGCACCCCGGCCGTGCAGCGCGCCCCGCGCCGCCGCGCCCTCGGCATCGACCGCCGGCCCGGCTTCCTCGCCTACGGCATCCTGATCGCCCTCTTCGTCGGCGGCGCCTACCCGCTGTGGTGGTCGTTCGTCGCCGGCTCCAGCGACAGCACCGTGCTCACCTCGACGTGGCCTCCGCTGCTGCCCGGCGGACAGTTCTGGAAGAACGTGGGCGCCGTGCTCGACACCGTGCCGTTCTGGCAGGCGCTCGGCAACTCGATCATCGTCTCCACCGTCATCACGGTGTCGGTCGTCGCCTTCTCGACGCTCGCCGGGTACGCGTTCGCGAAGCTGCGGTTCCGCGGCCGCGAAGGGCTGCTGGTGTTCGTGATCGGCACCCTCGCGGTGCCCACCCAGCTCGGCATCATCCCGCTGTTCATGGTGATGAAGCAGTTCGGCTGGACCGGGACCCTCGGCGCGGTGATCGTGCCGACGCTGGTCACCGCGTTCGGCGTGTTCTTCATGCGGCAGTACCTGGTGGACGTCATCCCCGAGGAGTTGATCGAGGCCGCGCGCGTCGACGGCGCGAACATGATCCGGACCTTCTGGCACGTCGGCGTCCCCGCCGCACGGCCGGCGATGGCGATCCTCGGGCTGTTCACCTTCATGACCGCGTGGACCGACTACCTCTGGCCGCTGCTCGTCGCCCCGCAGAACCCGACCCTGCAGGTCGCGCTGAGCCAGCTGCAGTCCGCGAAGTACGTCGACTACTCGATCGTGCTGGCCGGCGCGGTGCTCGCGACCATCCCCCTGCTCATCCTGTTCGTGCTCGCCGGCAAGCAACTGGTCTCCGGCATCATGGCCGGCGCGGTGAAGGGCTGAGAACGAATGACCGACCACCGTACCTTCCGGGCTCGTGCCGGTGGCCTCCGGGCTCAGCCGGTCGGGGCGCGGTGAAAGGCTGACGAATGACCGACGACCGTACCCCCTGGCCCACCGGCTTCCTCTGGGGCTCCGCCACCGCGGCGGCCCAGATCGAAGGTGCCGCGCACGAGGACGGCAAGGAGGACTCGATCTGGGACGCGTTCGCCCGGGTGCCCGGCGCGATCGCCGGCGGCGACACCCCTGAGCGCGCGATCGACCACTACCACCGCGTGCCGGAGGACGTGGCGCTGATGCGCGAGCTCGGCCTGCAGTCGTACCGCTTCTCCACCTCGTGGGCGCGGGTCAAGCCGGGCGACCGCACGGTCAACCGGGCCGGGCTGGACTTCTACAGCCGCCTGGTCGACGAGCTGCTGGACGCCGGCATCCTGCCCTGGCTGACGCTGTACCACTGGGACCTCCCGCAGGCCCTCGAGGAGCGCGGCGGCTGGGCGAACCGCGAGACGGCGTACCGGTTCCGCGACTACGCGGTGGCCGTCTACGACGCGCTCGGCGACCGGGTGTCGCACTGGACCACGTTCAACGAGCCGCTCTGCTCGTCCCTGATCGCGTACGCGGCGGGCGAGCACGCGCCGGGCCGACGGGAGCCGCGCGCCGCGCTGGCCGCCCTCCACCACCAGCACCTGGCGCACGGGCTCGCCGTCGCCGCGATCCGCGACCTCGCCGGCGAGCACGACGGCCGCGCGGAGGAGCTGCGCGTCGGCATCACCCTCAACCTGACCAATGCGATCCCGGACGACCCGGAGGACGCCCGGGACCGGGACGCCGCCCGCCGCATCGACGGTCTGTGGAACCGGATGTACCTCGACCCGCTGCTCCACGGCACGTATCCGGCGGACGTGCTGGAGGACCTCCGCGACTACCGGTTCGAGGAGCTGGTGCACGACGGCGACCTGGCGGCGATCCGGCAGCCGATCGACTTCCTCGGGGTGAACCACTACCACGACGACAACGTCAGCGGCCGGCCGCTCCCGGCCGACACCGTGGCCGCGCCGACGCCGACCGACCGCCCGAAGTCGTCGCCGTTCGTCGGCAGCGAGTTCGTCATGTTCCCGTCCCGCCACCTGCCGACCACGGCGATGGGCTGGGAGGTCAACCCGAACGGCCTCCGAGACCTGCTGGTGCGGCTCAGCGCCGAGTACCCGGCGCTGCCGCCGCTGTACATCACCGAGAACGGCGCGGCGTACGACGACGTGGTGGACGACGACGGCCGCATCCGCGACCTGGAGCGGGAGGCGTACATCCTCGACCACCTCGACGCGGTCCGGGAGGCCGTCGCCGCCGGCGCCGACGTGCGCGGCTACTTCGTCTGGTCGCTGCTCGACAACTTCGAGTGGGCCTGGGGGTACGCCAAGCGGTTCGGGATCGTGCACGTCGACTACGACACCCTGGAGCGCACCGTGAAGGACTCCGGGCGCGCGTACGCCCGGGTGATCGCCGAGGCCCGACAGGCGGAGGCGCGACAGGCCCAGGCGGCCGCCGCGGTGGTTGGCGCGCCCATTGGACCTGCCGCGGCACGCGCCTAACATAGGTCGGGCGTCGACCGACGCCCCGACGCCCGAGCGGCCCGAGGAGAGGACCCCATGACGACGGAGCAGGTGGACGGCCGCAGCGTGCCGACCCTGGAGGCCGTGGCCGCGCGCGCGGGCGTCTCCCGGGCGACCGTTTCGCGCGTCGTGAACGGCTCCACCAAGGTCACGCCGGAGGTGGTGGCCGCGGTCACGCGCGCGATCTCCGACCTCAACTACGTGCCGAACCGCGCCGCCCGCTCGCTGGCCTCCCGGCGCACGCAGGTGATCGCACTGGTGGTGCCGGAGTCGACGGCCAAGGTCTTCGCCGACCCGTTCTTCGCGTCCATCGTGCAGGGCGTCGCGCTGAGCCTCGCCGACACCGAGTACACACTCAACATGGTCATCTCGTCGGAGACCAACCCCGACAAGACCCGCCGCTACCTGATGGGCGGCAACGTGGACGGCGCGCTGGTGGTCTCCCACCACTCCGGCGACCACTCCTACGCGCAGCTCGGCTCCACGCTGCCGATCGTGTTCGGCGGCCGGCCGGTGAGCGAGGCGCAGCACGAGTCGTACTTCGTCGACGTGGACAACGTCGCGGGCTCGGCCGGGGCGGCGGAGCACCTGATCGAGCGCGGCCGCAGGAACATCGCGCTCATCACCGGGCCGCAGGACATGCCGGCCGGTCTCGACCGCTACACCGGCTGGCGCCGGGCGCTCGAGGCGCACGGGCTGGACCACACGCTGGTCGAGTACGGCGACTTCTCGCCCTCCTCCGGCCTGGAGGCCATGCGTCGCCTGCTCGCCGCCGGCCGCCCGATCGACGGCCTGTTCGCGGCGAACGACCAGATGGCGGCGGGCGCGTACTCGGCCATCCACGAGGCCGGCCTCAGCATCCCGGGCGACATCGCGGTGGTCGGCTTCGACGACGACAACTTCGGGCTCACCGCGACGCCGCCGCTCACCACCGTGCACCAGCCGTCCATCGGCCTGGGTCAGGCAATGGCCCGCGTCCTCGTCCGCCGCCTCGCTGGCGAGCCGGTCGACCGCGTCACCCTCCTCCCCACCGAGCTCGTCGTCCGCCAGAGCTCCTAGCGCGCCGCTGCGCGACCAGCTCCGGAGATCCGGGCTGGTGGCCGCGTGATCTCCGTAGCAACGGACCGCCACGCCGCGGCGCGGGCTAGTGTTCCGGAACTCCGGACATCGGGGCGGTGGCGCGCGGCTGTCAGTGGGGTGCGGTCAGGCGAGGGCTCGGTAGAGGCGGTTGCCGATGGCGGCGAGGAGGAAGCTGGTCGCGGCGATCGCGGAGACGCCGCCGGCGTACGCGATGAACAGGTGCTCCGTGCCGTTCTGCGTCGAGGTGTAGGTGACGATGAGCGCGATGGCCGCCCAGACACCGCACGCCGCCGCGATCCAGACCAGCGCCCACAGCTTCGACCGCACCGGGGGGTCTGCCGGGCTCAGCCGCAGCCCCGCCACGACGATCCCGGCGATGCAGCCCCAGAACGCGACGACCAGCATCCCGGCGATCACATCGCTCGGGCGGTGCCACTGCTCCACCAGCGTGGAGGCGCCCGCGGCGATCGTGAACACGGAGCCGACGACCGCGGCGAGCGGCCGGTACCGCGGCGAGGCGACCAGGAAGACGACCAGCGCGGCCGAAGCGGCGACGGCCGTGTGCCCGGACGGCAGCGAGTTCGCGAGCCCCGCGTCCACCCCCTTCGACGGCCGCGACAGCACGGAGTACTTGAGCACCTGGGTGCTCACGTTCGCCGCGACCGCGGCGATGACCGCGATGATGAACACCAGCCAGTTGCGTCGCACCAGCACGATGACCACCGCGATGATCGCGCCGATCACCACCGCCGCGGCGGGCAGCGCGTTGAGGAACGCGTGCGCGAAGTCGATCAGGTCGCCCTTCCAGACGTCGGCGCCGGCGAACGAGCGCTCGTCGAGCACCTGACCCATGTAGGTGCGCACGAAGAACAGGTACACCCCGGTGAACACGATCGTGGTCCCCAGAGCACCCCAGACGAACGGCAGGAGTCGGAGGGGGGCGGGTCGCATAGTAATCAACCCTTCCACACCCATCCCGGGAACTGCCGAGAAAACCGGGAACGTCGCCGAAAGGCCGCTGGTGCGTAACCTGCGAAGGCGGGTGTAGGACGGCGGCATGAGGAGCTTCACCGACACGATCGAGATCGACGCGCCGGCGCACGACGTCTACGCGACGCTCCGCGCAGTCGACGCCTACCCGGGCTGGCTGACGCACTCGATGGTCTACCGCGGGACGCGCGTCCCGCCGGGGCAGGCCGCCCCGCCGCCGGACGGCCCTCCGACCTACGTGGACGCCACGATGATCGGGCGGATGCGCGGCGAGCTGGTCGACGACGTGCCGGACCGGGAGTTGCGCTTCCACCAGGCGAAACCGTCCGGCCGCGTCGACGCGCTGATCGTGTACGACGTCGAGGACTCCGGCGGCGTGACCCGGGTCACCCGGGTCGGGCAGCTGACGACCCACGGGATGTACCGCGCGGTCGAGCCGGTGTTCGTGATGGTGGCCGCCAGGGAGAGCCGCCGCACGATGAAGGCGCTCAAGGCGCACGTGGAGGCTCCGGGCTGAGGCGGCTCAGCCGGCGAAGAGCACGTCCGGCTGCCCGCTGAACCGCGCGCGCATCACGGCGACCGCGTCCGCGCTGCTGTCGACCAGCAGGAACCGGCGGCCCAGCGCCGCCGCGACCGCCCCGGTGGTGCCGCTGCCGGCGAAGAAGTCGAGCACCCAGTCGCCCTCGCGGCTCGACGCCTGCACGATGCGGCGCAGGACGCCCTCCGGCTTCTGGGTCGGGTAGCCGGTCTTCTCGCGACCGGTCGGCGAGACGATGGTGTGCCACCAGACGTCGGTGGGCAGCTTGCCCAGCTCCGCCTTCTCGGGGGTGACCAGGCCGGGAGCCATGTACGGCTCGCGGTCGACGGCCGAGGAGTCGAAGTAGTAGTCGGCCGGGTTCTTGACGTAGACCAGGATCGTGTCGTGCTTGGCCGGCCAGCGGTTCTTCGCCTTGGCGCCGTAGTCGTACGCCCAGACGATCTCGTTGAGGAATGACTCGCGCCCGAACAGCGCGTCCAGCAGCACCTTGGCGTAGTGCGACTCCCGGTAGTCCAGGTGCAGGTAGAGCGTGCCGGTGTCGGCGAGCAGCCGCCACGCCTCGATCAGCCGCGGCTCCAGGAAGCCCCAGTAGTCCTCGAACCGGTCGTCGTAGCTGAGGATGTCGCCCTTGATGCGCTCGTAGCTGCGGCCCTTGAAGCCGATGACGCTGCCGGCGCCGGCCTCCGACCGCACCGCCGTCGTGCGCTGGCGCGCCTGCGAGCGGCCGGTGTTGAACGGCGGATCGAGGTAGATCAGCTGGAACGCGGAGGACGGGAGCCCGGCGATGACCTCCAGGTTGTCGCCGCGGACGATCGTGCTCGGCCCGTCGGGTCGCCACAGCCCGGACGCGGCGGCGGCGGGCTCTGACATGCCTCCATTCTCCCGCATGGACCCGACCTGCGGCGGTCGGCGCGGTCGGGCGGTACCCTGACGGCATGACGCTGACCGTCGAGAACCAGCCCGATCAGTCCCGCTACGCCCTGCTGAAGGACGGCGAAGTCATCGGGGTCGCCGAATACGAGCTCCGCGGCGACGCCATCGTGTTCGTGCACACCGAGGTCGACCCGGAGAAGCGCGAGCGCGGGATGGCCTCCCAGCTCGTCCAGACGGCGCTCGACGACGTGCGCGATCACACCGAGCTGCGGGTGATCGCGACGTGCCCGTACGTGCGCCGCTGGCTGGCGGACCACCCCGAGTACCTGGCGCTGCAGCGCCGCTGAGCCGGGCCGGGCCGCTGAGCCGGGCCGACCGCTGAGCCGGGCCGAGCCGCTGAGCCGCTGAGCCGGCCTTAGGCGCGGTGCGAGGCGGTGGTGCGCGTGGTCGCGCGACCCTCCTCGGAGGGCGCACGCCCCTCCGCGCGCTGACCGCGGCCCGCGGGCCCGACGTCGATCGTGATCTTGCCGGCATCCCAGACGCCCGCGTCGCCGCCGTCGCCGGGCAGCGGCGCCGGAGCGGGGAGGAACGACTGCCGGTCCAGCTCCTGCTGGGCCTCGTGACGCGTGGGGGCGAAGATCTCGTCGAACGAGCCGCCGATCGCGCCGCTCATGCTGCCGGAGCCTCGGGCCGCCTTGTTGGAGAGGTCGATCCAGCCGAGCTTCACACCCGTCACGATCGCCGCGACGATGCCCACCACCACGACCACGGCCCACCAATTCACGCCGTCAAGGGTACCGGACGGTTCTGGACGCTCCCCTGACGCACAGGAACCGCCAAGGTCGCCGGGCCAGCGCGGGAGGCGCGCGACGCGGGTCAGGGCACCCGGTACAGCCACTCCTCCGTCGCGAACTTGGACTCCACCAGGCGCTCGGCCTCCTCGTACTCCGCCTCGGTGAGGTCGCCGTCGGTCGCGCCGTACAGGCTTCGGAAGGTCAGCTTCATCTGCTCGATGATCTCGGAGCGGCTGAGGCCGGTCTGGCTGCGCAGCGGGTCGACGCGCTTGGCGGCGCTGGTGATGCCCTTGTCGCTGATCTTCTCCCGGCCGATGCGGAGGACCTCCGTCATCTTCTGGCCGTCCATGTCGTAGCTCATGGTGACGTGGTGGAGCACGGCGCCGGATCCGAGGCGCTTCTGGGCGGCGCCGCCGATCTTGCCCTTCGGGCTGGTGATGTCGTTGAGCGGGACGTAGCTGGCGTCGATGCCGAGCGACTTGAGCGCGATGACGGCCCACTCGTCGAGGAACGCGTAGCTGTCGGCGAAGCTCATCCCCTGGACCAGGTCCGCGGGGGCGTAGATCGAGTAGGTGACGACCGAGCCGGCCTCCATGAACATGGCGCCGCCGCCGGTGATCCGGCGCACGACCTGCACGCCGTACTTCTCGGCGTTGACCGGGTCGACCTCGTTCTTGACCGACTGGAAGCTGCCGATGACGACGGCGGGCTCGTCCCACTCCCAGATCCGGAGGGTCGGACCGCGGCGGCCCTCGCCGACCTCCGTGGTCAGCACCTCGTCGAGGGCGAGGTGCATGAGCGGCGAGACGGCCTTGGCGTGCACGATCTGCCAGTCGTAGTCGCGCCAGCTCGTCGCCCGGGCGAGCGCGCGGCGCACGGCGACTGCGACTGCCTCCGGCGAGAAGCCGAGCAGCGACGCGCCCTCGGGGAGCGCGTCCTTGACCGCGGCGGCGATGGTCTTGGAGTCCGCCTCGGCGGGGAGCCCGTCGACGGCGGCGTCGATCGCCTCCAGCGCGGTGTCGGGCTCGAGGAAGAAGTCGCCCGCCAGCCGGAACCCCGAGATCAGCCCGTCCACGACCTCCAGGTCGACGACGACGAGCTTGCCACCCGGCACCTTGTACTCACCATGCATGGGACCAGCCTAGAACCCGCGCCGGGCAGCCATCTCTTCCTCACTTTCTCCCGCCTCCGCACGGCGTGTTGCGGGAGAAAGTGAGGAAGCGATGGCTGCGGTCAGGTGCGGGCGGGGATGCGGGGGTCGAGCCAGGCGGTGACGTCGGCGTAGACCTCCTCCTTGTTGGTCTCGTTGAAGATCTCGTGGCGGGCGCCGGGGTAGACGATCGTCGTCACGTCGGACAGGCCGGAGCGGGTGCGGTAGGAGCGCTCCAGCTTGCGGGCGGAGGCCGGGCCGCCCAGCGGGTCGTCGTCGCCGACCGCGATGAGCAGCGGGAGGTCGCGGGCCAGGTGCCGGGCCGGGCGGCCGAGCAGCCGGGCGGCGTCCGCCATTCCGAAAAGCTTCTGCAGCGGGACCAGGGTGCACAGCGGGTCGTCGATGAACGCCTGCGCGACCGCGGGGTCGCGGCTGAGCCACTCGGCGCCGGTCGTGCCGAGGTGCGCGTGCCGCTTGTTGAGGTCGCCGCTGTTCATCGAGCCGATCATCCGGTAGGCGGTGCCGGAGAGCACCGCGGCGTCGTAGTCGTCGGCGTGGTGGTTCAGGGTCATCTGGCCCATGAGCGAGCCCCAGCTGTGGCCGACGAGGACGAGCGGGAGGTCGGGGTTCTCGTCGCGGATCAGCCGGCTGAAGGCGCGCAGGTCGCGCAGCGCCGCGCGCAGGCCGCCCGGCCCGAGCCTGCCGAGCTTGGACGCGTCGCCGTGCCACTGCTCCATCCCGGTGCGGCCGTGGCCGCGGTGGTCGTCGGCGTAGACCGTGTAGCCCTCGGCGACGAGGTGCTCGGCGAGGGCGCGGTAGCGGCCGGCGTGCTCCCCCACGCCGTGTGCGACCTGCACGGCGGCCCGCGGGCGCTCGGCCGGGTAGACGTCGAAGAAGATGCGGAGGCCGTCGTCGGCGCTGAACTCTCGCTGCACGGGCCCATTCTGGCACAGCGTTTTATTTAGCCAGCCTAATTTGTTAGGCTAACTATCTATGGGACGCCTCTCCACGCACGACCTCAGCAGCGCACTGCGCATCGCCGTCGCGCGCCTGTCCCGCCGGCTGCGCGCGGAGAAGGAGGACGACGAGCTGAGCGACACCCAGACCTCCACCCTCGCGTTCCTCGTCCGCGAGGGCTCCGGCACGATCGGGAGGCTGAGCGAGCACGAGCGCGTCACCCCGCCCTCCATGAACCGCACGGTCAACCACCTGGAGCAGGCCGGCTACGTCGTGCGCACCGCCGACGCCGTCGACGGGCGCAAGGTGGTCGTCGTCCCGACCGAGTCCGGACTCCGGCTCGTCGCCGAGACGCGCCGACGCCGCGACGCCTGGCTGAACCAGCGCCTCCGCACGCTCACCCCCGAGCAGCGCGAGACCCTGGCCGAGGCCGCCGCGATCATGAGGGGGATCGCCGACTCGTGAGCGCGATGTTCCGTTCCCTCTCCGGGGTCAACTACCGCATCTGGGCGGGCGGCGCCATCGTGTCCAACGTCGGCACGTGGATGCAGCGCACCGCGCAGGACTGGATCGTCCTCACCCAGCTCACCCACAACAACGCGGCCGCGGTCGGCTTCGTGATGGCGCTGCAGTTCGGACCGCAGCTGCTCCTGCTGCCCGTGACCGGCTGGGCGGCCGACCACCTCGACCGGCGCCGCCTGCTGATGCTGACCCAGGGGCTCATGGGGCTGCTCGGGCTGGGCCTCGGCATCCTCACGGTCACCGGGATGGTGCAGCTCTGGCACGTGTACGTGTTCGCGCTGCTCCTCGGAGTGGTGGCGGCCTTCGACGCGCCCGCCCGGCAGACGTTCGTGTCGGAGCTGGTCGCCGGCCCGAACCTCTCCAACGCGGTCGCGCTCAACTCGGCGTCGTTCAACATGGCGCGCCTCCTCGGCCCGGCGGTCGCCGGCCTGCTGACCGCGGCCGTCGGCGCGGGCTGGGTGTTCCTCATCAACGCGGCGACGTTCGGCGCGGTGCTGCTGTCGCTGATGCTGCTGCGCACGGAGAAGCTGTACCGGGCGGAGCGGGCGAAGCGGTCGCGGGGCGGCCTGATCGACGGGTTCCGCTACGTGCGGCGGCGGCCCGACATCATCGTCATCCTGGTGATGGTGTTCCTGATCGGCACGTTCGGCCTCAACTTCCCGATCTTCATCTCGACCATGTCGGTGAGCGTGTTCCACCAGGGCGCGGGCGAGTACGGCATCCTGTCGTCCATCATGGCGATCGGTTCCGTGATCGGCGCGCTGCTGGCCGCCCGGCGCGAGCGGCCGCGGGTGTCGCTGCTGTTCGCGGGCGCGGCGTTCTTCGGCACGGGCTGCGCGATCGCCGCGGTCATGCCCACCTACTGGCTGTTCGCGGTCGCCCTCATCATCATCGGCGTCTCGTCGCAGACCCTGATGACGACCGCCAACGGGACCGTGCAGATGACGACCGACCCGCTGCTGCGCGGCCGGGTGATGGCCATCTACATGGCGATCTTCATGGGCGGCACCCCGATCGGCGCCCCGATCGTCGGCTGGGTGGCCGACACCTTCGGCCCGCGCTGGGCGATGGGGGTCGGCGCGGCGAGCGGGTTCGCGGCCGCGCTCGTCGGCGTGTTCTACCTCGTGCGCTACCGCGGACTGCGGGTGCGGTTCAGTGGTTTCCGCCCTCGGGTCGTGCTGAGCCCCCACGAGGCGGCCCGCGAGGAGCTCGAGGAGACCGAGGCGACGGCGACGCGGGCGAGCTGAGGGCGGCGCAGCCAACGGAGGAGATCGGCGCGCGTCCCCCGCGTGTCGGCAGTCAACGGAGGAGATCCGGGCTGTGGCGGGCCGTGGGTCCTCCGTTGGCTGCGGCGGAGCGGGCCGGCAGGTGCGAAGTGACGCCGCGGCGGGAGGAGCGGCATGCGCCCGAGGTTCCGCTACGAGTACTCCGGCGGCGCCGTCCGGTAGCGCCAGGCGAGCTCGTTGTCGAGCACGAACCGGGACAGCGTCTCGTCGCGAGGCAGGGCGTCGCCGACGAACGCCTCCACGGCCTCCAGCAGCGCCCCCGCCGTCTCCGGTGTCGGCGTCGCGATCACCGCATCGAGCAGCGCGCCGAACCCGTCCGGCACGCGCGGCAGCATGGCCCCCCGCGCCCGCAGGTACTTGGGGCCGGGGAAGAACACCGCGTTGTGCGCGAGCAGCGCCCGGGCCGCCGATGTCACCAGGTGCACGGCCGCGTGCGCGAGGAGCAGCGGGTCGCCGTGCTCGTACGCCTGCGGCAGGAAGTAGCCGCCGTGCAGGCGGCACTGCGCGACGAAGCCGGCGACGCGGTCCTCCCACTCGGCGGCCGGCACCTCGACCACGCGTGCCAGGCGGTCGTCGAGGTCGGGCACCCGGCTGAACACCACGCGGGCGGAGGCGAACGAGTCGCGCACCGGGTCGTCGCCGCGCTCGGCCGCGTCGGACAGGTAGGACAGCGTCGCCAGCTTGATGTCGAAGTAGCCCTCGTCGTAGCCGATGCCGTCCGTGCTCGTGTACATCAGGCGGCGGGCCGCGCAGGCCGCATCCCAGCGCTCCTCGGTCACCACCAGGTACAGGTCGACGTCGGAGTCCGGCCGCTCGGCGCCGCGCGCGACCGAGCCGCTGACGATCACGGCCAGCACCGACGGATCGGCCGACACCTCCGCGACGTACCGTGCGATCGCCCGCTCGTGATGCTCCATCAGCGGACGGCCACCCGCGCCGGCTCGTACCGGACGGGCGCGTAATTGCGGGCGACCAGCGCACGCAGCGTCTCCAGGTCGCCGGAGAGCAGCCCGACCGCGCGGGCCTGGACCAGCGCGTTGCCGAGGGCCGTTGCCTCCATCGGGCCTGCCAGGACGGGGACGCCCGCGCGGTCGGCGGTCGCCTGGCAGAGCAGCGCGTTGCGCGCTCCCCCGCCGACGATGTGGACGGTCTCGACCGGCACGCCGGACAGGTCGGCGGCGGCGCGCACGGCGGACGCGAACGCCTCGGCGAGGCTCTCGACGATGACGCGGACCATCCCGGCCGGGCTCGCCGGCGCACGCAGGCCGCGCTCGGCGAACCAGCCGGCGATGCGTGCGGGGAGGTCGCCCGGCGCCAGGAAGCGCGGGTCGTCGGCGTCGAACAGCTCCGCCGGGCGCGGCAGCTCCGCCGCCTCGGCGAGCAGACTCTCCAGGCTCACGTGGAGGCCGCGGCGCTGCCACTCCCGGATCGACTCGCTCAGCAGCCACAGGCCCATGACGTTGTGGAGGTAGCGGACGCGGCCGTCGACGCCGCCCTCGTTGGTGAAGTTGGCCGCGCGGCCCTCGTCGCTGACGACCCGGCCCTCCAGCTCGACGCCGACCAGGCCCCAGGTTCCGCAGGAGATGTACGCGGCGCGGGCCGGGTCCATCGGCACCGCGACGACCGCGGACGCGGTGTCGTGCGAGCCGACCGCGGTCACCGCAGGCCCGGTGCCGGCGAACGGCAGCTCCAGCGAGGGCAGCAGTGAGCCCACCTCCGTGCCCGCGTCCACGAGGGCCGGGAACAGCGAGCGGCGCAGGCCCAGCCGCTCGATGAGGGCGTCGTTCCACGCTCCGCGGGCCGTGAGCAGGCCGGTCGTGGAGGCGTTGGTGCGCTCGGCGACGGCCCGGCCGCTCAGCCAGTAGGTGATCAGGTCGGGGACGAGCAGGAAGCCGTCGGCCGTCTCCAGCGCCCCCGACTCCTGGTCGACCGCGAGCTGGTAGAGGGAGTTGAACGGGAGGAACTGGAGGCCGCCCTCGCGGTAGAGCTGCTCGGGCGACACGCGCGCGTGCACCAGGTCGACACCTGCAGCGGTCCGCTCGTCGCGGTAGTGGTACGGCTCGCCGAGCAGGCGGCCGTCGCGCAGCAGGCCGTAGTCGACCGCCCACGCGTCCACGCCGACGCTGCGGAGGCCGGGCTCCGAGCGCGCGACCGCGCCGAGTCCCTCCAGCACGCTGGAGTAGAGGCCGGTCAGGTCCCAGTGCAGCGCGGTGCGGTCGCCCTCCCACACCCGCACGGGCGTGTTGAGGAACCGCGCCGCCTCGGTCAGTTCCAGCGTGTTCGCGCCGACCCGGGCGTGCATGACCCGGCCGCTGGTCGCGCCGAGGTCGACCGCGGCGACGGCACCCGCGCCCCCCTTCATCGCACGCCCCCGTTCATCGCAGGAAGGCCGCCGCGACGCCCGCGTCGACGGGGATGTGGAGTCCGGTGGTGTGGTCGAGGTCGCTGCTGCACAGCACGAACACGGCGTTGGCGACGTGCTCCGGGAGCACCTCGCGCTTGAGGAGGGTGCGCTGCGCGTAGTACTTGCCGAGCTCCTCCTCCGGCACGCCGTAGACCGCGGCGCGCTTGGCGCCCCAGCCTCCGGCGAAGATCCCGGAGCCGCGCACGACGCCGTCCGGGTTGATGCCGTTGACGCGGATTCCGTGGTCGCCGAGCTCGGCGGCCAGCAGGCGCACCTGGTGGGCCTGGTCGGCCTTCGTGGCGGAGTAGGCGATGTTGTTCGGGCCGGCGAAGATCGAGTTCTTCGAGGAGATGTAGACGATGTCGCCGCCGAGCTTCTGGTCGATCAGCACCTTCGCGGCGGCGCGCGAGACCAGGAACGAGCCCTTGGCCATGACGTCGTGCTGGAGGTCCCAGTCCGCGGTGGTGGTCTCCAGCAGCGGCTTGGAGATGGAGAGGCCGGCGTTGTTGACGACGAGGTCCAGGCCGCCGAACGCCAGGAGCGCATCCTGGATCGCGGCGTCGATCGCCTTCTCGTCGGTGACGTTCGCGGCGACGCCGAGCGCGACATCAGGACCGCCGATCTCCGCGGCCGCCGCTTGCGCCTTCTCGAGGTCGAGATCGGCGATGACGACGCACGCGCCCTCGGCCGCCAGCCGGGTGGCGATGGCCTTGCCGATGCCGGAGGCGGCGCCCGTGACGAGCGCGATTCGGCCCGCGAGCGGCTTCGGCTTCGGCAGGCGCTGCAGCTTGGCCTCCTCCAGCGCCCAGTACTCGATGCGGAACTTCTCCGCCTCGTCGATCGGCGCGTAGGTGGAGAGCGCCTCGGCGCCGCGCATCACGTTGATCGCGTTGACGTAGAACTCGCCGGCCACGCGGGCGGTCTGCTTGTCCTTGCCGTAGGAGAACATCCCGACGCCCGGGATGAGCACGATCGCCGGGTCCGCGCCGCGGATCGCGGGCGCCTCCGGGGTCGCGTGCCGGTCGTAATAGGCCTGGTAGTCGGCGCGGTACTGCTCGTGCAGCTCCTCCAGCCGAGCGACCGAGTCCTCGATGGAGGCGTCCGACGGCAGGTCGAGCACGAGCGGCTTCACCTTCGTGCGGAGGAAATGGTCGGGGCACGAGGTGCCGAGCGCGGCGAGCCGCGGGTGCTCGGACGACGCGAGGAAGTCGAGCACCACGTCGGCGTCGGTGAAGTGGCCGACCTGCACGCGATCGGTGGAGGCGATGGCGCGCAGGTGCGGCGCGAGCGCGGCCGCCTTCGCGCGGCGCTCGGCCTCCGGCAGCGGCTCGTAGCCGGGCAGCGGAGCGCCGAACGGTTCGGGGCGGCCGTTGGCCTCGATGTAGTCGGCAGCGGTCTGGATGATCCACAGCGAGTTCGCCTCGGCCTCCTCGGAGGTGTCGCCCCACGCGGTGATGCCGTGGCCGCCGAGGACGGTGCCGATCGCGTCCGGGTTCGCCGCCTTGATCGCGGCGATGTCGAGGCCGAGCTGGAAGCCGGGGCGCCGCCACGGCACCCACACCACGCGACCGTCGAACACCTTCGCGGTCAGCGCCTCCCCGTCCGCGGCGGTGGCGATCGCGATACCGGAGTCCGGGTGCAGGTGGTCGACGTGCGCGGCATCAACGAGCCCGTGCATCGCCGTGTCGATCGACGGCGCCGCGCCGCCCTTCCCGTGCAGCGTGTAGTCGAACGCCGCGACCATCTCGTCCTCGCGCTCCACGCCCGGATACACGTTCTGGAGGGCGCGCAGCCGGTCGAGCCGCAGCACCGCCAGCCCGCCCTCCGTCAGGGTGCCGAGGTCGCCGCCGGACCCCTTCACCCACAGCAGCTCCACCGGCTCGCCGGTCACCGGGTCGGTCTCCGTGCCCTTGGCGGATGTGTTGCCGCCGGCGTAGTTCGTGTTCTTCGGGTCGGCGCCGAGGCGGTTCGACCGGGCCAGGAGGGCCGCGACGGTCTCGTTCGTCATTCTGCGTGGTTCCTTCGGTGGGTGGTCTGCGAGGGAGGGTGCGGAGCGGTCAGGCGCCCCAGCCGGCCTGGGTGCCACCGACGCGCTCGGTCTCGATCTTCTGCTGGTAGCCGGAGGCCTTGTAGGCGGCCATCGGGTCGGCCGGGAGGCCGCGGGACTCGCGGAAGGCAGCCAGGTCGGCGCGCACGTCCGTGTTGAACGCGTCCATGAACACCGTGTTGGCGGCCAGCACGTCACCGGCGGCCTGCGCGGCGGCGAGCGCCTCGGTGTCGACCAGCAGCGCCTTGGCGGTGGCCTCCTGGACGTTCAGCACCGAGCGGATCTGCCCCGGGATCTTGGCCTCCAGGTTGTGGCACTGGTCGAGCATGAACGCGACGTCCGGGTTGGCGTAGCCGCCGCCCTGGATCACCTCGAACACGATCCGGAACAGCTGGAACGGGTCGGCGGCGCCCACGATCAGGTCGTCGTCGGCGTAGAACCGGCTGTTGAAGTCGAAGCTGCCGAGCTTCCCGAGGCGGAGCAGCTGCATGACGATGAACTCGATGTTCGTGCCCGGCGCGTGGTGGCCGGTGTCCAGGCACACCACCGCCCGCTCGCCCAGCGCGGCGGTCTGGACGTAGCTCGTCCCCCAGTCCGGGACGTCGGTGTGGTAGAACGCCGGCTCGAAGAACTTGTACTCCAGCACCAGCCGCTGGCCCTCGCCGATCCGCTCGTAGATCTTCTGAAGCGAGTCGGCCAGGCGGTCCTGGCGGGCACGCATGGAGTCCTGGCCCGGATAGTTGGTGCCGTCGGCGAGCCAGATCTTCAGGTCGCGCGACCCGGTCTCGTTCATGATGTCGATGCACTCGAAGTGGTGGTCGATCGCCTTCTGGCGGATCCGGTCGTCCCAGTGCGTGACCGACCCGAACTTGTAGTCGTCGTCCTGGAAGGTGTTCGAGTTGACCGTGCCCAGCTCCACGCCGTTGTCCTCCGCGTGCTTGCGGAGGTCGGCGTAGGAGTCCACCTTGTCCCACGGGATGTGCAGCGCGACGGTCGGGGCGAGCCCGGTGTGCTTGTGGACCTGCGCGGCGTCGGAGACCTTCTCGAACGGGTCGCGCGCCGTGCCCGGCGTGCCGAACACCCGGAAGCGCGTCCCCGAGTTGCCGAACGCCCAGGAGGGCAGCTCGATCGCCTGCAGCGCGAGCTGCGAACGGATGTCGTCGGTGAGGGTCATGGTCTCCCTTTCGTGGTTGTCATGGAAGTCGTGGTGCGCCGGGCGGCGACGCCGGGCGGGTCTACGGGAGATGGAAATACTCGTCGAGGCGTCTCATGGTGGAGTCGGGCGCGGCCTCGTTGGCGACGTAACGGGCCATGGTCGCCTGCCAGCGCGCGTTGACCTCGCGCTCGTTCATCGCGGCGATCGCGCCCTCGAAATCGTCGGTCTCCAGGACACCGACGACGAGCGCTTCCTCCCGGTCGACGAAGAGGGAGTAGTCCGACCAGCCGGTCTCGCGCAGCGCGTCGAGCATCTCCGGCCAGACGGTCTCGTGCGCGGCCAGGTAGTCGGCGACCCGCTCCGGCTTCAGCCGCATCGTGAAGCACACCCGTTCCACCTCAACTCCCTTGTCGTCTGTGTCTCGTCATCGATGGTTATGAATCGATTCAAGCTGAATCGATTCAAAGCATAACACGTACGGGAACAACCACGCGGCGCGGCTGCCGAGCAGAGACATCCGCGCCGCATGGTCGATCACTCCCCCGTCCGTCCGTCGTCAGCGCACAGCGCCCACAGAAGAGTGAACCTCAGCGGTGACCGAGACCGGCCCGCCGCTGAGCCGCTGGTCTTCGCGGCCCGGGAGCCGCAGGATCCCGTCGACACCCTCCGGGAGCTCGGCGTCGACCGTCAGGAGGTCGCCGTCCAGGCTCCAGCGGACCGACACCCGGCCGTGCCGGGTCTCCAGCGACGTGGCCGCCTCGGTGAGGCCGCCGCCCGGCTGCGGGGCGACCAGCACCGACGCGTAGCCCGGCTTCAGCGGAGCGAGGCCGCCGACCACCCGGTGCATCCAGTCCGCCACCGCGCCGAGGGCGTAGTGGTTGAAGGAGGTCATCTCGCCCGGGTTGATGGTGCCGTCCGGCAGCATCGAGTCCCAGCGCTCCCACACCGTCGTCGCGCCCATCGTCACCGGGTACAGCCAGGACGGGCACTCCTTCTCCAGCAGCAGCCGGTAGGCGACGTCCGTGTGGCCGGTCTGGGTGAGCGCGTCAGCGATGAACGGCGTGCCCGCGAACCCGGTCGAGATGCGGTAGCCCGCCTCGGCCGCGAGTTCGGCGAGCCGGTCGCCGGCGAACTCCTCGTCGGCCGGGTCGAGCAGACCGAACACGATCGCGAGCGAGTACACCGTGGTGCAGTCGCTCAGCACCACGCCACCCGAGACGTACTCCCGGTTGAACGCGGCGCGGAGGTCGGCGGCGTGCGCCTCGAACTCCGCCTGCTCCGCGGTGCGGCCGAGCAGCGCCGCGGTGTCGGCGAGGATCCGCGCGGACCGGTAGGCGCACGCGGTCGCGACGACGCCCTTGTCGGCCTTCGCCTTGGCCGGGTCCTCCGGCGGCGCGTCCGGGTCGAGCCAGTCGCCGAACTGGAAGTTGCCGTCCCAGACACCGGCCGGCGAGAGCAGCGACTTCACCCGGCGCACGTGCGAGGCCATCGAGTCGAACTGCCGCTCGAGCACCGCGGTGTCGCCGTACGCCTCGTAGAGGTCCCACGGCACCCAGACCGCCGCGTCGCTCCAGAGCGCGGTCGTGTTCGGCTTGCCGAAGTCCGCGGGGTGCGGCATGTACTTGAGCACGTCCGGAATGACGAAGCCGACGATCCCGTCGTTGTGGCGCTGCTCCAGGTCGAGGTCGACCAGCCAGTCCGAGAGGAAGGCGTCCACGTCGTACAGGTAGGCGGCGGTCGGCGCGAAAGCGGCGATGTCGCCGGTCCAGCCGAGGCGCTCGTCGCGCTGCGGGCAGTCGGTGGGGACGTCGACGAAGTTGCCGCGCATGCCCCACACCACGTTCTCGTGGAACTGGTTGAGCAGCGGGTCGGAGCTGGAGAACTCGCCGATGCGGGTCAGCTCGGAGCCGATCGCGATCGCGGTCAGGTCCTCCGCCTTCAGCTCGCCCGGCCAGCCGGTGATCTCGGCGTAGCGGAAGCCGTGGAACGTGAAGGTCGGCTCGAACTCGTCCACGCCTCCCGAGAGGATGTAGCGGTCGGTCGCCTGCGCGCTGCGCAGCGGGCGCACGCCGAGCTCGCCGTGCTCCAGCACCTCCGCGTGGCGGATGGTGACCTCCGTGCCGGCCGGGCCCTGCACGCGGACCTTGATCCAGCCGACCAGGTTCTGCCCGAAGTCGACGAGCGTCTTGCCCGAGGGCGAGGTGCTGATCTCCTGCACCGGGAGCGCGGCCCAGCGCGTGACGGCCGGGCCGATGTAGGGCTGCAGCTTGGCGGTGTCGAACTCGATCGCGTGGGTCCCGGTCCAGCCCTCTCCGGCGAAGCCGGGCAGCTTCCAGGCGTCGTCGCGGAGGCGGGCGTCGATGGTCTCGCCGTCGTAGAGATCGTTGGCCAGCACCGCGCTCGGGCCGCTGGCCCACGCGTCGTCCGTGACGATGAGCTGGGTGCTGCCGTCGGCGAACACCACCTCCAGCTGTGCGAAGGCGCCCTGGGCGCCGCCGTACCAGGCCGCGCCTCCGGTCCAGCCGAGGCGGCCGCCGAACCAGCCCTTGCCCAGCGCGAGGCCGAGGACGGTGGCCGGCTCGACCAGGTCGGTGACGTCGTAGGTCGCGTAGCGGAGGCGCCACTCGTAGCTGCTCCACCCCGGGGTGAGCAGATCCTCCGAGACGGGGCGGCCGTTCAGCCAGGCCTCGACCACCCCCTGGGCGGTGAGCGTGAGGGTCGCGCGGGCGACGGCGCCGTGGCCCTCCTCCAGCGCGAACTCCCTGCGGAGCAGCGGAGCCCCGTCGAAGGCCTCGTCGGCGGCGATCATCTGGGCGTGCCAAGTCATGGTTGTCGTGTCTCCGGTTTCGTTTCGTTTTCGGTTTCGGTCGTCGGTCGGCAGGCCGTCAGCCCTTGATCGCACCGCTGGTCATGCCGGCGACGATCTGCCGGTTGAAGAAGATGTACGCGACCAGCGGCGGGATGGTGATGAGCAGGATGTCCATGAAGAGCAGGTTGTAGAAGCTCAGGTTCTGCCCGGAGAACGTGTAGAGCGTGGTCTGCACGGTCGCGTTGTCGGATCCGGGGAGGAAGTACAGCGGTCCGGCGAAGTCGTTGAAGACGAACACCGACTGCACCACGATGACGGTCACGATCACCGGCCTCAGCAGCGGCAGGATGACCTGGAAGAACAGCCGCACCCGGCCGGCGCCGTCCAGCACCGCCGCCTCGTCCAGCTCCTTGGGCACCGTGTTGAAGAAGGCCCGGAAGAGCAGGATGCAGAAGGAGAGCCCGAAGGTGGTCTCGATCAGGATCATGCCCGGCATCGTCTTGTAGAGGCCGACGCCCTGCAGCACCCAGATGGTGGGGACCACGGCGGGCGGCACGATCAGGCCGGCGAGCACGAAGAAGTTCACGACCGGCCCCCACTTGCTGCGCTTGCGGGCGAGGACGTAGCCGGCCATCGCCGACAGGATCACCATGAGCGCCACCGAGCCGACCGTGAGGACGAACGAGTTCAGGAACGCCCGCCAGATCAGCCCGTCGTTGCTCTGCAGCACCGCGACCAGGTTCGGGAAGAACTGCCACTCCTTCGGCCAGGTGAAGGCGAGGGTGGAGGCGTCGTCCGGGGTCTTCGCGGCCTGCAGCACCACGAACGCGAACGGCACCAGGAAGACGACGACGGAGACGAGGATCGCGATGACGCCGACGATCCAGGCGCGGACCTTCGTGCGGGTCACAGCTCCACCTGCTTTCTGTTCAGGACGTACGACAGCGGCACCATGATGAGCGTGACCACCAGGAAGAGGACGACGTTGCCCGCCGTGGAGAGGCCGTAGAAGCCGGCCTGGTACTGCTTGTAGATCACCGAGGCGAGCACGTCGCTGGTGAAGCCGGGGCCGCCTCCCGTGGTCGCCCAGATGATGTCGAAGGAGCGCAGGCCGCCGATCAGCGACAGGATGATGACGGTCGCCGTCGCGCCGCGGCTCAGCGGGATCGTGATGCGGCGCAGGATGTTCCAGCCGCCGGCGCCGTCGATCCTGGCCGCCTCGTAGTACTCGTTCGGGATGGCCACGATGCCGGCCATGAAGATCAGCGTCGCGATGCCGACGCCCTTCCAGATGTCCACGCCGGCGATCGTGTAGAGCGCCAGGTTCGGGTCGGTGAACCAGCCGGGCTGCGGGAGGCCGAAGAAGCCGAGCACCGCGTTGACCATGCCATGGAAGGGGTCCAGCAGCGACTTCCACAGGATGCCGACACCGATCGTCGACAGCAGCACCGGGAAGAACACCACGGCCCGCAGGTAGCCGCGGCCCACGACCGGGGAGGTCAGCAGGAGGGCGAGCAGGAAGCCGAGGACGACCTTGACCCCGGAGGTCAGCACCGCATAGATGAGGGTGTGGATGAAGCTCGTGTAGAGCTGCGGGTCCTGGAAGAACTGCACGTAGTTCGCGAACCCGATGAACTGCGAGTCGAACAGCGACCACCGGGTGAGCGAGAAGTAGAAGGAGGAGATCGTCGGGATCGCGAAGAAGATCACGTAGAGGACGATCGCGGGGATGAAGAACCAGGTCGGGTAGTGCGACCGCATCCGGGTCTTGCGGGGTCTGTTCTTCTCCGAGGCCCCCACCTCGGTGATGATGTCGGCCGCCTGGGGGGCGGTCGCAGGGGTTGCCGTCGACATTGTCTGCTCCTCGTCGAGTCTTGCGGGTGCGGCCCGGGGCCGGGGGTCCGGGCCGGCGCTTGCGCGCCGGCCCGGACGAGGGCTCACCAGCCCTTGATGCCGAGCTGCTGGGCCTGGGCCTTCACATCCTGGTCGTACAGTGCCGCGCCCTGCGTGCCGGAGGAGATGCCCGAGCCGACCTGGATGAGGATCTTCTCCAGGTTCGGGCCCTTGATCGGCGACAGGAACTCGAGCGCGAGGCCGGTCTTCTTGTCGTCCTGGTACTTCAGCTCGTCCTTGACCAGCGCGGGGGCGCTGTCCGGGACCTTGCAGGTGCTGATCGCGAACGGGCCGGCGGGGGTTCCCGCGCTGTTCTGGATGTCGCAGCCGGTGGGCGAGTTGATGAACGCGACCAGCTTCTTGGCGGCGGTCAGCTTGTCGCCGGTCGTGGTCTTCGGGATGTAGGCGCCGCCGGGCTCCCAGACCGTCGCGTGCGGCTCACCGGAGTCGCTGGGGATCGCGAAGTAGCCGATGTCGTTGATCTTGTCGGGGTTGGACTGCAGCACGTTGCTGATGACGGCCGTGATCATCGGATACTGCGCGCCTTCACCGGTCGCCAGCATCTTGAGGGCGTTGACGTTGGTGAGGGACGCGTAGTCCTTGTTCATCAGGCCCTTGTCGAAGACCTCCTGCGTGTGCGTGAAGCCTTCGAGCGCCGGCTGCTTGGAGTACTTCGCGTTCGGCTTGTTGTTCGTGTAGTCCGTGGCCCAGTTGGGGTCGGCCGCATTGACGTTGGCGAAGTCGCCGAGCACGAACAGCTGGCTGGTCCAGGTGTCGCCGTAGGACTGGATGACCGGGACGATGCCCGCGGCCTTGATCTTCTCGCTGTTGCTGATGAAGTCGCTCCAGGTCGTGGGGACCGACAGGCCGAGCTTCTCGTAGACCTTCTTGTTGTACATGATGCCGCCGTCGAAGGACGTGCTCCAGGGTGCTCCGTAGACGCCCTTGCTGGTGCCGACGGTCTTCTTGAAGTCGCTCGTGAGGTCCTTCACCCAGGCTTCGTCGGTGAGCGGCTGGAGTTGGGTGTCGGGGTGTAGAGCCTGGAAGAGCGAGCCGGAGTTGTAGAGGAAGACGTCGTTCATCTCGCCGGTCGACAGCCGGGTCTTGACGAGGTTGTCTCCGTCGGTGCCGCCGGGCCGCGTCTCCACCTTCACCGTGATCGTGGGGTTGGCCTTGTGGAACGCGGTGGCGAGGTCGTTCGCGAACTTGGTGCTCGCGGGGTCGTTGCCGCCGGCGAGCAGCGAGATGGTGGTCGAGCCGCCGGAGCCGCCCGACGCGCTGCAGCCGGCGAGGGCGAGCGCCGCGATTGCGATGCCGCCGAGCGTGGCGACGAGCTTTGTCGTCGTCCTGCGAGAGAACATCAAATACCTCCTTGTATTCGGGACGTCTCCGCCCCTGGGTGTTCGGGGTGTTTTGAAACGCTTCACATGAAGATAAGTCCTGCGGCGGATTCCGTCAAGAACCAATTGTGTCGATTCAGTAACGACGCTGGACAACACCGCTGAATCGTGCGTTCAATCCCGGACAAGAATGCTTCTTCTGCGATAAAATGCTATTGACCTGGGCTTTAACTCAGTTGGCTACGTGACCCGTGGAGGGTCGGAGGTCGGGTCTTTGAAAATTGTTTCGATTCAACTGGCGCATCCGTTACGATGACCGGCGAGAGGGGAATTCACTATGGCTTCCGCAAGCGTCAAAGACGTCGCAGCACTGGCCCAGGTGTCCGTGGGGACCGTGTCCAACGTGCTCAACCGGCCCGAGATCGTGTCGGCCGAGACGGTCGAACGCGTCCACCAGGCGATGGAGAAGCTCTCCTACGTGCGCAACGAGGCCGCCCGCCAGCTCCGCCTCGGGCACAGCCAGGCGATCGGGCTGATCACCCTGAGCGGCGCCAACCCGTTCTTCACCGATGTCGCCACCGCGGCGGAGAACGCGGCTGCCGACGCCGGGTACTCGGTCATCGTCGGCAACAGCAACGAGCGCCAGGACCGCGAGGCGGGCTACCTCAACCTGTTCGAGGAGCTGCGCGTGCGGGGCGTGCTGCTCTCGCCCGTCGGCGACGCGGCCGACCGGCTGCGGCGGATGCGCGACCGCGGCATCCCCGCCGTCCTGGTGGACCGGGTCAGCAGCGACAGCACGTTCAGCTCGGTGTCGGTGGACGACGTCGCCGGCGGCGCGATGGCCGCCGAGCACCTGATCGAGACCGGCCGCACCCGCCTGGCCTTCGTCGGCGGCCCGGTGGCGATCCAGCAGGTCGCGGACCGCCTCGCCGGCGCCCGCTCGGTCGTCGCGCGCCACCCCGGCGTCACCCTGGAGTTCGTCGACACGGCCGCGCCGGACGTCCTGGAGGGCCGCAAGGCCGGCCAGGCCATCGCCGACCGCGCCCCGGAGGACCGCCCGGACGCGGTGTTCGCGGCCAACGACCTCCTGGCGATCGGTCTCCTGCAGACGCTGTTCAGCGACGGAAAGCTGGCGGTGCCGGAGGAGATCGCCCTGATCGGCTACGACGACATCCAGTTCGCCGGCGCGTCGGTGGTCCCGCTCACCTCGATCCGGCAGCCGAGCCACCTGATCGGCGAGACCGCGGTCCAGATCCTCCTCGAGGAGGCCGAGAACCCGGGGCTCGAGCCCCGGCGCGTGCTCTACCAGCCAGAGCTGGTGGTGCGGGCGAGCACAGCGCGCCGATAGCCGCGTGCCGTTCGTGCCGAATGTCGTGAATGGCGCGCCCAAAGGCGACATTCGTGCCGAATCTAGCGGGCTTCCTGGTCGCGGAGCCGCCACACCTCGCCGAGCACCATCCCCTCGGGGCCGTCGGCCGTCGTGACGAAGTGGTCGACGTGCTGGTTGATGAACGCCTGCCAGCGCTGGTTGGCCGGGTCGTCGTCCAGCGCCCGCATGGCGGCCGCGAAGTCGTCGCAGTCCACCAGGTGGAAGAGATCGCGGCCGCTGCGCCAGATCGTCCAGTCGTGGATGCCGAGCCGGGCGAACGAGTCGGCGAGGTCGTCCGGGATGACGGTGTGCGCCTCCTCGTAGGCCGCCTCGTGACCGTCGCGGAGGATGGAGTGCAGGGCGACGCGCATAGGGTTCCTTCCGGCGGCCGTTCTTGGATTCCTATAGGAAATAGTAATAGGCTGAACGCGGGCGACGGAAGCCCCGGTGAAAGGACCCTCCATGCGATTCATGCGACTCGGCGCCGTCGGCGCGGAGCTCCCCGTCGTGAGCGACGGCGGGACGACCTGGGACCTGCGCCCGCTGACCGCGGACATCGACGGCGCGTTCCTCGCCGCCGACGGGCTCGCCCGCGCGGAGGCCGCCGCCCGCGCCGGGACGCTTCCGGTCATCGACGCCGCCGGGCTCCGCGTGGGTCCGCCGATCGCGCGCCCGCAGGCGGTCATCTGCATCGGGATGAACTACGCGGCGCACGCCCGCGAGTCCGGCTCCGAGCCGCCGAGCGACATCGTCGTCTTCTACAAGCACCCCAACACGGTGGTCGGGCCGAACGACGACATCCTGCTCCCGCCCGGCTCGACGACGACCGACTGGGAGGTCGAGCTCGCCGCCGTCATCGGCACGCGCGCACGCTACCTGTCCTCCCCGGAGGAGGCGCTCGGGCACATCGCCGGCTTCGCCGTCGCCAACGACGTGTCGGAGCGCGAGTACCAGCTGCAGCGCTCGCTCGGGCAGTGGAGCAAGGGCAAGAGCTTCGAGACCTTCAACCCGCTGGGCCCCTGGCTGGTGCCGGCGGCCGAGGTGGGCGACGGGTCCGGACTGCGGATCCGGTCGACCGTCAACGGTGAGCCCCGGCAGGACTCGAACACCTCCGACCTCATCTTCGGCGTCGCCGAGATCGTGTACCGGCTCTCGCAGTTCACCGCCCTGGAGCCGGGCGACCTCATCAACACCGGCACCCCGGAGGGCGTCGGGCTCTCCGGCCGGTTCCCGTACCTCGCCGCTGGCGACGAGGTCCGGCTCGGGATCGACGGGCTCGGCGAGCAGGCGAGCACGGTGCGGCCCGCGCCCTGAGCGCTGAGCGCTGAGCGCTGAGCTCTGAGCTCTGAGCTCTGAGCGCACTCCGACCATCCGGAACACCGACAAGGAGACGACGTTGTCCGATTTCGAAGGGCTCGTGGCCGCGGTCACGGGCGGAGCATCCGGCCTCGGCAAGGCCATCGCCGACGAGCTGGCCGGCCGCGGCGCGCGCGTCTACGCGCTCGACCTCGACGCGTCCGCCGTCACAGCGCCGCACACCGGCATCCGTTGCGACATCGGCGACGACGACAGCGTGCGCTCCGCCATCGCGGAGGTGGTGGCCGACGCCGGCCGCCTGGACATCGTGATCGCCAACGCCGGCATCGGCGCGCAGGGCGACGTGGAGGCCAACGACGACGCCGAGTGGACGCGCGTCCTCAACGTCAACGTCATCGGCTCGGCGCGGACCATCCGCCACGCCATGCCGCACCTCAAGCAGTCCCCGGCGCCGGCCGTCGTGCTCACCAGCTCGATCGCCGCGTGGGCCGGCCTCCCGCAGCGGGTGCTGTACTCGGCCTCCAAGGGCGCCATCTCGGCGATGACCCTCGCGATCGCCGCGGACTGCCTGCCGTTCGGCATCCGCGTGAACGCCGTCGCGCCCGGCACGGCCAACACCCCGTGGGTCGGGCGCCTGCTCGACAGTGCCGCCGACCCGGACGCCGAGCGCGCCGCCCTGGAGGCCCGCCAGCCCAGCGGTCGGCTGGTGCAGCCGGAGGAAGTCGCCGGCGCGGTCGCATACCTGGCCTCGCCGCGCTCCGCGTCGAGCAACGGGGTCATCCTCGCCGTCGACGGCGGGATGTACTCGCTGCGCCCGCGGCGCGAATAGTGGAGGCATACCCATGCTCTGCCGCCTCCGATAGCTTGGTCAGTGTTCCGCGACCAGGCGGATGGCGAAACCGAGCGCTGAGGTTCGCCGCACCCCGCGCGGCGGCGAGCAGTGGGCGGAGCACCGTCCCACGTCGACGAAACCCGACGCGACCACGAAGGAACTGTCGATGGGCTATTCGGAATGGCGGTGCGCAACCGGCGCCGTAGGGTGGCGAGCCGTCGCGGAGGGGTCCGAGCTGCGTGTCGCGCCAGACGGTGCCCTCGACCTGATGTGGTTCCGTGAACGACTGGTGGTCGCGGGCCCTGACACGCGCTCGATGCTCTTCGACACACGGCCCGGAGAGACGACCTGGGGGATCCGACTGGATCCGGGCGTCGCGCATGCGCTGCTCGGGCTGCCGGTAGAGGAACTGACCGACCGGCGGGTCGAGCTCGCCGAGCTCACCCACCCACCCCGGGTTCCGGGGCACGCGTTCGACGAGGACGCCGCAGGCGCTCTGGAGCAGGTGCTCGTCGCGCTGTGGGCGACGTCGGATCCGGACCGCGCCGCGCTCCGCCACGCGGCGTCGGTGGACCGCGCCGCCCGCGCTGGGCTGCCAGTCGCCGCCTCCGCCGAGCTGCACGAGATGTCGCCACGGTCGCTGCAGCGGCTGTGCCGACGCGTCTTCGGCTACGGCCCGAAGACGCTGATGGAGATCCACCGGTTCCAGCGCGCGCTCCGGCTGGTCCGCGGAGGCACCAGCCTGAGCACCGCTGCCGCGATGGCGGGGTATTTCGACCAGGCCCACTTCGCCCGCGAGTGCCGCCGGCTCACTGGCCAGGCTCCGTCCGACCTCGCCGTCGCGTGAAGAGCGTGTCCGATTCGTCCAAGCCGACGACGGACGCCGGTGCCACAGTGGAGCGACCACAGCAGAGAAAGGCTGAGCCGATGTCCACCACGTCTCCTCCCGATCTGGCGATCGAGTTCGTCCTGGCCCGCGACCCGTCGTCCGTGTTCGACGCGATCGTCCATCCGCGCGAATGGTGGATGGCCGACATCGACGGTTCGGCCGATACCGTCGGAACCGAGTTCTCCTACGAGGTGCCGGGGGTGCACGCGGCCACCATGCGGGTCACCGAGCTTGTCCACGGTCGGCGCGTGGTCTGGCGCGTGGTGAAGAGCCGGATGACGTTCGTCGATGATCCCGAGGAGTGGGTCGGCACCGACCTCGCATTCGAGCTGCGACCGGACGCGACAGGGACGCAGATCCGGTTCACACACGTCGGACTGACGGCGGAGGACGAATGCTACGACGTCTGTTCGAGGGCGTGGAGGCACTATCTCTCCGAGAGCCTGCACGGTTTGCTCACGACGGGGCGAGGCGCTCCGAGCTCCAACCCCGACGAGAGACGCGGGCACTCATGAGCATCGACCTGAGCCATGCCGCGGCCTTTCTGAGGTCGCATGCGCGGGTGCTCGACCGCCGCCGCTTCCAGGCGCTTGTCACGGGCGAGGATGCCGACCGGCGCGCGGTGATCGACGCTCTGGACGCGTATCGGAACTCGGACGGCGGGTACGGCTGGGGGCTCGAGCCCGACCTCCGGGCTCCGGAGAGCCAGCCCGGAGCCGCCCTGCACGCCCTCGAAGCGATCGCGGATGCCGGGCCGGCGACATCGCCACGCACGACAATGCTCCTGGATTGGCTGGACTCGATCTCGCTGCCCGACGGCGGCTTGCCGTTCGCGCTGCCGATCGCGGACCCGACCGGCTGCGCGCCGTTCTGGGTGCACGCCGATCCGGCCGAATCCTCGCTGCAGATCACGGCAGCGGTGGCCGCCCAGGCGTACCGCGCCGCCCGGTGGGATAGGACGCTGGCCGATCATCCCTGGGTGCAGGCCGCCACGCGCTTCTGCTTCGAGGCCATCCGACGGATCGAGGACCAGCCGTTCGCCTATGTGCTGTCCTTCGCGCTGCAGTTCCTAGACGCCGCGTCCGACGCCCATCCCGAGGCGGCCGAGCTGCTCGACCGGCTGGCGCGGTTCATCCCATCGGACGGAGCCCTCCCGGTCGAGGGCGGGGCCGCGGGTGAGACCGTCCATCTCGCGTCCGAGCCCGGTCGACCGCTGCGACAGCTGCTGGATCCGCGATCCGTGGTGGACGAGCTGGACCGGCTCGAACGGGCGCAGCAGCCCGACGGCGGATGGCCCGTCGACTTCGCCAGCTACTCGGCCGCCGCGGCGCTGGAATGGCGCGGATACGCGACCATCGCCGCACTCACAACTCTCCGGGCCGACGAGCGTTGGCCATCGATCCCGAACGAGCTCGCATGAACCACCAGCAGGCGCAGGACTTCGCGGACATCTGGCTGCAGGCCTGGAACACGCACGACGTCGACGCGGTGCTGGCACATTTCGCCGACGACGCCGTCTTCACCTCGCCGACGGCGGCGCGCCTGCTTCGTCCACTATCGCACCCAGACAGGTGCGCTAGTCAACGAGGTGCTCGAGTTCGGCGATCACGGCCTCGTCGTTCGCGGAGCCGGAACCTACCTCCCACCGGCGCCCAGGGGCCGCCGCGGAGTACACGGCCGTTCGTCGACGGAGCACGCGTGAGCCGTGCCCTGGTTCTTACTGAGTGCGGTGACGCAGCTTCGAGGACACGCGGGCTCCGCTCAGCCCTTGACGGCTCCGCCGAGTCCGCCGCCGCGCAAGAACGTCCGCTGGAAGACCAGGAAGATGACCACCGGGATGAGCGTCGCGATGCTCAGCGCGGCAAGGTACACGCCGAGGTCGGTGCTCGACTGGATCTGCGGCAGCCGCACCGACAGCGGCTGGATGTGGATGTCGGCCAGCACCAGGTTGGGCCACAGGAAGTCCGCCCAGGCCGCGTTGATCGCGAAAACCGAGACGACGCCGAGGATCGGCTTCGACATCGGGAGCACGATCGACCAGAACAGCCGGAACGTCCCCGCTCCATCCGTTCGCGCGGCCTCGAAGATCTCGCGCGGGAGGCTGTCGAAGAACCGCATCACCAGCAGCACGTTGAACGCGCTCGCACCGGCAGGCAACCAGACTGCCCAGAACGTGTTGATCAGGGAGTGGCCGATCAGCGGCGGGTGCAGGATCGTCAGGTAGAGCGGCACGAGCAGCACGACGGCGGGGACGAACAGCGTCGCGAGCACCAGCCCGGCGAGGTACCGGCCGTACTTCGGGCGCAGCACCGACAGTGCGAACCCGGCGGTGGTGGCGACGATGAGCTGCACCGCCCACTCGCCTGCGGCCATCGCGATCGTGTTGAAGAAGAAGTCGCCGATGTGGACGTCGTTCCACGCCTTGACGACGTTGTCCCACGCGATCCCGTGCGGGAACAGCGCGAGCGGGTTCGTGAGCGTGTCCTGCGTCGGCGTGATGCCCGACTTGAACAGCCACAGCAGCGGGAAGAGTCCGACCAGCACCAGCAACACGAGCAGGATGACGTGCACGACGTTCGTGGTGATCCGGATCCGCGGGCGGCGCCAGTCGGCGGCCGAGAGGATGTGACGGTCCTCCGCCTCCACCGGCCTCGGGCGCCGTCGGGACCGCCTCCCGGGAATTCCGGAGTCGGGCAGCGGCTCGGTGACCTGGACTTCTTGGGCCGGGACTGTGGTGGTCAATTGTCGCTCCATCGCGCGGTGAGTCGGAAGTAGACGATCGAGAGCACGGCGAGGAAGACCGCGAGCATCAGGCTCAGCGCCGTCGCCTGGCCGTAGGCCCCGCCGAGGCTGTTCGTGAAGGCGTACTGGTAGATCAGGAGCAGTATCGTCGTCGTCGAGTTCGCCGGGCCGCCGCCGGTGAAGAGGTAGGGCTGCAGGAACACCTGCGCCGTCGCGATGATCTGCAGGATGAACGTGATGAAGAGGATGCCGCGCAGCTGCGGGAGCGTGACGTGCCAGATCTTCCCCCAGAGGGAGGCGCCGTCGACCTCGGCCGCGTCGTAGAGCTCGGGGGCGACGGAGGTCATCGCCGCGAGGTAGATGATGATCGTCCCGCCCGCGCCCGCCCAGGTCGCCTGCAGCACGAGGGACGGCATGGCCGTCGCGGCATCCTGGATCCAGGGCTGCGGCGGGATGTGGAACCAGCCCAGGATCGTGTTGAACACCCCGGTCGGGCTTGCGTCGTAGAAGATCTTCCACAGCAGCACCGAGACGACGGGCAGGATCACGACGGGCAGGTAGGCGAGCACGCTGAACAGCCCCTTGAAGCGCCGGACCTCGCTCATCAGCACGGCCACGATCAGCGGGACGGGGTAGCCGATGAGGACGGCGAGGAAGGCGAAGTAGGCGGTGTTGCGCACGGCGATCCAGAACAACGGATCGTTGAACACCGCCACGAAGTTGTCCCAGCCGACGAAGGTCGGCGGCGTGACCAGATTGGTCTTCTGGAAGCTCATGACGACCGCCTGCACGATCGGCGACCACGAGAAGACCCCGAAGACGATCAGCAGCGGGAGGAGGAACAGCAGCGTCGTGAGGCCGCCGCGCTGAACCCACGTGATCGGGTTGTGCCGCCGCTTCTGGCGCTCCCGCGCGGGGGTGGCGCGCACGTCGGTGGATGTCGTCATGTCCTGGCTTTCCGTCGGCCGTGGCCGCCGGGCCGCCGGGCGCTCGGGGCGCCGGCGGCCCGACGGCCGCTGTGGTGCTCTCTGTTACTTCTTGGCGTCGGCGTCGATGAGCGCCTGGATCTTCGTGTCGACTCCCTTGAGCAGGGTGTCGACGTCGGCGTTCTTGTCGGTCAGCACCGCCTGGACGACGGAGTCGAGCGCCGCGTACAGGTCCTGCGTGTGCGCCGGCGGCTCCGGGACGATCGTCTGGCTGAAGATCCCGTCGTTGAACGGCTTGACGTTGCCGGCCGGGATGTTCGCGTACGGCTTGATCCAGGTCTGGTACTGCTGCCAGGTGGCCTTGTCGAAGAGCGGCAGGGTGGGGGCGTTGACCGCCTGGTTACCCGCCTTGTTCGACTTGGCGAGGGTGACCGCGTCGCTCTCGTTCACCTGCGGCTGGGTGCGGTAGAAGTCGATCCACTTGACCGCTGCGGCGATCTGCTCCGGCGTGTCCTTCACGTTCACCACATCGACGTTTCCGCCGGACAGGATGCCGGCCTTGCTGTTGGAGGTGTCGATCGGGTAGGTGGTCACCCCGTACTTGGACGGGTCGAACCCGTTCGCCTGCATCAGCGAGCCGATGACGTCGGAACCGCTCATGTACATCGCGATCTTGCCCGACGCGAAGCCCTGGTTGATTCCGCTCCAGTCCCACAGGAAGTTGCTGCCCATGGAATTGTCGCCCCAGCGCAGCTTCTTGAGCCATGTCAGCGCCTGCTTGGTCTGGTCGTTGTCGGTCTTCACGGTCACCTTGCCGTCCGAACCGGTGGACTCCAGACGGCCGCCGAGCGCGTAGGTGCTCGTCGCGAGGTTCCAGCCTCCCGTGCTGTCCTTGGTCATCTGCATGTAGCCCGCGACGCCCGGCACCTTCTCGGCGATGGTCTTGGCGTCGGCCTCGATCTCGTCGAGGGTCGTCGGCGGCTTGTCGGGATCGAGCCCGGCCTGCGTGAAGATGTCGCGGTTGTAGGACAGAGCCATCGCGTACGGCCCCCACGGGATGCCGTAGATCTTGCCGTTGTCGCCTGTGGCGACGTTGAGCACGTTCTTGTTCCACTTGTCCGCGGTGGAGGTCTGCTTGAACGGCGTGGTGATGTCGGCGAGCTGACCGTTGTTCGCCAGCGTCTTCGAGTCGGTGAACGGGACGTTGAACACGTCGGGCAGGGTTCCGCCCGCGAGCTCGGCGGCGAAGGTGCTCGCCGTCCACTGGTATTCGATCGCCTTGACGTGGATGTCGGGGTTCTTCTTCTCGAACTCCTTGACGCGCGTGTCGAGCGTCTTGAGGGCGTCCGCGGTCGCGCCGGGCAGGACCGGCGCGACTACGAGGTTCACCTGGCCGTTGCTGCTGCTGCCGCCATCGGACGAGCAGGCGCTCAGCATGGCGACGCTCGCGGCGGTCGCGATACCGAGCGCGACGACCTTGCTGCCGAGCCGTCGTGGTTTCAGGGACTTCATTGTCTGGTTCCTTTCGGTGTGCGGTGTGGTGCAGTCAGGTGCGTCATCGGGTCGATCAGACGCGGCTCTCCGGCGAGGCGAGCTGTGTTCGGAGCCACGCCGTGGAGTCGTCGGGGAGGAGTCCGTCCTGCAGCGGTGCGCTGGTGAGGAGGACCCCCTCGTGGGGCGGGAGCGGCACGGCCGCGCCCGACAGGTTGGTGACATTGACGAAGCGGTCGCCGCGCGTGAACGCGAGCACACCGCTCTCGCTCGGGAGCCAGGCGAAGTCGCCGTCGCCCAGGCCGGCCTCGTCGCGGCGGAGCCGGAGTGCCCTCCGGTAGAGCGAGAGCATCGACTCCGGGTCGCTGCGCTGCGCCTCCACGGTCAACGCGCTCCACGACGCCGGCTGCGGCAGCCAGGGCTCCCCCGCCGCGCCTGCCGGGCTGAACCCGAACGGGGCGCGGTCGCCGCTCCACGGGAGCGGGACGCGGCAGCCGTCGCGGCCGGGATCGACGCCGCCGGAGCGGAAGTGCATCGGGTCCTCCAGCCGGTCTGCCGGAATGTCCTCGACCTCGGGGAGCCCGAGCTCGTCGCCCTGGTAGATGTAGAGCGAACCGGGCAGGGCCGCGACCAGGAGGGCCGCGGCCCGCGCGCGTCGGGTCCCGACCGCGAGGTCGGTGGGTGTGCCGACGCGCTTCTTCGCGAAGGCGAAGGACGAGTCCGCGCGCCCCAGCCGGGTGACGGGCCGCGTGACGTCGTGGTTCGACAGCAGCCAGGTCGAGGGCGCTTCGACGGGAGCGTGGGCGGCGAGCGTCGAGTCGATCGACGCCCGCAGTTCGTCGGCATCCCATGGCCGGGCGAGGAAGTCGAAGTTGAAGGCCGTGTGCAGCTCGTCGCGGCGCAGGTACTTGGCGAACCGCTCGATGTCGGGGAGCCAGAGCTCGCCGACCAGCACGCGCGTTCCGGGGTACGAGTCGGCGACGGCGCGCCAGTCGCGGTAGATGTCGTGCAGCTGATCCCTGTCGGTGTTGGGGTGCTCGCCCGGGCCCGGGTGCTCCGGCACCTCCGGCAGCTCGGGGTCCTTGACCAGCAGAGCCGCGGAGTCGATCCGCACTCCGCCGACGCCGCGGTCGAACCAGAAACGCAGGATCTCCTCGTGTTCGCGGAGGACATCGGGGTGGTTCCAGTTGAGGTCCGGCTGCTCGGGGGTGAACAGGTGGAGGTACCACTCCCCCGGGTTCCCGTCGGGGTCGACCGTGCGCGTCCAGGTGTCGCCGGAGAAGTTGGAGACCCAGTGGTTCGGCATCTCGGCTCCGTCGACGCCGCGGCCCGGTCGGAACCAGAAGCGTTCACGCTCCGGCGAACCGGGACCGGCGGCCAGCGCCGCCTGGAACCAGGGGTGACGGTCGGAGACGTGGTTGGGGACGATGTCGATGATGGTGCGGATGCCGAGCTCCAGCGCATCGGCGATGAGGGCCTCGGCCTCCTCGAGGGTTCCGAAGGCGGGGTCGATCGTGCGGTAGTCGGCGACGTCGTAGCCGCCGTCGGCGAGCGGGGACAGGTACCAGGGCGTGAACCAGATGGCGTCGACGCCCAGGTCTTTGAGATACCCCAGGTGCCGGCGCACGCCGTCTAAGTCGCCGATCCCGTCGCCGTTCGCGTCGGCGAAGCTCCGCGGGTAGATCTGGTAGATGACCGCACCGCGCCACCAGAGGGGGTCGTCGGTGGACGGGATCGCGTCCGGACGCGCAGTCGTCGCCTCGACCGTCGGTGCCGCTGATGTCGGTGCCGCTGAGTCGTCAGCGAGCAGGGGCAGGTCCACGCGGAGCCTTTCTGTGCAGACCGGACTGCCGCTGGCGTCGGCGCCGGTTGGGGCTGTGATCAGGGACGGGTGCCACGGAGGTCCAACTGTTGTCCGTTTCCGTCAGAGCCAACGTAGGGTTCTCGACAAAATGACGCAAGAACTAAAATGAACGCAAGCCATTTGCGCACTCTTGCGTGTACTTGCGGTCACGTGCGGCCGAATTCTGGGCACTCGAAGCGCGCAAAAAGGGCTCGTCACGGGTGGAGACCGTGACGAGCCCTTTCGATGTGCGGCGCTAGTCCGTGGGCGCCGGTCCGGTCGAGGACCGCACCACGAGCTCCGGCTCGAAGAGGAACTCCTCCGGCGGGATCGTCTCGCCGGCGATCTGCTGCGTGAGCAGCTCCATCACCATCCGTCCCATCGGCTCGATCGGCTGACGCACCGTCGTGAGCGGGGGCTCGACGCAGCCCATCAGAGCAGAGTCGTCGTAGCCGACGACCGAGACGTCCTGGGGGACGCGCAGTCCCGCACGGCGGACGGCGCGGATCACGCCGAGCGCCAGCGGGTCGCTCGCGCAGACGATGCCGGTCACACCGGTCTGGAGGAGCCGGGTGGCCGCCGCCTGTCCCGACTCGAGCGTGTAGTGGGACCGCATGACCCTGCTCGGTTCGAACTCGAGGCCGGCCCGGGCGAGCTCCCGCTCGGCCGCCTCGAACTTGCGGCGCGACGGCACATGATCCTTGGGCCCGAGGACGAAGCCGATCTTCGTGTGGCCGAGCTGCACCAAGTGCCGGACCGCCAGCTGGGTGGCCACGGCGTCGTCGCACGAGACGGCGGAAAAACCCAGCCCGTCGACCGGCGCGCTGACGAGCACCGTCGGCAGCTTCACGTCCCGCAGCTTCTCGTAGTGCTCGTGCGACCCCGCCTCCTGCGTGTAGAGCCCGCCGGCGAAGACCACCCCGGAGACCTGCTGCTGCAGCAGGAGGTCGATGTAGTCGGCCTCGGAGATGCTGCCGGCGGTCTGCGTGCAGAGCACGGGCGTGTAACCGTTCTGGGCCAGGGCGCCCCCGACGACCTCCGCGAACGCCGGAAAGATCGGGTTGGACAGTTCCGGAAGCACCAGCCCGACCAGCCGAGGGCGTTCGCCGCGCAGCTTCGTCGGACGCTCATAGCCGAGGACATCGAGCGCGGTCAGCACCGCCCTCCTGGTCGGCTCCGAAACCCCCGGCTTGTCGTTGAGGACGCGACTCACGGTCGCCTCACTGACCCCGACCTTGCGGGCCACCTCTGCTAGTCGCCTGGACACGGGAACACGATAGCGCAGGCGCGTGAAAATCGGTGACGAAACTTTGCAAGATTTGCAGAGCGGCGCTGCAGACCGAGCCCGTGAACGCTCGGACCGAACTCTCTGACACGCTCTAGGCGAGTGCCGCCTCGGCGAACACGTGAGCTCTCAGCGACTCCGGCAGCATCTCCATCCCGATCCCCGGCGCGAGCGGCGCGCGGTAGCGACCGCCGACCAGCTCGACCGGCGCGACGAAGTGCTCGTGCAGGTGCTTGGTGTACTCGATCATCCGGCCCTCCTGCGTGCCGGACACGGCCACGAAGTCGAACATCGAGAAGTGCTGCACCGCCTCGCAGAGCCCGACGCCGCCGGCGTGCGGGCAGACCGGGACGCCGAACTTCGCCGCCAGCAGCAGGATGGCGATGTTCTCGTTCACACCGGCCACGCGGGTCGAGTCGATCTGCACGATCGCAGCGGCGTCGGCCTGCAGCAGCTGCTTGAACAGCACCCGGCTCATCCCGTGCTCCCCGGTCGCGATCCGCACCGGCGCGACCGCGCGGGCGATCGCCGCGTGGGCGAGCACGTCGTCGGGGCTGGTCGGCTCCTCCACCCAGGCGAGGTCGAACGGCTCCAACGCGTGGATCCACTTGATCGCCTGGTCCCGGTCCCAGCGCTGGTTGGCGTCGATGGCGATCCGGATGTCCGGGCCGACCTCCGCGCGCGCGATGCCGAGGCGGCGCACGTCGTCCTCCAGCCGGTCGCCGACCTTGAGCTTGATCTGCTGGAAGCCCTCGTCCACGGCCTCCCGCGCGAGGCGCCGCAGCTTCTCGTCCGGGTAGCCCAGCCAGCCGGGGGTCGTCGTGTAACCGGCATAGCCGGTGCGCAGCAGCTCGGCCTCCCGGTCCGCACGGCCCGGCTCGGCGGCGCGCAGGATCGCGAGCGCATCGTCCCGGGTGAGGGCGTCGCTGAGGTAGCGGAAGTCGACCAGGTCCACCAGCTGCTCCGGCGTCATGCGCGCGAGAAGCTGCCACAGCGGGAGGCCCGCGCGCTTGGCCTTGAGGTCCCAGAACGCGTTGACGACAGCGCCGATGGCCATGTGCATCACGCCCTTCTCCGGGCCCAGCCAGCGCAGCTGCGAGTCGTGCACGAACTCCCGCCAGAACCCGCCCAGGTCATCCAGGATCGCCTCGACGTCGCGCCCGATCACCCGGTGCGCCACCGCCTCGATCGCGGCGACCTGGACGTCGTTGCCGCGGCCGATGGTGAAGACGAAGGAGTGACCCTCCAGCCCGTCCGGAGCGTCGGTGCTCACGCGGAGGTAGGCGGCGGAGTAGTCCGGGTCGGGATTCATCGCGTCGGAGCCGTCGAGGAGGGCGGACGTCTCGAAGCGCACGTCCAGGGTCTCGAAGTCGGTCACGGTAGTCATAGGCAACATCCTATTGGATATAGGTGTCGGACGCCAGTCGTGCAGCGCACCCTGGATACAAGAGACGCCCACGTGCACAGGCACGTGGGCGTCGGGTCGGCGCTGGCGGCGGCTACTGCCCCTCCGCCTCCTCCAGACTCGTCGCGATGCGCGTGTACGACTTGGTGATGTGGTCGAGCATGGCCTTCTCGGCGCGCGCGGGATCGCCGGCCCGCAGCGCCTCCAGCACGGCCTCGTGCTCGCCCGACGTCTCCTCGACGACACCGTGCTTGAAGTAGATCCGGTACTGGTGCATGTGCGAGCGGAGCCGGAAGATCGCGTCGGCCAGCAGGGCGTTCCCGGAGTGCAGCGCGATGAGGCGGTGGAACTCGGCGTCCTGGTTGGCGAAGTCCTTGTAGTCCTTGAACCGGTCGTCGCCGGTGTGGGCGGCCGCGCCACTGCGGTGCATGTCGTCGCAGAGCCGCTCGAGCTGGTCCAGGGTCTCGGCGTCGATCTCGCCGGCCGCGTTGCGGGTGGCGTACGGCTCCAGCAGGCGCCGCATCTCGAACAGCTCGCGCAGCCCGTCGGCGTCCAGCAGCGGAGCGGCGGTGTAGCCCTTGAGCGCCTTCTTCACGACCAGCCCCTCGGACTCCAGGCGCGCGAGAGCCTCGCGCACGGGCGTGGGCGAGACGCCGAGCTGGCGGGCGATCCCGTCGATGCTGGCCCGGCTGCCCGGCTCGATCACCTGGTCCATGAGCAGGCCGAGCACGGCGTCGTAGACGTCGTCGGCCAGCGCCCGCCTGGCCGGCAGGAAGTGTTCGCTGGGGGAGGGTTCGATGCTCATGTGCACATCCTAGGCTCGCGTGCCTGCTAGATAGAGGAAAGAGGATGCAGGATCGCGGGCGGCGTCAGGCCGTCGGCCTCCAGCTCCGCCCACAGCTCCTCCGGCACGGGCGGAGCCGCGAGCGCGGCGTTCCGGACGATCTGCTCCGGCGTCTCCGCGCCGAGCACGACGGTCGAGACGGCGGGATTCCGCAGGGGGAACTGCACGGCGAGGTGCGGGAGGGTGACGCCGTACGGCGCCGCGACATCGGCGATCCAGCGCGCGCGCTCGATCAGGGCGGCCGGCGCCGCTCCGTAGTCGAACGTCGCCCCGGCGCCCGGCCGCTCGGTCGCGAGGATGCCGGAGTTGAAGACGGCCGCGACCACGACCTCCACCCCGCGCTCCTGCGCGGCCGGGAGCAGGTCGGCCGCGGCGGTGCCGTCCAGCAGCGTGTAGCGGCCCGCGCACATGACCACGTCGAGGTCCGTGTTCCGCACGAAACGCTCCAGCATCGCGGACTGGTTCATGCCCGCACCGTACGACCGGATGACGCCCTGCGAGCGCAGCTCCTCCAGGGCGGGGAAGGCGCCGTCCAGCGCCTCCCGCTCGTTCTCGTCCGGATCGTGGACGAACAGGATGTCGATGCGGTCGAGGCCGAGCCGGCTCAGCGAGTCCTCCACCGACCGCAGCACGCCGTCGCGGGAGTAGTCGAGGCGGCGGCGCCGCGTCGCGGGGACGTCGAAGAGGTTCGCGATGTCGGTGTCGCCCGGCCGGTACTCCGGGTTCGGCTCCAGGATCCGGCCGACCTTGGTCGAGACGACGTACTCGTCGCGCGGGAGGCCGCGCAGCCCCTCGCCGAGGCGCTCCTCCGCGAGGCCGAGGCCGTAGTGCGGCGCCACGTCGAAATAGCGGATGCCCGCCTCCCACGCCGCCGGGACGATCCCCGGCCAGACGTCGTCCGGCCGGGCGCTGTAGAGATTGCCGAGCGCGGCGACGCCCAGGCCGACGGGACCGCGCTGCGCCGGCCCGTCCGTCGGGATGCCCATCTCAGGCCACCCGCCGGTCGTCGATCGCGTCGAAGTCCCACTCGATCCCGAGCCCCGGGGCGTCCGGCGCGACCCCGTGACCGTCGCGGACGACCAGCTCCCGCTTGGTCACCGCGCGCAGTTGCGGGATGTGCTCCAGGTAGAGCGCGTTCGGCACGGCGCAGCACAGCGACACGTGCAGCTCCATCAGGAAGTGCGGCGCCACCGCGACATTGAACGACTCGGCGAGGTGCGCGACCTTCAGCCACGGCGTGATGCCGCCGACCCGCGCGACGTCCACCTGCACGATGGAGGCGGCGCCCGCCTGCAGGTACTCGCGGAAGTGCCCGACCGAGTACATCGACTCCCCCACCGCGATCGGCAGCGTCGTCGACTCCGCCAGCCGGCGGTGCCCTGCGACGTCCTCGGCCGGCAGCGGCTCCTCGAACCAGAAGATGTCCAGCGGCTCGAACAGCGCCGCCCGCCGGATGGCCTCCGCCGCCGTCATCGACTGGTTGGCGTCGACCATGATGTCCATGCCGGGACCGACCGCCGCGCGCACGGCGGCCAGGCGCTCGGCGTCCTCGTGCCCGCGCGGCTTGCCCACCTTGATCTTCACCCCGTTCAGGCCGCGCCTCTGCGACTCCACCGCCTGCGCGACGAGCTCGTCCGTGTCGTAGTGCAGCCAGCCGCCTTCGGTGTCGTACAGCGGGATGCTCGGTCGCGAGCCGCCCGCGGCGACCCACAGCGGAAGCCCGGAGGCCGTGCAGCGCGCATCCCACACGGCGGTGTCCACGGCGGCGAGCGCCAGCGACGTGATCGCGCCGACTGTAGTCGCTCGCGTAGCCGAGAAGAGAGCGCGCCACACGGCCTCCGGACGATTGACGTCCATGCCGACGAGCACGTCGAGCAGGCAGGTCCGCAGGAGGCTCAGCACCGCCTCGCCTCCGGTGCCGATCGTGTAGCTGTAGCCGACGCCCTCCACGCCCCCGGCCGTCCGCAGCCGGACGAAGATCGTCTCCTGCTTGAGGAACGACTGCACGGCGTCGGTGCGCACGGTCTCGACCTCGAGATCGCTCAGCCACGCCTCGGCGCTGACGATGGTGCCGTCGACGGCGAGGCGGGCGGTGGGCGGGGCGAGGGTCATGCGTGTCCTGCTTTCTGGGTGGATGGTCGGTGCGCGGGCGCCGCGGTCAGCGCCCGCCGAAGCCGCCGAGCGCGACGCCCTTGATGAGCTGGCGCTGGAGGACGGCGACGATGATGAGCGACGGGATGATGGCGATGGTGGAGGCGGCCATCATCAGGCTCCACTGGGTGCCGTGCTCGCCGGTGAACATCGAGAGCCCGAGCGGCACGGTCGCCAGGTCCTGGCTGTTGATGATGATGAGCGGCCAGAGGTACGAGTTGTAGTAGCCCACGAAGGAGAACACGCCGAGCACGGAGATCGGGGCGGCGAGCTGCGGGAGCAGCACCGACCAGAGCGTGCGGAAGCGCGAGGCGCCGTCGATGAGGGCGGCCTCCTCGAACTCGATCGGGATGGTCAGGAAGAACTGCCGCAGCAGGAACGTCCCGAACGCCGTGAACGCGAACGGGATGATGAGCGCGACATAAGTGTCGACCAGCCCGAGCTGGTTCATCATGATGAACAGCGGGACGACCAGCACCTCCTGCGGCAGCACCAGCGTGAGCACGTAGAGCAGGAACAGCCGGTCGCGGTACTTGAACCGCAGCCGCGAGAACGCGTACGCGGACAGCACCGCCACCACGACGGACAGCAGCGAGCCGCAGAGCGCGACGAAGAAGCCGTTGAAGATGAACCGGCCGAACGGCACCAGCGTCCACGCGTCGACGAAGTTGGACCACTTCACCTCGGAGCCGATGAACGACGGCGTGGGCGAGAACACCTCCGACTCGGGCTTGAGCGCCGAGAAGAACATCCAGATGAACGGGAACGTGAACACCAGCGCGACGACCGTGACCGCCGCCGTGTTCAGCCAGGTCTTGGCGACGACCTTCCGCTGGGCGGGGCGCAGCCGGCGCCGCACCCTGGTCGCTTCACTTGTCATAGTTGACCCACCTCTTCTGTCCCGCGAACTGCAGCGCGGTGATGAGCATGACGACGATGAACAGCATCCAGGCGAGCGCGGACGCGTAGCCGAGCCGGTCGAAGACGAAGCCGTTGCGGTACAGGTAGAGAACGAACGTGTTCGTCGACTCCCCCGGGCCGCCCTGCGTCAGGATCTGCGGCTGCACGAAGACCTGGAAGGCGCCGATCATCGTCATGGTCATGGTGAAGAACAGCGCGGGCGAGATCATCGGCAGGATGATCGAGCGCATCCGCTGCCAGGCGTTCGTGCCGTCCATCCGGGAGGCCTCCAGCAACTCCTTCGGGATGCCGGCGATGCCCGCCGAGAGCACGATGACGTTGTAGCCGAACGACTGCCACACCGACATCGCGATCACCGAGGCCAGCGCGAACCGGGAGTCCGACAGCCAGCTCGGCCCCTGGACGCCGATCGCGTGCAGCGCCGAGTTCACGATCCCGTTGTCGCTGAGCAGCAGCCGCCACACCAGCGCGTTCGCGACCATCGGAGTGATCGCCGGGAGGAAGAAGATCACGCGCCAGAATCCGGCGCCCTTGACCCGGGTGTTCAGCCACAGCGACACCGCCAGGGCGAGCAGGAGGTTCAGCGCCGTGTAGACGAACGCGAAGATCACCGTGTTCAGAAGGACGGTGTAGAAGGTCGGGTCGCTGAACAGCTTCTGGTAGTTGGCGAACCCGACGAACGTCGGCGTCCCGAACAGCGGCCACTCGAAGAGGCTGATGACCAGCGACCCGAGCAGCGGGACCAGGATGAAGAACGTGAAGCCGGCGAGGCCCGGCCACAGGTAGGCCAGCGCGGTGAGGCCGTCGCCCTTCCGCCTCCTCCGGCCGCGCGGCGGCGTGGGATGCGGAACATGGAACGGGCGGGTCGGGGGCGCGGCGGACGCCGCCGTCTCCTCCGAGACGACGGCGCCCGTGATCAGTGGCGAGGACATCCGCCTACTGCCCCACCGAGTTCTGGATGGTGGTCAGCACATCCTTGGCGGTCTTGTCACCCCGGTAGCCCTCGACTCCGTACTGGGTGAACAGGGTCTCGACCTGGTTCCAGGTCGGGGTGGTGAGCTGCGCCTTCGCGTCCTTCAGCAGGGCCTGCACCGCGCTGTACGCCTCGGCGGACTTGCCGTCGGCCCACGCCGACTGCGCGTCCGGGCGCGAGGGGACGATGCCGCGCTTCTCGGCCTGGCCCTTCAGGACGCTGGTGTCGGTCATGGCCATGATCGCCTTGAACGCGCCGTCCGGGTCCTTGCAGTTCTTCGCGATGCCGAAGCCCGAGCCGGCCGTCATGCCCTTGGCGTCGCCCGACGCGGTCGGGACGATGGTGACGCCGAGCTTGAACTTGGCGGCGGCGGCGAAGGTGCCGTACATCCACGGTCCCTCGATGAGCATGTCGCTCGCTCCGGAGGTGAACGCGGACTGCGCGACGTCGGAGCCGTCTGCGGCCTCCGGCGCCTTGGCGATGCCCTCCTTCGACACCAGGTCGAAGTAGGACTGCACGGAGTCGACCAGCTTGGAGTTGGTCAGGTCGAGCTTGCCGCCCTTGACCGCCTCGGCGCCGTCGGCGATGGCCCACGCGTTCGGGATGAAGAAGCCCGGCTCGATGGCGAACGCCTTGTGGTCGGCCGTGGTCAGCTTCTTCGCGTCGGAGAGGAACTGGTCACGGGTGTAGGTCGAGCTCGGCAGCGCGAGACCGGCCTTCTGGAACGCGTCCGCGTTGTAGTAGAGGACGATCGGCTCGGCGTCGTAGGGGATGGCGCGGATGCTGCCGTCCACCGTCATGCCCTTGAGCATGGAGGCGTCGAACTTCGACGTGTCGAGGTTGTACTTCTTGATCAGGTCGGTGAGCGGCATCAGCAGCCCGGAGAGCTCCTGGGCGCGGGCGGCCTGCGTGGTCAGCAGGCAGGGCGGGTTGGACCCGCTCAGCCGGGTCTTCACCTTGGTCCAGTAGTCGTTGAAGCTCGGGCCCGAGATCGTCACGTCCAGCTTCGGGTCGACCTTCTTGCCGAGGTCGATGAAGCCCTGCCACTGGTCGCGGTCGCTCTGGCTGCTGACCCAGGTGTACATGCTGATCGGGCCGCCGGAGGCGCTGCCGCCTCCGCCGCCCGCACAACCGGCGAGCGCGGTGAGCGCTCCTGCCAGCAGAATGGCGGTACCGGCCCGTACCGCTGCGCGCTTGGTTCGTGGTGTCACGTGCTGTGCCTCCTCCATTGGATTCATCAAAGTGATCGCCGTGTTGGCGCGATCCTATAGGGTGTTTGATATAGGTTTCAAGTAGTCCGGCGGATCTACCCGGCGAGCGGCTCGAAGTCGATCGCGAGGACGTCGATCGCGGCTCCGGAGGCCGTCGGCGCCGGGATGTGCAGCTCGCCGAGCGGCTCGCCGTTCTGCTCGACCTGCTCGTGGACCTCGACGTTGACCTCGAACGGCAGCTCCTCGCCGGTCGCCAGCAGCCGCACCGAGCGGACCCGGCCGACCGGGATGCCGCGCACGACGACCTGCTCGATCGGACGCATGACGAGGTGGAGGTAGAGGGTCCCCTGCCGCGCGGTGGACGGCCCGTAGAAGTCGACGCCCCTGGTGGGCGAGACGCCGACGACGCTCTCCGCGTGGGTGTCCATCCACGCGCCGATCTCCTCCAGGGTCCGCACCTGCGACGCGTTGAGACTGCCGTCGCCCTTGGGGCCGATGTTGAGCAGGAGGTTTCCGCCGCGGGAGGCGACCTCGATCAGGGTGGTCAGCAGCGAGACCGTGCTCTTGCTCTTGGTGTCGCCCGGACGCCACGCCCACATCTGGCCGATGGTGAGGCAGAGCTCCCACGGCCCCTCCGGAGCGGTGACCGGGAAGCCTTGCTCCGGGGTCTTGTAGTCGCCCTGGCCGAGCAGCCGGTCGTTGATGACGACGTCGGGCTGGAGGGACTTGATGAGCGCACGCAGCCCGGCGCTGTCCCACTCCTCCTCCGACCGCTCCCACTCGCCGTCGAACCAGAGCAGGTCGATCGTCCCGTAGCCGGTGAGGAGCTCGGTCAGCTGGCCGCGCAGGTAGTCCTGGTAGCGCGCCCACTGCTCGGGGGTCGGCCGCCGGTGCCGGTCATCGGCGACGGGGGTTCCCGCGTTGGCCGGGTCGCCCGCGGCCGGCCAGTGCTCGAGCGGGTACGGCCGGTCGTCCATCGTGAACGCCGGGTAGTCGGGGTGGTTCCAGTCCGGGAGGCTGTAGTAGATGCCGACGCGGATGCCCTCCGCATGGATCGCCTCCACGAACTCCCGCGTGATGTCCCGGCCGAACGGCGAGTGCTGGATGCCGAAGTCCGAGTGCGCGGTGTGGAACATCGAGTAGCCCGCGTGGTGCCGGGCGGTGAAGACGACGTAGCGCGCACCGGCGCGCTTGGCGAGCCGGGCGAGCGCGACGGCGTCCCACTCCACCGGGTCGAACGTCGCGGCGGTGGACTGGTACTGCTCGACCGTCACCGTGTCCTCGACGCGGTCGGAACCGGGGATGATGGAACGACCGACCAGCGGCCAGGAGATCTCGATGCCTTGCTGACTGGCGTGGTCCCAGTGCACGAACAGGCCGAAGCCGGCTCCGGTGAACCATTCGCCGCCCGGCAGGCGGACGAGGTCGGTGCGCACGAACGAGTCGGGCGCCGCGGTGAGGGTGGGGGTCACGGAACGAACTCTCCTTCGAGTGGGTCTTTCGACTGGGTCTTTCGAGTGAAGCCTATTGCCTATAGGATATCTGGCAGCGGATCCCACCACAACGATTCCGCGAATCGCATCCGTTCAGCGCAGAAGGAGAAGCTCCGCGTGGCCATGTTCACAGACGACCCCGTCCGCCCCGAGAACTACCGCCGGTTCGAGCGGGACCTCCCGCAGTGGTTCGGCGACGCCAAGCTGGGCGTCTTCGTGCACTGGGGCCCCTACTCGGTCCCCGCGTGGGCGGAGCCGATCGGCGAGCTCGGCACCATCGAGAAGGAGTACTGGTTCGCGCACAACCCGTACGCCGAGTGGTACTACAACACCATCCGCATCGAAGGCAGCCCGGCGGCCGAGCACCAGCGCGAGGTCTACGGCGGCGCCCCCTACGACGACTTCCTCGACCAGTGGGACCCCGCCGAGTTCGACCCGGAGGAGTTCATCGCCCTGGTGAAGAGCACCGGAGCCGGCTACTTCGTGCCGACGACCAAGCACCACGACGGCGTCACCCTCTGGGACGCGCCAGGCACCGATGGCCGCAACACCGTCGCCCGCGGCCCGCGCCGCGACCTCGTCGGCGCCTTCGAGAAGGCGACGCGCGACGCCGGCCTCCGTTTCGGCGTCTACTACTCGGGCGGCCTCGACTGGCACTTCTCGCAGCTGCCGCCGATCACCTCGGACGGCCAGCAGTTCGGCCGCCCCGTCGACGCGGCCTACGCCGAATACGCGTACAAGCACGTCGACGACCTGATCGAGCGCTACTCCCCCGACATCCTCTGGGGCGACATCGAGTGGCCCGACGCGGGCAAGCCGTCCGGCCCGTTCAGCATGGAGAACCTGTTCGAGAAGTTCTACGCCACCCGACCGGACGGCGTCTCCAACGACCGCTGGGGTGAGACGCACTGGGACTTCCGCACCAGCGAGTACCAGCAGGGCACCGCCGTGGAGGCCTCCGGCGCCTGGGAGAACTGCCGCGGCATCGGCTTCTCGTTCGGCTACAACCAGGTCGAGGACGAGACGCACCTGCTCAGCGGCCCGGAGGCGGTGAAGTCGTTCGTGGACATCGTCTCCCGCGGCGGCAACCTCCTCCTCAACGTCGGCCTGACCGCCCGCGGCACCGTGCCCGACCTGCAGCGCCGGACGCTGGAGCACCTCGCCGCGTGGAACGCCGTGAACGGCGACGCCGTCTTCGGCTCGACCAGGCTGGACTCGGCGATCGCCGGCGCCTCGGACGAGCCGTGGCTGCGCTGGACCCGCACCGGCGCCGTCGCCAACGCGTTCGTGGACGCGGCCGGAACGGTCCGCCTCCCGGCCTCCGCCGCCGTGGACGCGGCGAGCACCCGCCTCGCCGACGGCACCCCGGTCACGGCCTCCCGCGACGGCGACGCGATCGTCGTCACGCTGCCGGAGCCCGCGGTCGCCGGACCCTCGCTCGTCCGTTTCGACCTGGCCGAGTGACATGACGGTCGACGCCCACCTGCACCTCTGGGACCTGGACCGGGTCGCGTACCCGTGGCTGACCGCCGCGCTCGCCCCGATCGACCGCACCTTCGCGTTCGCCGAGGTGGAGCCCCAGCTGGAGCGGGCGGGCGTCGACCGCGTGGTCCTCGTCCAGGCCGCCGACTCCGTCGAGGACTCGGCGGCGATGTTCGCCGTGCCTTCGCCCATGGTGGCGGGGGTCGTGGCCTGGGTGGACCTGCTCGACCCCGCGGCGGCGGCGCTCCAACTCGACCGGTGGTCGGAACATCCGTCGTTCGTCGGGGTCCGCCACCTCATCCACGATGAGCCGGACGCCGACTGGCTGGGCAGGCCTGCTGTGCGCGCCTCGCTCGCGCTGCTCGCGGAGCGGGGCCTGAGCTTCGATGTGATCGGGGTGCTCCCCCGGCACCTGGAGCACGCGGTCTCGATCGCCGACGAGCTGCCGTCCCTGCGCCTCGTCATCGACCACCTGGGCACGCCGCCGGTTGGAGCGCCCGACGCCGAGCCGTGGGCCGGGCTCATCACCGAGCTCTCCCGGCGCCCGAACGTGTTCGTCAAGCTCTCCGGCCTGACCACGCTCGGCGGCGGGTCGGACGCGGCGCGGCTGCGCCCCTACGTCGAGCACGCGCTCGACGCGTTCGGGGCGGCGCGGACGCTGTACGGCGGCGACTGGCCGGTGTCGACCCTCGCCGGACCCTACGCGGAGACCTGGGCGACGGCGCAGGAGCTGCTAGCAGGGGCGTCGGAGGACGAGCAGGAGGACGTGTTCACGCGGGCGGCGGCGCGGGCGTACCGGTTGGACTCATAGTCACGCCGCCGGCCCCGCCTCCCGTCACGGCCGCTCCCGCAGCCCCGGCGTCATCGCCAGCCCCGCGAAAGCCTGCCGCGCGAACCGCGCGATGTACCGGCGCAGGTTCTCGACCTCTTGCGGGTCCCAGCCGAGGGTGACCTCGTCCACCTGCGCCTGCGCGACCGCCATGATGCGTTCGCCCAGTTCGCGGCCGGCGTCGGTCAGCGCGACGAGCACGCTGCGCTCGTCGCTCGGGGACGGCACCCGCGCCACCAGCTCGATCTCCTCCAGGCGCCGCACGATCTTGGAGATGTTCGCCTTGCCCGTGCCCAGCGTCGCCGCCAGATCGGTCGGGCGAAGGGCGCCGCGGTAGGCGAGCTGGTTGACGACGACGAACATGGGGATGTCGTCGACCGGGAAGCCGATCTTCTCCATCACCCGCACGCGCACCTCCCGGCTGTCCGCCCAGTGCACGATCGACGCGATCGACAGGCGCAGGTCGAGGGGGTCCTGCTCGATGACCGGGGAGAGGTCGGGGGCCTCCGACACGCTGCCACCTCCTTCTCGTCGCGTCGTGACAGTATCGCAGCCGGCGAGGCCGATCGGCGCCCGGCTCACCCCTCCCGCACGACGCTCACCGGACCGAGAAGCCCGTGCGGCCGGACCACCGTGACATGCGCCTCCTGCCGCCCGAGCAGGAACAGCCCCATGTCCGGGATGTCGTCGTAGTAGCCGCGCGCGATGAGCCGGTTGTTCAGCGAGCTGGCCACCCGGACGACGACCGTGTTGACGCCCGCCCTGGCGGCAGCCGTGATGTCGACGACCGGGCGGGAGGTGTCGAAGCCGACGGCCTCCCCGCCGTTCAGCACCACGCTTCCCAGGCCGCCCGCGGTCGAGCCGAGGTCGAGCAGCAGCCGCTCGCCCGGCGCGGCGGCCGCGTCCAGCGCGAACGAGGCGCGGTACTCCGCGACGCCCGACACCTCGGGTCCGACGCCGGGCAGGTCGCTCCACGGCAGGAGGTCCGATCCCGTCACCGGCAGCGTGGTCACCGCGGTCGCCGGGCGCACCTCCCGGGTCTCGTAGCCGAGGCCGCGGTCCTCCACGATGAGCTCGTTCTCGCCCGCGTCCCAGCTCTCGACGGCGATGGACCAGCCGCCGACCTCCCGCACGACCTCGCGCGCGGCGACCGCCGACGCCACCGGAGCCTGCGAGCGGTCCACGGTGAGCAGCGCGGTCTCGCCGGGCGCCAGCGCCACCGTCAGCACCGTGCGGTCGCCGTCGGCGCGCACCCCGCGGTGCTCCGCGAGGTCGCCGCTCCACGGGTCGACCCGGTAGGGCGTCCCGACGCCGGGCAGCGCGACCTCCACGACCGTGTCCTCGCCGGTCTCGTAGAGGAAGTGGTACAGGTACACGTGCAGGAGTTCGCCGTCCTCGCGCAGGTAGCCGAGCACGTTGCGGTTCTCGGCGACGAACTCGGCGCGGCCCACGACCCCCAGCCGGCGCAGCGCCGCCACCGTCTGTGCGGGGTCGTCCACCTCCGCCACGGTCGGGAGGCCGCGCAGCTCGGCCATGGTCGCGGCGAGCTCGTCGTCGCGGTGGTCGAGGCCGGGCGTGCGGGAGGCGGCGCGCTCGTTCACGACGTGCTCGCCGCGCAGGAGCAGTCTGAGCTCGCGGGCCCCGTTCACGATCAGCACCCGGAGGCCCTGCCGGGCCCAGTCCAGCAGGTGCTGCGCGACGTCCGCGCTCAGCGCCTCCTGGTACACGATCAGCGCCTGGTAACCCGGGCCGTCCGGCTGCACCAGCCCCTCGCGGAGGACGATGTCGTCGCGGAGCAGCAGCGACCCGTCCAGGAACTCGTAGCTCCAGCCGGCGTCCTGCATCCCGAGGTCCTGCCACCAGTGGTTCTCGCGGTTCCGCATCCAATGCCGCCCGTAGGCGACCTCGTCGGGGATCCGCTTCCCGGCCTCGTCGAGGAAGGACATCCCCGACATGTTGTCGACGAAGTGGTCGGTGCGGAGGATTCCCACATCGATGCGCGGGCGGCCCTGCCGCAGCAGGTACTGGTACCGGCCGACGGCCCTGTTCCACTGCGGGTAGAACTCGCTGGCCGGCTGGCGCAGGTCGAAGCGCTCGGAGAAGCCCGGCCACATCCCCTCGTGCCCCGGCCACTCGGTCGCACCCTCGGCGCCCGCCGTGCTGGCCCAGCCGTGCAGCACCGTCTTGGTGATGCCGGCGGCGAGCTGCGTCGCGATGATCTGGTCGTAGAACCGGTGGTCGAGCATGTGGTTGCGCGTCGTCGCGCCGGTCTCGGACGAGTACTGCTTGCCGAACAGGTGCGCCGGCCCGGCGAGGAGGCGATAGGCGTCGATCTGCGAGCCGAACTCAAGCGACTCGGTCTCGATCCCGTCGACCTCCGGACCGGGACGGGTGAGCTCGAACGGCAGGCCGTAGCTGATCTCGGAGCGCAGCAGGATGCCGTTCTCGTGCAGGAAGGCGGCGAACGGCCGCAGCATGTTCTCGATGTAGAGGTCGGTCAGCGTCTCCACGTAGTCGTGGCGCACCTTCTCGACGGCCGCGCGCTGGGCGCCCGTCGGCTGGTACCGGTAGGTGGTGGCCGAGGCCATCAGCAGCACGCTGCGGGTGAGGAACGGCAGCCACGGCGTGATGTCGTAGCCGCGCCGCTCGCGGAACTCCCGCGCGACCGACGCGCCCCAGAACAGGCCGCCCTCGCCCCAGGTGTTCAGCTCGAGGGAGTCCATGTACATCTGCGCGCGCGGGTTGCGGGCGATCAGCTCGCGCAGCTCCGGCGTGAGGACAGTCGAGCCCCAGTAGTCGATCACCGCGTCGACGCCGGCGCGGTCGAGGTAGTTCACCGTGTAGTTGACGCTCGCGGACGGGGACGCCGTCTGGCCGGTGCCGTGCGACCAGAAGGTGAACAGCCGCCACTCGCGGTCGTCGGCGGGCTCCCAGTCGAGCGCGCCGTCCGCGACGAGCGGGGTGAGATCGAGGACGCCGTCGGCGTCGAGGACCCCGTCCGCGACCAGCGGCGCGGCGACGACGGCGAAGAACTCCTGCGTCTTCGGCGCCACCCGGTGCCCGGGCAGCAGGCTCTCCTCCCGCTGTGCGTCCAGGTCGATCCGGCGGAGCGCGCCGCTGCGGCCCGCGCCGGCCCGGACCTCCTCCACGACGACGTTCAACTCGCGCGCCGCCGCCGGGTGGTCGGGGTCGATCGTCGGCAGGTTCGCGTTGGACCAGTTCGTGCCGGAGGTGAAGCTCACCGACATCTCGCGCGCCGTGGTCTCCTCGACCACGAGCTGCGAGTCGTGCACCCACTCCTCAGAACCCCAGCCGTACCGGGAGTGGTCGATCGCCTGCTCGTCCATGGCGAGGAACTCTATCCCGCCGAAGCCGAGCCGGTGCGCAGCGTCGATCTCGAAGCGGAGGGTGCGGTCGGTGTGCAGGCCCTCGGCCAGCCACCAGCGCAGCTCCGGGCGGTACTCGATCGGCGGGTCCTGGAGCGCGGCGCGATGCGCGTCGAGGGGACGGGGCTGGTCGGCTGCGGGCATCGGCGATCTCCTTCGAACGACGGCTGGTGTCGGGAGCATAGCAGTTATTGTCGCTACGACACCATATGATCGGTGCCACGTCGGTCGAAGAGAATGGTCGGCATGCAGCCCGAGATCCCGCCCCCCGACGTGGACGCCCTGGCGCGCCGGGCCCTGGACCTGGTCCCGGCCGGAGCCGGACGCGCGATCGTCGGCATCGCCGGCAGCCCCGGCTCCGGCAAGACCACCCTCGCCCGCGCGGTGGTGGACGCCGTGAACGAGCGGGCCGGGATGCCGATCGCCGCGTACCTCCCGATGGACGGCTTCCACCTGGCCGACGCCACCCTGGAGGCGCTCGGCCGCCACGACCGCAAGGGCGCGATCGACACCTTCGACGGCTGGGGCTTCGTCGCCCTGCTGGAGCGGGTCCTCGCCGAACAGGACCACCCGGTCTACGCGCCCGCGTTCGACCGCTCCGTCGGCGAGCCGATCGCCGGCAGCCTGGCGGTCCTCCCGGAGACCCGGCTCGTCGTCGTGGAGGGCAACTACCTCCTGGCTCCGACGGAGCCGTGGGGGCGCCTCCGTCCCCTGCTGGCCGAGACCTGGTTCGTCGCGACGCCGGAGGAGGAGCGGCTGCGCCGGCTGGTCGACCGCCACACCCGCCACGGCCGCACCCCGGACGCGGCGCGGGCTTGGGCGCACGACGTCGACGGCGCGAACGCCCGCCTCATCGAGCCGACCGCGGCGAGCGCGACACTGATCGTGGACGGCGGACTCCCAGTCGGCGCTGCTTAGGCTGGAGGCCATGACCGACACTTTCGACACCGTCACGATGTTCGGCGCGGACTGGTGCCGCGACTGCATCCGCTCCAAGGCCCTCCTCGACCGCCTCGGCGCCGACTACGAGTACATCGACCTCGTCGCCCAGCCCGAGCAGGCCGACCGCGCCCAGGCGATCAGCGGCCGCACCAACATCCCGGTGATCGTGTTCCCGGACGGCCGCCACTTGGTCGAGCCGAGCGACACGGAGCTGCAGGCGGCGCTGGGGGTCTAGCCTCCGAGCACCACCAACTCCCGCGTCGACCGCGTCATCGCCACGTACCGGTCGACCGCGCCCTCGATCCCGTCGCCGAACCCGTCCGGGTCGAGCAGCACCACGAGGTCGAACTCGAGCCCCTTCGACTGCGCGGGGGTGAGGACGCGGAGGCGGTCGGACGGGGACGGCCGGCGCGGCGCGCCCTCGGCCGCGATGAGTGCCCCGATCCCTGCCGGGTTCGCCGAGAGCCATGCCGCCACGATCCCGTCCAGCTCGTCCCGGCGCCCCCGCACCACCGGCAGCCCGCTGCTGCGGACCGACGTGGGCACGTTCGCGTCCGGGATGGCCGCCCGGATCACCGGAGCGGCCTCCGCCATGATCTCCTCCGGGGTGCGGTAGTTCACGGTCAGCGTGGACACCCGCACCTCGGGGAGGCCCGCCGCGGCCAGCCGCTCGGCCCACGATGACGCGAACCCGTGCCGCGCCTGTGCGCGGTCGCCCACGATCGTGAAGCTGCGCGACGGGCAGCGCCGCAGCAGCATCCCCCACTCGGCGTCCGTCAGCTCCTGCGCCTCGTCCACGACGATGTGCGCGAACGGCCCCGCCAGCAGGTCGGGGTCGAGGCTCGGGAGGGCGGCCTCGTCGATCAGGGAGCGCTGCGCGTCCTCCACCTTCAGCATCGTCACCAGGCCCTCGCCGTCGTCCGCGGCGATCAGGTCGTCGACCACGCGGTTGCGGCCCTCGCGCTCGAAGGCGAGCACGGCCTCGCGCTCCCGGCGGACGCGGTTCGCGGCCGGGTCGCCGATGCGCTGCCGGGCGGCGTCGAGCAGCGGGAGGTCGGACACCGTCCACGCCCGCGGCTCGGCGCGCTGGAGAGCCTGGACCTCGTCCTCGGTCAGCCACGGCGCGCACGCGCGCAGGTAGGCGGGCACCGAGAACAGGTCCCCCAGCACGCCGGCGGGGTCGAGGAGCGGCCACGCGCGCGTGAAGGCGGCGCGGAGCCCGTCGTTCCGCGTGAGCTGGCGGCGCAGCGCGGCTGCCGGGACCGCGTCGCCGGCCTTCGCCACCAGGATGGTCAGCAGCTCCTCCCACACCTCGTCGCGCGCCTCGTCGTGCGGGGCGCCGGCGCCGGCCGCGTCGAACGCGTCCGCCCAGTCCTCCGGTGCGAGCGGGAGGTCGGCCCACTCGGTCTCCACGACCATCCCGCGCGACGGCGGGACCTCGTGGTACCGCACCGCCCGCTCGACGGCCGTCACCATCGCCGCCGACGCCTTGAGCCGGGCGACGGCCTCGTCCGGCTCCGCCCCCGCGGTCGCGCCCTCCGGCAGCAGGTCGCGCAGCGTGCAGAGCTGCACGCCCTCCTCGCCGAGGCTGGGGAGCACGTCGGAGACGTAGGAGAGGTAGGCGGGGCTCGGGCCGACGAACAGCACGCCGCCGTGCCCCTGGGAGAGCCGCGGGTCGGAGTACAGCAGGTAGGCGGCGCGGTGCAGGGCGACGACGGTCTTGCCCGTTCCCGGGCCGCCGTCGACCACGAGCGCCCCGCGCGAGCCGTCCCGGATGATGGCGTCCTGGTCGGCCTGGATGGTGGCGAGCATGTCCCGCATCCGCGGCGACCGGCTCGCGCCCAGGCTCGCGATGAACGCGGACTGGTCGTCCAGCGCGGCGCGCTCGGTCGCGTCGTCCAGGGCGTCCGGCGCGAACACCTCGTCCCAGTAGTCGGTGATCCGGCCGCCGGTCCAGCGGTAGCGGCGCCGGCTGACCAGCCCCATCGGGTCGCCGAGCGTCGCGCCGAAGAACGGCTCGGCGGCGGGCGACCGCCAGTCGACCAGCAGCTTGCGGCCGTCGGCGTCGGTGAGCCCGAACCGGCCGATGTAGACGGTCTCCGCGGTCGTGGTGACCATCCGCCCGAGGCAAACGTCCAGCCCGAATCGGCCGAGGGCGCGCAGCCGGGCGCTGAGGCGCCGCACCTCGGTGTCCCGGTCGAGCGCCTTCTGACCGTGCCCTCCCGGCGCGCGGAGCTCGGCGGCGAGCTGGTCGGACAGCTCTGCGACCGTCCGGCGGAGGGTTCCATCGATGGCGGCGAAGTGCCGTTCGTCGTCGGCGATGAGGGCGGGAGCGGACTTGGCGTGGAGGTTCTCGGGCAGGGCGAAGGCAGGCGAGGAGGCAGTCACGAGGGTCGATTCTGCGCCCTGACCGGGGCCTTGCCGCAAGCCCCCTGCCCTCCCGTATCCTGGAAATGCAGGGGGACGCGTCAGGCGGGACGCGTCAGGCGAGACGGGCCGGGGCGCCGTGGCCGGGGCAGACGAGGCGCGGCGCGGAGGCCGTGATCGCGGAGATCGTCGCGTCCGCCGCCGCCCGGTCGCTGATGAGCAAGCCGGGGAAGTGCACGAGCCGGCCTCCGGAGACGCGGGCGGCATCGCCGATGAACGCGACCCCGCGCCAGCGGACGACGTGATGCCCCGGCGTGTGGCCCGGCGCCGGGACGGCGACGACGGCCGGTGCGACCTCGGTCTCCGCGTCGTCCGGGAGCGCGGTCAGCTCCGGGAGCTCGGGCCGGCCCAGCCAGCCCGAGCGGAACATCGCGCGGCGCGTCCGCGTGGGCGCCGGCTCCTCGCCGCGCAGGATCCGCACGTCCGCCGCGCCGAGCCACACCCTCGCACCCGTCGCCCGCTGCACGGCGGCCGCGGCTCCGACGTGGTCGGGGTCGTAATGCGTCAGCACGACATCGGTGACCGCCGGGATGCGGGCGGCCGCCAGCTCCGCGACGACGCCCGCCGCGCCCGAGCGGAGCCCCGTGTCGATCAGCACCGCCCGGTCGCCCTCCTCGATCAGGTAGGCATTGCCGGCACGGCCGACTGCAGCCGGTGGACTCGGGGGATGACCTCGCGCATGAGTGGGATGCTAGTCCGCGGCGCCTCTCCTCGTCTCCGCCCTCTCCCCCGGATTCAGTTCCAGGACCGGACAATCCCATCCATGTCTCCTGTTGGACATCTCGCCGGTTCCAGCGGAGGCTGGCGCCATGACAGACATGCAGTACACGCAGCTGGGCCGTTCCGGGCTGAAGGTGTCGCGACTGGTGCTCGGCACGATGAACTTCGGACCGGAGACGTCGGCGGAGGACTCGTTCGCGATCATGGACGCCGCCCACGCCGCCGGGATCAACTACTTCGACACCGCGAACGTGTACGGCCGCAGCCAGGGCCGCGGCGCGACCGAGTCGATCATCGGCGACTGGCTCGCGCAGGGCGACGGCCGCCGCGAGCGCACCGTCCTCGCCACCAAGCTGTACGGCGCGATGGGCGACTGGCCCAACGAGGGCAAGCTGTCCGCCCTCAACATCCGCCGCGCGCTCGACGCCAGCCTGAAGCGACTGCAGACCGACTACATCGACATCTACCAGTTCCACCACGTCGACCGGGACACCCCCTGGGACGAGATCTGGCAGGCGATCGACGTCGCCATCGCCCAGGGCAAGATCCTCTACGCCGGCTCCAGCAACTTCGCCGGCTGGCACATCGCGACGGCCCAGGCGGAGGCCCGCTCGCGCGGCACCCTCGGCCTGGTCAGCGAGCAGTCGATCTACAACCTCCTCACCCGGCAGGTGGAGCTGGAGGTCCTCCCGGCCGCGCAGGCGAACGGCGTCGGTGTGATCGCCTGGTCGCCGCTGCACGGCGGACTGCTCGGAGGCGTGCTGCGCAAGCAGAACGAAGGCCGGCGCCGCCTGGAGGGCCGCGCGGCGGAGACGCTCGCCACCCACCGCGACGCGATCGAGGCCTACGAGTCGTTCGCCGCCGACCTCGGCCACGAGCCGGGCGACATCGCGCTGGCGTGGCTGCTTTCCCGGCCCGGCGTGACCGGGCCGATCATCGGCCCGCGCACGCACGAGCAGCTGGAGGCGGGCATCCGCGCGCTCGACGTCCACCTGGACGAGGCCGCGCTGGCCCGGCTGGACGAGATCTTCCCCGGACACAAGACGGCGCCGGAGGACTACGCCTGGTAAGCGGGCGCCCCGACCCACGACCCGAACACGCAAGGAGAACGAATGAAGTACCGCGCACTGGCCGACCTGCAGGTCTCCGCGATCGGCCTCGGCGGAATGCCCATGTCGATCGAGGGGCGCCCCGATCGGGCCCGCTCGATCGCGACCGTGCACGCCGCGCTGGACGCCGGCGTCACCCTGATCGACACGGCCGACGCCTACCACGTCCACGCCGACGAGGTCGGCCACAACGAGGAGCTCATCGCCGAGGCGCTGCGCAGCTGGAGCGGCGACGCCTCCACCGTCCTGGTCGCGACGAAGGGCGGCCACCTGCGGCCCGGCGACGGCAGCTGGACGGTCGACGGCCGTCCGGAGCACATCCGCGAGGCCGCTCTGGAGTCGCTGCGCCGACTCGGCGGCGACGCGGTCGGCCTGTACCAGTTCCACCGGCCCGACCCGGCGGTCCCCTACGCGGACTCGGTCGGCGCGGTGCGCGACCTCCTCGACGAGGGACTGATCCGCTACGCCGGCATCTCGAACGCGAACCCCGAGCAGATCCGCCAGGCGCAGGAGATCCTGGGCGGCCGGCTGGTCTCGGTGCAGAACCAGTTCTCACCGGCCTTCCGTTCGAGCGAACCGGAACTGCGGCTGGCCGACCAGCTGGGAATCGCGTTCCTCCCGTGGAGCCCCCTCGGCGGCATCTCGAACGCGAGCGACCTCGGCGACCGGTTCGCCCCGTTCGCCGACATCGCCTCCGCACGCGGCATCAGCCCGCAGGTGGTCGCGCTGGCGTGGCACCTCGCGCAGAGCCCGCACGTCATCCCGATCCCGGGCGCATCCCGGCCGGAGACGATCCTGGACTCGCTCACCGCGGTGGACGTGGAGCTCACGGGCGAGGAGCTGGCGGCGCTGAACGCGGCGTGAGCGGGGCTTCTCAGGCGGAGATCGTGGAGGCGTCGACGGGAGTCGGCGCCTCCACCCGCGCGAGCTGCCGCAGGAACGCGGCGGCCGCCGGGCTCGGCTCGTCCGACACCGCGACCGCGACCGTCCACTCCGGCACGTCCCCGCTGAGCGTCACCGCGCGCAGCTGCTCCGGCCGCTTGCGCGCGAAGCTCGCCGGAACCACGGCGATGCCGAGGTTGTAGCCGACCAGGTCGAGCAGCGGGTGGACGTCGTTGACCTCCATCGCCGCGCGGTAGTCGAAACCCGCCGCCGCGAACGCGCGCCGGGCCAGCGTCTGCGCGGCCCAGCCCTCCTGGAAGCCGACCAGCGGCTCGCCGCGCAGCGCCTCGATCGGGACGCTGTCCTCGGCGGCGAACCGGTGTTCGGGATGGCACAGCACCAGCAGCGACTGCGTGCTCAGGGGCCGCAGCCGCACGCCGCCCGGGGTGTGGCCGGTGTCGACCACGACGGCGACGTCCGCGCGACCGCCGGCGACCGCGTCCACCAGCTCCTCGGAGCCCGAGTACCGCAACCGCACCTCCACGCCCGGGTTCGCCGTGCGGAAGGCCGCCAGCTCGGCCGGGAGGTCGACCGAGCCGAGGCAGGGCTCCGCGCCGATCGTGAGGCGGCCGCGCACGAGGCCGCGGACCGCGGCGACCGCGTTGCGCGCGGCCGCCGCGCTGGCCAGCGTGCGCACGGAGTCCGCCAGCAGCGCCTGGCCGGCGGTTGTCAGCTCGACCCGGCGCGTGCTGCGGATGAAGAGCGACGTGCCCAGCTCCTGCTCCAGCGAGCGGATCGAGGCCGACAGGCCCGACTGGGAGATCTGCAGCAGCTCCGCCGCGCGCGTGAAGTGCCGTTCCTCGGCGACGGTGACGAAGTGCTCGAGCTGACGAAGTTCCATTCAGCAAGAATACTGGTCAATCGCCCGCGCTCCATCGACGGGAGCGGAAGTCGACGCCTCGCCCCGGGGCCCTCCTGCCGGGCACAATGAGCAGCATGCGCATCCTCTTGATCGGTGCCGGCGGTGTCGGGAACGCCATCGCCAAGATCGCCGCCCGCCGGTCGTTCTTCGAGTCCTTCGTCGTCAGCGACTACGACCTGTCCCGGGCGGAGGCCGCGGTCGCCTGGATCCGCGGGCGCCACGGCGAGCGCGTCGCCGCGCGGTTCGCCGCGACCCGCATCGACGCCTCCGACCCGAGCTCGGTCGCCGCCGTCGCCCGCGAGCACCGCGCGACGCACGTCATGAACGCGGTCGAGCCGTCCTTCGTGGAGTCCATCTTCGCCGGGGCGCTGGCGGCGGGCGCCGACTACCTCGACATGGCGATGAGCCTCTCCCACCCGCACGAGACGGAGCCCTATCGGCGCACCGGGGTGAAGCTCGGCGACGCGCAGTTCGCCGAGAACCAGCGCTGGGAGGCTGCGGGCCGCCTCGCCCTGGTCGGCGTCGGCGTGGAGCCGGGGCTGTCCGATGTGTTCGCCCGCTACGCCGCCGACGAGCTGTTCTCGCACATCGACGAGCTCGGCACCCGCGACGGTGCGAACCTGGTGGTCCGCGACGACGACGGCAACGAGATCTTCGCGCCGTCGTTCAGCATCTGGACGACGATCGAGGAGTGCCTGAACCCTCCGGTGATCTTCGAGAAGCGCCGGCTCGGCGAGGAGGGCGGCGGCTGGTTCACCACCCCGCCGTTCAGCGAGCCGGAGGTCTTCGACTTCCCCGAGGGCATCGGGCCGGTCGAGTGCGTGAACGTCGAGCACGAGGAGGTGCTGCTGATGCCGCGCTGGCTGGACGCCGAGCGCGTGACGTTCAAGTACGGCCTCGGCGCGGAGTTCATCGGCGTCCTCAAAACCCTGCACCTGCTCGGGCTGGACTCTACCGCGCCGCTGCGCGTCCGCAGCGCGGCGGGGCCGGTGGAGGTCGCCCCGCGCGACGTGGTCGCCGCGGCCCTCCCCGATCCGGCGACGATCGGCCCGCGCATGACCGGCAAGACCTGCGCCGGCGTCTGGGTGACCGGCACCGGGAAGGACGGCCTCCCCCGCAGCGTGTACCTGTACCACGTGGCCGACAACGAGTGGACGATGCGCGAGTACGAGTCGCAGTGCGTGGTCTGGCAGACCGCGCTCAACCCGGTGATCGCGCTGGAGCTGCTGGCCAACGGCACCTGGTCGGGCGCGGGCGTGCTCGGCCCGGAGGCGTTCCCGGCCCGGCCGTTCCTGGAGCTGATGGAGCGGCCGGAGGCGGAGGGCGGCTACGGCCAGGCGTGGGGGCTGCGCGAGCCGTGAGGCCCGGCGGCCCGCGCTACACCCGCAGCACGCTGGGCCGCGGCAGGCCGAGGTCTTCGAGCAGGTCGCCGAGCTTCCGATCGAGCTCGTACCCCGCCTGCGTGATCTTGTTGTTGCCGAACCCGCGCAGCGGCGCGCTCGGCTGCTCGACGCTGAGGACGGTGCGGCCGCCGCGCGCGGCGTGGAGCTCGACGCGCAGAGGTGCGTAGAGCAGCGCCCCGGCGTCGTGCCGGTACATCCGGGCCGCCGTCGCGTAGTCGCCGACGAGGTAGCCCACGCTTGCCGTGTCCACGCCGCCGACCCGCATGACGGCGCTCGGGTCGCCGGTCCAGAACCGCACGAGGCCGTGCGTCGCCGGCCCTTCGAGCATCCTGGTCAGCGTCGACCAGTCCGCACGCTGGTCGAGCAGGCCGCGCTGCAGCCGCAGGTCGAGCTCCGGCACCTGCTCCTCGAACGCCCGGCGCAGCTGCGCGAACGGGACCTCCGCGTCCAGCTCGATGCGGCGCGCCTCGACGGCCTGGATGCGCTCGGTGGCGCAGTGCGTCACGCGACCACGGCGCCCGCGGCGGACGCGACCGCGAACGGCGGGACGCTCACGCCCTCGGTCAGCGCCTCGGCCGGATCGGCGCCGACGGCGAGGATGCGGTTCTGCGCGTCGACGTGCACGACGGTCGGCACGAACGTCCGCGCCTCCGCGTTGTCCAGCTGCGCGTAGGAGATCACGATGACGGTGTCGCCCACCTCGGCCAGGTGCGCCGCGGCGCCGTTGACGCCGACCACGCCGCTGCCCCGCTCGCCCGCGATCAGGTAGGTCTCGAACCGGGACCCGTTGGTCACGTCGACCACGGCGACCTGCTCGCCGGGGAGCAGGTCGGCGGCCTCCATCAGGTCGAGGTCGACGGTCAGCGAGCCCACGTAGTGGAGGTCGGCGTGGGTGACCGTGGCGCGGTGGATCTTCGACTTGAACATGGTGCGGAGCACGGGACGTTCCTTTCGTGGCCTGCGTCCATTGTCCCGCTGTTCCGGCAGGTCGCGGCCCGCGCGGGAGAATGGAGCGTGCACAACCTCGGTCTCCTCTTCGACGTCGACGGCCCGATCGCGAGCCCCGTCACCCGGACCATCGCCATCCGCAGCATCGTCACCGACCTGGTCGCGATGACGGCGGCGGGTGTCCCGATCGCGTTCATCACCGGCCGCTCCGGCGACTTCATCCGCAACCAGGTCGTGGCGCCGCTCTGCGACGCCGGCCTCGGCGAGGCGCTGGAGTCGCACGGTGCGCGGATGTTCGGGGTGTTCGAGAAGGGCGGCGCGTGGGCGCCGATCACGGGCGACGGGATGGGCGACGTCGCGGTGGACGCCTCGGTCGCGCTCCCCGACGCTGCGGTCGACGGCATCCGCTCGCTCGTCCGCGAGCGCTTCGCCGACACGATGTTCTTCGACGAGACCAAGCGCGCCATGATCTCGGTCGAGCAACGCACCGACGTGGACGCGGACACCTACCACGAGGCGCAGAGCCGGTTCCAGGACGCCGCCTTCGACCTCCTCACCGGCCTGGGCCTCGGCCTGCGCTACGGCGAGCGCGTCGCTCCTGACGCGGCCGGGGAGGTCCCGTTCCGCATCGACCCGACGATCATCTCGACCGACATCGAGTCGGTGCTGCTGGACAAGGACCGCGGCGCCCAGCGGGCGTTCGACTACTTCGCCGAGCGCGGCCCGCTCCCCCACCGCTGGCGTTCGGTCGGCGACTCCCGCAGCGACTACAAGATGGCCGACTACGTCCACTCCACCGGGCGGGAGGTCGCGCATGTGGACGTGCGGCCGGCCGACGGCGTGCTCGACCGCCCGTACGAGGTCATCACGATCGGGGATGCCGTGCACGACACCGCGGGCGCGGAGTTCCTCGCGCACTGGCGGCGGGAATTGGGGCTGCAGGAGGCGTAGTCGGCAACGGAGGAGATCGGGCGGGACACGCCGGGGCGCGGCAGCGAGCGGAGGAGTTCGCGGGCTGCGGCGGTCGGATGTCCTCCGTTCGCTGCGCGCGATGTGAGCGTGGGCGTTACGCGGCGCGGCCGCGCACCTTCGCGATCGACTCGCGCATCTCGCGCGCCAGCTCCAGCGCGCCGGCCTCCTCCGCCGCCACCAGCGCGTCGGCCTGGTCGGCGTCCGCGCCGGTGAACCAGGACTCGATCGTGACGCCGTGGCCGGGCTTCCGCACGACCCCCACCCGGTCGCCCGCGCCGACCGTACCGGTGTGGACGACGGCCAGGTAGGCGCCCACCCGGCCCGCCTCGGTGAACCGGCGCACCCACTGGGGCTCGCCCATTCGCCGCTGGAACGTCGCGCACGGCGTGCGCGGGCAGGTCACCTCGACGACGAGCGAGTCGCCGATCCGCCAGCGTTCGCCGATCTCGGCGCCGTCGACGTCGAGTCCGGAGGTGCGCAGGTTCTCGCCGAAGAGCCCGGGCGGGACGGGTCGGCCGAGCTCGGCGGCCCACCACTGGGCGGCCTCCTCGGCGTAGGCGTAGAGCGCCTTGGTGGAGCCGCCGTGGTGCTTCCGGTCGGCCTGGACGTCGCCGTAGAGCCCGAGGCCGCGCACCTTCAACCGGGACTCCACCGGCTGCTTATCGATCGCCGTCACGCCGACATTGCCGGCGTCCGGCCGCAGCTGCGCGACGCGGCACACCGCGAGCACCTGCGCCGCTCCATCCCGAACCGTCATGCCCTCCAGTATGCCGGGCAGCCACCTCCCGCCGGTACCGCCCCCGCCCCACACCCGCGCCCCCACAGCCAACGGAGGACTTCCGACCGCCCCAGCCCGCGATCTCCTCCGCTCGCTGCCGAACCGCGGCGTGTCGCGCCCGATCTCCTCCGCTGGCTACCGAGCGCCGGCTACCGCACCCCGCGCATCATCCGCAGCACCCACGGGCTCATCAGCGCCAGCACGACCCCGATCACCACCGCGACCGCGCCGATCACGCCGAAGTACACGCCCTCGGTGGCCGGCGAGTAGAGCTTCGCGAGCTGCCCGGACATCGCCGTCCCGAGCGCCACCGACAGGAAGTACAGCGCGACCATCTGCGCCTGGTACGCGTGCGGCGCCAGCTTCGTGGAGGCCGAAAGGCCGACCGGCGAGATGAGCAGCTCCGCGACCGTGAACACGAGCAGGATGCCGACCATCGCGAGCAGCGGCGTGCTGTTCTTGCCGCCTCCCGCCCAGAACAGGAACAGGAAGAACGCCAAGCCCATCACGACCGTGCCCGCCGCGAACTTCAGCGGCGTCGACGGCTGCTTGTCGCCCCACTTGGTCCAGATCGCGGCGAAGACGCCGGAGAGGATGATGATGAAGATCGGGTTGATCGACTGCACCCACGAGACCGGGAACTCCCACCCGAACAGGTTCCGGTCGAGCCGCTCGTCGGAGTAGATCGTCACCACGGTGAACTGCTGCTGATAGAGCGACCAGAACGCGGCGTTCGTGATGAAGAGCGGGATGAACGCGACGATCCGGCTGCGCTCGTCCGGGCTCAGCAGCTTCGAGCTGAGGATGACGACGAAGTAGGAGATCGCTGCGACGATGGTGACGCCGATCACCCAGAGCGCCAGGTTGATCGCGTTGACCACCCCGGTCAGCACCAGCGCGAGGATGACGATCACCCCGGCCACCGCGATACCGATCACGAGCGGCAGGCGCGTGCGCGGGAGCGGGTGCGGCACCTCGCGGGCGAGGTCCGGGAGGCGCTTGCGGCCGAGCGAGTACTGGATCAGGCCGATGGCCATCCCGACAGCGGCGAGCCCGAACCCCCAGTGGAAGCCGAGGGTGGACTGCAGCAGCCCGGTCAGCAGCGGCCCGAAAAACGCGCCGAGGTTGATGCCGAGGTAGAAGAGCGAGAAGCCGGCGTCGCGCCGGGGGTCGTGCTCGCCGTAGAGCGTCCCGACGATGCGGGTCGCGTTCGCCTTGAGCCCTCCGCTGCCGACGGCGATGAAGAGGAGGCCGGCGATGACGCCGGCGAATCCCGGCAGCAGGGCGAGCGAGATGTGCCCGGCCATGATGACGACCGCACTCCAGAACAGCACGCGCTCCGACCCGAACAGCCGGTCGGCCAGCCAGGCGCCGAGGATCGTGGAGAGGTACACGGCCCCGCCGTACGCCCCGACGATGCCCGCGGCGGTCGCCTGGTCGACGCCCAGGCCGCCTTTGGCCGCGTCGTAGTAGAGGTAGATGAGGAGGATGCCCTGCATCCCGTAGAACGAGAACCGCTCCCACATCTCCACGCCGAAGATGTTGGCGAGCGAGCGCGGCTGCCCGAAGAAGCCGTGGCTCGCGTCGGTGGTCGCGGTCGCCGTGCCTGGCCTGTCGCTGTCGCCGGTGTCAGTCATGGCGCCCATGCTCCCACCGCCGCGCGCGGAGGTGAACGCCGGGTGACGGCTCCGCTGATCCCTGACGATCGGCGGAGCTCACGCCGTCCGGGTGACCTTCGGTGTGAGTTCTCCTACCGCGCCCCCAGCTCCCGCAGCACCGCCTCCAGCTGGTCCACCGCCCAGTCGATCTCGCTCGGCTCGACGACGATCGGCGGCGCGAGCCGGATCGTGGAGCCGTGGGTGTCCTTCGCCAGCACGCCGCGCTCCATGAGCAGCTCGCACACTTCGCGCCCGGTCGCGAGCGCCGGGTCGATGTCGATGCCGGCCCAGAGGCCCGCGCCGCGCACCTCGCGGACGCCGTGGCCGAGCAGCCGGGCGAGGTCGGAGTGCAGGCGGCGCCCGAGGAGCTCCGCGCGTTCCTGCGGCTCCCCCGTCGCCAGGAGGCCGACCACAGCCCGGCCGACCGCCGCGGCCAGCGGGTTGCCTCCGAAGGTGGAGCCGTGCTCGCCGGGCTGGATGACGCCGAGCACGTCGCGGTCGCCGACCACGGCCGAGACCGGAACGATCCCGCCGCCGAGCGCTTTGCCGAGCAGGTAGAGGTCGGGCACGACACCCACCAGGTCGCACGCGAACGTCGCGCCCACACGGCCGAGCCCGGACTGGATCTCGTCGGCGATCAGGAGCACCCGGCGCTCGTCGCAGAGCGCCCGGACCGCGGGGAGGAAGTCCGCCGGCGGCACGACGACCCCGGCCTCGCCCTGGATGGGCTCCACCAGCACCGCCACGGTGTCGTCGTCGATCGCGGCCGCGACGGCGTCCGCGTCGCCGTACGGGACCGTGCGGAAGCCCGGCGTGTACGGGCCGAAGCCGTCGCGCGCGTCCGGGTCGTCGGAGAAGCTCACGATCGTGATGGTCCGGCCGTGGAAGTTCCCCGCCATCACGACGATGTTCGCGCGCCCGTCCGGCACGCCCTTCACGCGGTAGCCCCACGCGCGCGCCACTTTGATCGCGGTCTCGACGGCCTCCGCGCCGGTGTTCATCGGCAGCACCAGGTCCTTGCCCGCGAGCGCCGCGAGCTCGGCGGCGAACGGGCCGAGCTGGTCGTTGTGGAAGGCGCGGCTGGTCAGCGTGATCCGGTCCAGCTGCGCCCGCGCCGCGTCGAGCAGCAGCGGGTGGGAGTGGCCGAAGTTGACCGCGGAGTAGGCGGCCAGGCAGTCCAGGTAGCGGCGGCCGTCGATGTCGGTCACCCAGGCGCCCTCGCCTTCGGCGATGACGACGGGGAGCGGGTGGTAGTTGTGGGCAGCGTGCTCGTCCTCGAGCGCGATCGCCTGCGCCTGGCGCTCCGTCGGCGCGGGCGTCGACGGGTGGATGCGGTGGGCGACGGTGTCGGTCATGGTCGTCCTCTCGGGATGGTCGCGGTGGTCGCGAAGGCCAGGCGGCGTCGACGCGCGCATCGTCGCGGGCGTCATCGCCGAAAGCTCGGAGCTAGTCTCACACGCGGATGTCAGCGATTGGCTGCGTCTTCGCGCACGAAATCGCCGCCCTTCTGCGTGTCGCGCAGAATTCGTGCACGATGATCCACTGCGCGCACAGCCCCGCGCAGGCGCCCGCGCCCAGAGTTCCACGCACGCCGATCCATTGCGCAGGAGCGCACGATTCCCGCGTAACGTTCACCTCCGCGCAACGATCCACCGTATGCTTGCGCCGTGGACAACCTCGATCGCAGCATCCTCGACCTGCTCCGCCAGAACGCGCGCGCCGGCTACGGCGACATCGGCGGCGTCGTCGGCCTGTCCGCCTCGGCGGTCAAGCGCCGGGTCGACAAGCTCGTCGGCGACGGGGTCATCCGCGGCTTCACCATCCAGGTGGACCCCGCCATCGACGGGATGAGCACGGAGGCCTACGTCGAGCTGTTCTGCCGCGGCACCGTGTCGCCCGAGGAGCTGCTGCGCATCCTCTCGGCCGTCCCCGAGGTCGTCGACGCGGGCACGGTCACCGGCAGCGCCGACGCGATCGTCCACATCCGCTCGCGCGACATCCCGAGCCTGGAGGCCGCGCTCGAGAAGGTGCGCCTGGCGCCGAACGTCGACCACACCCGGAGCGCGATCGTGCTGTCGCGGCTCATCAACCGCGGCAACAACTGACGTCGCGAATCTTCTATCCGCGCGCCGCCGACGGGTGGATGCTGGGCCAATGAGCACGACAGCACGAGCGACCATCCACGTCGACGTCCCGCGCGCGGACGTCTGGCGCGCCATCACCGACCCGGACACGATCGCGCGCTACCTGTTCGGCAGCCGCGTCAGCACCGACTGGCACGAGGGCAGCCCGATCGTCTACCGCGGCGAGTGGGAGGGCAGGCCGTACGAGGACAAGGGCACGATCCTGGAGGTCGTCCCCGGCGAGCGCCTCGTCTCCAGCTACTACAGCCCGCTCAGCGGCAAACCGGACGTCCCGGAGAGCTACCAGACGGTCTCGTACCTCCTCGCCGACGACGCGGGGGGCACCGCGGTGACCGTCACCCAGGACGGCTGCGCCGACGAGGCGGAGGCCGAGCGGATGAGCGAGAACTGGGGCATGACGTTGGGCTCGCTCAAGTCGGTGGTGGAGCAAACCTGACGTCCGTTCTGCGAGAACATTCAGCGGACGTCAAGCGTCCGACCCCCCGATCCGAGCGCGACCACGGCGATCAGTGGCACGATGGGCGCATGAAGTTGCTCGTTGTCGAAGACGATCCGGACATGGGAGGCCTCGTCGAGCGGGGTCTCGCCGCCGAAGGATACGACGTCACCCTGGTCACCAACGGCGTCGACGCCCTCATCGCGCTGCGCGGGGACACGTTCTCGGCTGCCGCGATCGACGTCATGCTGCCCGGGATGAGCGGCTTCGAGCTGTGCAGGCACATCCGCGAGGCGGCCAACCCCATGCCGATCCTGCTCCTCACCGCGCGCGACGCCATCGAGGACCGCGTGCACGGCCTCGACTCCGGCGCCGACGACTACCTGACGAAGCCGTTCGCGTTCGCCGAGCTGGCCGCGCGCGTGCGCGCCCTGCTGCGCCGCGAGCCCAGCGGGATGCGGCCGCAGGTCAGCGTCGGCCGGCTCACGATCGACTCGCACGAGCACCAGGCACTGGTCTCCGGCCACGAGATGCCGCTCAGCCGCCGGGAGTTCACCCTGCTGCGGCTGTTCGCCACGAACCCGGACAAGACGCTGTCGCGCGCCGACATCCTCGAGTCGGTCTGGGGCACCACGGACAACATCGGGACGAACGTCATCGACCAGTACGTCTCCTACCTGCGCAAGAAGCTCGACCTGGCCGGCGCCGGCCTGTCCATCGTGACGGAGCGCGGCCGCGGCTACCGGCTCGACGCGAAGAACGCGCTGGAGTCGACGACCGAGGGCAAGCAGGCGGACGCGAAGCAGCCGACGGAGACCCCGGCGCCGTGACCTGGCTGCGGCGCCTGTCGATCACCGCGCGCATCACGATCGGCAGCCTCATCGTCGCCACCCTGTTCGGCCTGGTCGCGGTCGTCGTCATCCGCGTGGGGGTGTCGTCCATCCTCCACAACGCGACCGTCACCCTCCTCGACAACGACGTGGCCGCCCCGGTCCAGTCGGTCCAGTCGAATCCGACCGGACCGTTCGACCTGCCAGGCGGCGGGCAGGAGCTCGCCGTCGTCGACGCGAACGGCGTCATCCTGGACTCCACGCTGCCCACGGCGCTGGAGGACCGGATCGACCGCCTGCTGGCCCTCCCGCCGACGCCGTCGACCGTGCAGGTCGGCGACGACACGTACGAAGTGCTCGTGAAGGCCGTGCCGACCAAAGCGGGCACCATGCACGTCGTCGCCGCCCGCAACGACGAGACGACCTCGCTCATCCTCGACCGGCTCACCCTCGCCCTGCTGATCGGCGCGGGCGTCCTGATCCTCGGCTTCGGCGGGGCGTCCTGGCTGCTGGCGCGTGCGGCGCTGCGGCCGGTCAGCCGGATGCGCGAGCAGGCCGACCGGATCGCCGGCGGCGAGACGGCCGGCAGGGGCGACGACGCGGGCCTGCTGACCGTCGGCCCGGCCCAGGACGAGCTGTCCGAGCTGGCGACGACGCTGAACGACCTGATCCGCCGGTTGCGGGCGTCGGCCGACCGCGAGCGCCAGATGGTGTCCGACGCCAGCCACGAGCTCCGCACGCCGCTGGCCGTGCTGCGCGGCCAGCTGGAGCTGGCGGAGCTGGACGCGGGCGACGCGGACGCGCTCCTCGACGACATCCGCTCGTCGCACTCGACCGCCCTGCGGCTGGGGACGCTCGCCAACAACCTGCTCGAGCTGTCGCGCATCGAGGCCGGCCCCTCCAGCGGACGCATCGACTGGCGGACGCTGGTGGACGAGCTGACCGACGCGATCGACCGCGCGCGCCTGCTGGTCAGCAGCGACGAGGACGACCGGTCGATCTCGGTGGACTTCGACTACGACCCCAAGCGCCGCCCGAGCTCGGACTCCCGGATCGCGCTGTCGCCGACCGACTTCGGCCGCATCCTGGACAACCTGCTCGGCAACGCCATCACGGCGATCCGCAGCCGCGGCGCCCGTTCGGACACCGGCCCGGTGCCGCGGCCGGGCGACGTCGAGCCGTCCGCCCCGGCGGTCGAGGACGTGGTGAGCGCCGCGTTGCACGTGGAGCCGGACTGGGTCGTCCTCACCGTGCACGACTCCGGGCCCGGCATGCCGGAGGACTTCATCCCGGTGGCACTGGACCGGTTCACGCGCGCGGACGGGGCGAGGACGACCTCCCGCGCGGGCGGCGGCGGCGGACTCGGGCTGGCGATCGTGGCCGCGCTGGCGGGCGCCGCGGGCGGCGGAGTGCAGCTCGCGAACGCGCCGAGCGGCGGCCTCGTGGTCACCGTACGGCTGCCGCTCGTCCGCGCCTGAGGCTGCCGCGCCTTCAGTGCCCGCTGTGGTCGGAGTCCACGCCGGCGCCTGAGAGTCCCGCGCCTTCAGTGCCCGCTGCGGTCGGAGTCCACGCCGGCGCCTGAGAGTCCCGCGCCTTCAGTGCCCGCTGCGGTCGGAGTCCACGCCGGCGCCTGAGGATCGCGCGCCTTCAGTGCCCGCTGCGGTCCGAGTCCACGCTGGCGCCTGAGGATCGCGCGCCTTCAGTGCCCGCTGCGGTCCGAGTCCACGCCGGCGCCTGAGGATCGCGCGCCTTCAGTGCCCGCTGCGGTCCGAGTCCACGCCGGCGTCCGGGCCTTCGTCGAGGCTGTCGATGGCCGCGAGGTCGTCCGCGTCGAGCTCGAAGTCGAAGACGGCGAGGTTCTCCGCCATCCGCTCGGGGTTGCGCGACTTGGGGATCGCGACGAGGCCGTTCTGAACGTGCCAGCGGAGCACGACCTGGCCGACGGTGCGGTCGTGCTTGGCTGCCACCTCGGCGAGGACCGGCGCGGCGAGGAGGTCGCCCGAGCCCCCGATCGGGCTCCACGACTCGGTGACGATGCCGTGCTCGACCCCATAGGCTCGCTGCTCGCGGCGCTGAATGGCGGGGCTGAGCTGGATCTGGTTGACCGCGGGCGTCACCCCCGTCTCGGCGATGAGGCGGTCGAGGTGCGCCGGCTTGAAGTTGGAGACGCCGATCGCGCGCGCCTTGCCGCTCTGCTGCAACCGGATGAAGGTCTCCCAGGTGGACACGTACTGGTCGCGCGCGGGAAGCGGCCAGTGGATGAGCAGCAGGTCGACGTAGTCGAGCCCGAGCCGCTGCAGGCTCGCGTCGAGCCCCGCGACCGCGCGGTCGTCGCCCTGGTAGCCACCGTCGAGCTTGGTCGTGACGAACCACTCCTCGCGGGCGAGGCCGCTGCCGCGGACCCCGCGCCCGACGCCGGTCTCGTTGCCGTACTTGGCGGCGGTGTCGACATGGCGGTAGCCGAGCTCCGCCGCCGCGAGGACGGCGCGCTCGACCTCCGCGTCGTCGAGCGGCCAGGTCCCGAGGCCGAGCTGCGGGATGCTCGTCCCGGAATTGAGGGCGATCGCGGGCACGGCGGCGGTGGGCGGGTTCTCGGTCATGCGTCTCAGCGTAGCCCCGGGTAAGGTGGCGCTCATCGGAAGGAGTGCCATGTCCGCCACACCCCCGACCCCGTCGGATCCGGATGCTCTCGCCCTGGCCGTGGAGGCCGCGATCGAAGCCGAGGACCTCGCCGAGCTGCGCCGCCTCGCCGACGCCGGAAGCTCGGACGCCGAGGACGCCCTGGTCGAGCTGGCCGCCGAGCGCGGCGACCTCGAGGAGCTGCGCCGCCTCGCGGCACTGGGCAACACCGACGCCGCCGACGAGCTCCTGGAGCTCGAGGAGGAAGAGGAGTAGCGCCCGAGCGCTCCTGCCCTAGATCACCCCTTCCGAGAAGGTCGTCGGGTTGCCGAAGCGGTGGTTGGTGATCGAGATGGCCTGTTCGTGGAGGAACGGGAGCACCTCGATGCGGCCGGACGGAGTGACCGGGCCGCTGTAGATCGCGACGTCGGGGGTTCCGCCGAGGGCTGCGGCGAGGGCCGCCGGGTCGCCGCCGATCAGGCGGATGCGGTGGGCGGTGACGCGGCGGCCGCGCACGCGCGACAGCCAGTGCTCGTCGGTCTCGACGACGACCTCGACCTCGCGCGACTTGAGCAGCTGCTGAGTGCCGCGCGGCAGCGCGACGCTCGTGCTCACCGTGAACGGCGAGCGCGCGACCGTGGCCGCCGCCATCACCCGCAGCAGTTCCGGCAGCCCGCTGCCCTCCGACAGGCGGATGGCGACCGGGACCGGCCGGTAGCGGAAGATGTTGCGCTCCACGCCGAGCCCGGAGACGTCCTTCGCCTGGTGGTACTCGGTGGCCACGGCGATCGCGTCGCTGAGGGCCGAGCGGCGGACCAGGTCGAACGCGGGGTAGTCCATCGACGACTGGCCGGACTCGATCAGGTCGGACACCCGGGGCTCCAGGCCGCGCAGGTGGAGGCTGGAGCTCGACGCGCCCGACTCCGGCTGCCACGAGCCCAGGCCGAGCAGGTAGTTGGGGCCGCCCGCCTTGGTGCCGGCGCCGACCGAGGAGCGCTTCCAGCCGCCGAACGGCTGACGGCGCACGATGGCGCCGGTGATGCCGCGGTTGACGTACAGGTTGCCGGCTTCGACCGTGTCGAGCCACTGCGCGAGCTCGTCGGAGTCGAGCGAGTGGAGGCCGGCGGTGAGGCCGTACTCGATCGCGTTCTGGAACCGGATCGCCTCGTCGAGGTTGCGGGCGGTCATGATGCCGAGCACCGGGCCGAAGAACTCGGTGAGGTGGAAGTAGGAGCCCGGCTGCACCCCGGTGCGGATCCCCGGGGACCAGAGCCGCCCGGTGTCGTCCAGCGGTCGGGGCTCGACCAGCCACTCCTCGTCGGCGCCGAGCGTGGTGAGGGCGTGGAGCAGCTTGCCGGAGGCCGGCTCGATCAGCGGCCCCATCTGGCTCACCGGGTCCTGCGGGTACCCGACCCGCAGGCTCGTGGTGGCGTCGACGAGCTGGTTGCGGAAGCGCTCCGAGCGCGCGGCGGAGCCGACGAGGATGACGAGGCTCGCCGCCGAGCACTTCTGGCCGGCGTGGCCGAACGCGCTCTTCACGATGTCGGCCACCGCGAGGTCGTAGTCGGCGCTCGGGGTGACGATGATGGCGTTCTTGCCGCTGGTCTCGGCGAGCAGCGGGAGGTCCGGCCGCCAGGACCGGAACAGCTTGGCCGTCTCGTACGAGCCGGTGAGGATCACCCGGTCCACGCGCGGGTCGGCGACGAGCTGCCGGCCGAGGTCGTTCTCCGCCACGTCCACGAGCGCCAGGAGCTCCTGCGGGATGCCCGCCTCCCAGAGCGCCTCCACCATGACCGCCGCGGCCCGGCGCGCCTGCGGCGCCGGCTTGATGACGACACCGCTGCCCGCGGCGAGCGCGGCCAGCACGCCTCCGGCAGGGATCGCCACGGGGAAGTTCCACGGCGGCGTGACCACAGTGAGCGCCGACGGGACGAACACGGCGCCCTGCACGGCGTCGAGCTCGCGCGCGAGGGACGCGTAGTAGTGCGCGAAGTCGACCGCCTCGCTCACCTCGACGTCGGCCTCGGCGATCGTCTTGCCCGTCTCGCCGGCCATGACCTCGATCAGGCGGTCCCGGTTCGCTTCGAGCGCGTGGCCGGCGCGGTCGAGGACCGCGCCGCGCTCGGAGCCCGGCCGGGCGCCCCACGCCGTCCCCGCCGAACGGACGGCGGTGAGGATCCTGTCGAGGTGACCCGGGTCGACGACCTCCGCCGCCGCGATGGTGCGGAGGCCGAGCTCGCTCGTGGCGGAGCGGGCAAGGATGCGCCGCCCCCAGCCGCGGTTGGCGGCGAGCGACGGATCGGTGTCCGCCGTGTTCTGGAATCCCGCCGTGGCGGCACCCGCCACAGCGGGCGCCGGCGGTTCCAGGGCCGCTCCGCCCGACCCTCTGGTGAGCCCGAGCACGACGCTCGTCAGCCCCTCCGCCTCCGCGCCGGCCGGGCCCGCGGGCCCGTCGACCGTCGCCTCGGCGTCGACCGCGGGCGGCCGCGTGAACGACTCCGCGGTCTCCTGCTCCCATTCGCGCGAGCGGTCCTGCGTGCGGTTGGGCAGCGGCGCGGCGCCGCGCGGCAGCGGGTCGGCCTCCAGGTCGGCGACCGAGGCCAGGAAGCGGTCGCGCTCCCGGTCGAACAGCCCGCGGTCGGAGCCGAGCTCGAACACGGCGGACATGAAGTTCTCCTGGCTCGCGTTCTCCTCCAGGCGGCGGATGAGGTACGAGATCGCGACGTCGAACTCCCCCGGGTCCACCACCGGCGTGTAGAGCAGGAGCTGCCCGACCGTGCGCTTGACCGCCTCGGCCTGCTCCGTGGCCATGCCGAGCAGCATCTCGAAGTCGATACGCCCGGTCACGCCGCGATGGGAGGCGAGGATCCAGGCGTAGGCGACGTCGAACAGGTTGTGCCCGGCGACGCCGATCTTGACCGCGTCGGTGTGCTCGGGGGTCAGCGCCCAGTCGAGGACGCGCTTGTAGTTGGTGTCGGTCGCCTGCTTGCTCCCGTAGGTCGCGAGCGGCCAGCCGTGGATGGCGGCGTCGACCCGCTCCATCGCGAGGTTGGCGCCCTTCACGACGCGGACCTTGATCGGCGCCCCGCCCTGCGCGCGGCGCCGGGTCGCCCATTCGGTGAGCCCCTGCAGCGCGTCGAGCGCGTCGGGGAGGTACGCCTGGAGCACGATACCCGCCTCCAGCCCGAGCAGTCCCGGGCGGCCGAGGATGCGCTCGAACACCGCGATCGTCAGGTCGAGGTCGCGGTACTCCTCCATGTCGAGGTTGATGAACTTGGGCGTCGGGGACGCGGCCGCGAGCTCGTAGAGCGGCACGAGCCGCTCGACCACCCGGTCGACGGTCTCGTCGAACGACCACATCGAGAGCTGGGAGGCGATCGACGACACCTTGATGGAGACGTAGTCGACGTCGTCGCGCGCGAGCAGCGCACGCGTCCCCTCCAGCCGGCGGGCGGCCTCCTGCTCGCCGAGCACGGCCTCGCCGAGCAGGTTGAGGTTGAGCCGGGCGCCGTGGCCCTCCCGGTCCTTCGGCGAGCGCAGCTGCGCGATGGCCGGCCCGAGCTTCTCCGGCGTCGCGTCCACCACGAGATGGCCGACCATGCTGCGCAGCACGCGCCGCGCGATCGGGATGACCACCCAGGGCAGCACCGGTCCGAAAACGCCGCCGAGCCAGATCGCCGCGCGCATGTACCAGGGCAGGAAGGCCGGGATCCGCTTGGCGACCCGCTGCAGGTTGTAGCCGGCCACGAAGAGGTCCTGCGGCCGGGCGACGCCGTCGATGAAGCCGACGGCGAAGTCGAGGCCGTGCGGGTCGCGCAGCACGCCGGCGAGGCGCTCGGCCGCCGGGTCGCGCGGCGCGTCCTCGCCGCTGCGCGCGCTCTCGGCGAGCCAGCGCCGGACGAGCTCGACGGCCTCCTGGGCGACGTGCGCGGGCCGCGCCTCGCCCGCGGCGGGCGCGCCGAGCGCGTCCGGCCGCACCGTGTGCGCGTCGTCCGTGTGTTCAACCATGTCCACGACTGTATTCCTCGCTCCTGAGGCGACGCGGGATGCCCGGTGATCTGTGGAGAAGTCGCAGTCGCCACTGCCTGTGGATACATTCTGAATGCGGTTTATCATCGGCAATAGCGAACGTTTCCGAACAATATCGCTCACCCCCACCGAATGGTTGTGCATGCTCGACATCCGCAGGCTCCGCCTCCTGCACGAACTCCGCATCCGCGGCACCGTCGCCGGCGTCGCCGCAGCGCTCTCGTACAGTCCGTCCTCGGTGTCCCAGCAGCTCGCGGCGCTCGAGCGCGAGGCCGGCGCGGTCCTGCTGGTCAAGTCCGGGCGGCGCCTGCAGTTCACCCCGCAGGGCGAACTGCTCGCGCAGCGGGCTGCGGCCATCCTCGACGCCCTCGACGCCGCGGAGGCCGCCGTCGCCGGCTCCGGCGCGACCGTCGCCGGGGTGGTCCGGGTCGCGGTCTTCCAGTCCGCAGCGCACGCCATCCTGCCCGCGGCCGTCGCGTCGCTCGCGCGCGACTACCCGGAGCTGCGCGTGGAGGTGACGGAGCGCGAGCCGGAGCAGGGCCTCTTCGACGTGTCCGCGCGCGACTTCGACCTCGCGGTCGCCGAGCAGTACCCGGGCAGCACCCGTCCGCTGCGCGCCGACCTCGACCGCACCGACCTCGCCGCCGACGGCATCCACCTCGCCACCGCGGCCGACCGCGGCGCACGGGTCCGCGCCGACTCGCTCGCGGGCGCCGCCGGCCTCCCCTGGGTGCTGGAGCCGGAGGGGACCGTCTCGCGCACCTGGGCCGTCCAGCTCTGCCGCGCCGCCGGCTTCGAGCCCGACGTGCGCTTCGAGACCGCCGACCTGGTGACGCACATCCGCCTCGTCGCCTCGGGCAACGCCGTGGGGCTGCTGCCGGACCTGGTCTGGGCGGGCGCCCGCCCGGAGGTCGCGCTGCTGCCCCTCCCCGGCGCGCCGCGGCGCACGATCTTCACGTCCGCGCGCCGCTCGTCCGCGTCGAGTCCCGGAGTGGTCGCGGCGCGCCGGGCGCTCGCGGAGGCGGTGCCCGCCGAGCACGCCCCGCACGGCCACGGCGCCCCGCACGGTCACGGCGCGTCCTGAAGCCGACGCATCCCATAGGCTCTGAGCCATGACCGACCCCGCAGCCTCCCCCGCAGCCGCGAGCCACGATGTCGTGATCGTCGGCGGCGGTCACAACGGCCTCACCGCCGCCGCCTACCTCGCCAAGGCAGGGCGCAGCGTGATCCTGCTCGAACGCCTCGACGACGTCGGCGGCGCCGCCGTCAGCGCCCAGGCCTTCCCCGGCGTCGAGGCCAGGCTCTCGCGCTACTCGTACCTCGTCAGCCTCCTGCCGCAGCGGATCATCGACGATCTCGGCCTCGACATCCGGCTGGCCCGGCGCCGTTACTCCTCGTACACCCCCGTGCCGGGCGACCCCGACGGCGCCGGGCTCCTCATCGACAACACCGACGCGGAGGCGACCGCCGCGTCCTTCGCCCGGATCGGCGCCGCGGCGGACGCCGACGCGTTCACCCGCTTCTACGAGTCCACCGGCTCCGTCGCCCGGGCGCTCTGGCCGACCGTCACCGAGCCGCTCCTCACGCGCAGCGAGGCCAAGGCCCTGGTCGGCGACGACGAGCTCTGGGACGCGCTCATCGAGCGTCCGATCGGCGGCTTCATCGAGTCCCGGCTGCAGAACGACCTGGTCCGCGGCGTGGCCGCGACCGACGCGCTCATCGGGACGTTCGCGAGCGTCGACGAGCCCGACCTGTACCAGAACCGCTGCTTCCTCTACCACGTGATCGGCCAGGGCACCGGCGAGTGGGACGTCCCGGTCGGCGGCATGGGATCCGTCACCGGCGAGCTGGCACGGGTCGCCCGCGAGGCCGGCGCGCGCATCGTCACCGGCGCGGAGGTCACCTCCATCAGCCCGGACGGCACGGTCTCCTACACGCGCAACGGCCACGAGCGCCGCGTGGACGGCGGCACTGTGCTGGTGAACGTCGCTCCGGACGTGCTCGACGCCCTCCTGGGCGAGCCCGCCGACCCGCCGCGCCCGCGCGCCGAGGGCGCCCAGGTCAAGGTCAACCTCCTCCTGAAGCGCCTGCCGAGGCTGCGGGACGAGTCGATCGACCCCGCAGCGGCGTTCGGCGGGACCTTCCACATCAACGAGACGCTCTCGCAGCTGGAGGCCGCGCACGCGGGGATGCTGCGCGGCGTGATGCCCGAGCTGCTGCCCTGCGAGATCTACTGCCACACGCTCGCGGACCCCAGCATCCTCGACCCCGACCTCGCCGAGAGCGGCGCCCAGACGATCACCGTGTTCGGCCTGCACACCCCCGACCGCTGGCTGACCGACGACAACAACGACGCGACCCGGCAGCGCCTCCAGGACGCCGTGCTCGCCTCGCTGAACTCGGTGCTCGCCGAGCCGATCGAGAGCCTGCTGCTCACCGACGGCGACGGCAACCCGTGCATCGAGACGAAGACCACACGCGACCTGGAGCAGGCGCTCAACATGCCGGGCGGCAACATCTTCCACGGGCCGCTCTCCTGGCCGTTCGCCGAGGACGACGACGACCTGCGCACCCCCGCGCAGCGCTGGGGCGTGGCGACCAGGCACGACCGCATCCTGCTGTGCGGGTCCGGAGCGCGCCGCGGCGGCGCGGTCAGCGGGCTCGGCGGCCACAACGCAGCGATGGCGGTCCTGGAGGGCTGAGGGCGTCCTCGGAAGGACTGAAAACTCTCGCACACGACACCCAGGCGTGGCCCCCTGCCGGAATCGTGAGCCGGTGACTAGTCTGTGGTTCACGAGGGGACTCTCCAGGAGGTCACCATGATGCCGCAGCCGACAGGACGACTCGTTCGCAAAGACGACGGAGTGTATGTGGTCCTCGACCGCATCTTCAAGGCTCCGATCGAGGAGGTGTGGACGTACTTCAGCCGATCGCCGCGGCTCGCGGAGTGGATCGGCGAGTACACCGGGACCGGCTCGACCGGCGCGGTCAAGTTCCGGATGAACGCGGAGGGCGAGGGCGCCGAGTGGCAGAACGTCGCCGTCATGCTCTGCGACGCCCCGCACCGGCTCCACGTCGACGTCGGCAAGGCGCCGGACTCGCTCGTGATGTTCGTCCACCTGACCGAGGCGAGCGGTCACACGACCGTCACCTTCGGGCAGCGGCTGCGCGCGGTCGGCTCCTCGGCGGACTACTGCATCGGCTGGGACTACTACCTGGACCGCCTGGTCGCCGCGCACAACGGCAAGCAGCTGCCGGACTGGGAGGACTACTACCCGGCGATGCGCGACCACTACGAGACGCTGTGCCGGGAGCTGGACCGCGACCTCCGCGCCGAGCACGCGACCGCCCAGCGGAACGGCACGACCGGCTGACCCGCGCCGACGCCTCCCGGCCGCCGCTCAGTGCCAGCGGTGGTCCTGGAGGGCGACGCGCGGCCCGCGGCGCTGGAAGCGGAACCCGCTGGCGAGGATCAGCCGCACCACGCGCTGACGCTGGCCGCGCCAGGGCTCGAGCAGTTCGAGCATCCCGTCGTCGTCCACCCGCGAGCCGGTGAGCGCCTCGCCCACCTGGTGCGCGAGGTGGTAGTCGCCGACGCTGACCAGGTCGGGATGCGCGTGCGAGCGCTGCAGCGTCTCGGCCGCGGTCCACTGCCCGACTCCGGAGATGGTCCGGAGGGCCGCCTCCGCCGCGTCGAGGGAGGCCGCCGCCGCGATGGCGCGCTCCAGGGACGATGCGACCACGAGGACGGCCTGGACGGCGCGGGCCCGCCGCGGGTCGACGCCGGCACGATGCCAGTCCCAGGAGGGGATGCCGCGCCACTGCTGGAGCGTCGGCACCACGCGCATGCCCTCCGGCGCAGGACCGGGGGCGGGCTCGCCGTACCAGCGCAGCAGGCGCGCCCACGACCGGTAGGCCTCCAGGCTGGTGACGCGCTGCTCGATGATCGCGGGGAGGAGCGCTTCGAGCACCAGCCCGGTGCGCGTCAGCCGCAGGCCGGGGTTGCGGTGCAGGCTGTCCCGGAGCAGCGGGTGCGACCGGACGTCCAGCCGCGACCAGTCGTCGCCGCGCCCGAGCAGCTCCGGTACCGCGGAGATCACCCAGTGGGCGCCCGGTCCCCAGGCCGCGGCCGACACGCTCCCGTCCGCGGCCGGGCGGAGGACGCGCAGGGTCGCCGGACCCTCCGGGGTTCGCCAGGTGCGCCACATCCCGCCGAGGTCCCAGGTCGTCGTCGGGTCGTACGGCCCCCGGCCGAGCTGCCCGAGCGTGCCGGAGAGGTCGAGGGCGCCGGCCGGACGGTACACCGTCTCCACGGCGCGCCCGGACGGGGCGTCGGCGGGGAGCACGGCGGTCATGCACGGCATGCTACGTCACGCGGCTGACGATCGCGCGGCGCACGGTCGCCGGGACGGGCTGGCCGAGTGTCGGTGGCCTCCCGTAGGTTCTCGCCATGGGAATCGATATCGAAGCCGACGCCGTCGCGCGCCTCCGCGACCGCGTCCACGGAACCGTCTACGTGCGCGGCGACGAGGGGCTCGCCGCCGAGGTCGCCTGCTTCAACCCCGCGATCCGGCACGACCCGGACGTCGTGGTCGCCGTGGCCGACGAGGGGGACGTCGCGGAGGCGGTGCGCTTCGCCCGCGAGCACGGCCTCCCGGTGCGCGTCCAGGCCACCGGCCACGGGTCGGAGGCTCCGATCAGCGGCGGCCTCATCGTCTCCACGCGTGCGCTCGACACGATCGACGTGGACGGCGGGTCACGGCTGGTCCGGCTCGGCGCCGGAGTCCGCTGGGCCCCGGTGATCGCCGCGGCCGCCGAGTACGGGCTCGCACCGATCACCGGATCCTCGACCAGCGTCGGCGCGGTCGGCTACACGCTCGGCGGAGGCCTCGGCCCGCTGGCCCGCACGCACGGCTTCACAGCCGACTGGGTGCGCGGCTTCCGCGTCGTCACCGCCGACGGCGACATCGTGACGGCCGACGCCGAGTCGCATCCGGAGCTGTTCTGGGCGCTCCGCGGCGGCAAGGGCGGCCTCGGCGTCGTCACCGAGATGACGCTGGAGCTGGTGCCGCTGACGACCCTCTACGCCGGAAGCGTCTTCTTCGAGGGCGACGCGATCGAGCCGGCCTTCCGCGCCTGGGTCGACTGGGCGGGCGCGCTGGGGGAGGAGGCCACGACCTCCGTCGTGCTGCTGCGCGTTCCCGACGTCGACGGCCCGCCTCCGCCGCTCCGCGGTCGCACCGTGCTCAGCGTGCGGTTCGCCTACCCGGGCGACGCGTCGGAGGGCGAGCGCCTGTTCGCGCCGATCCGCGCGGCGGCGCCGGTCTTCCTCGACTTCGTCGGAGAGATCCCCACCACGGCCGTGGCGACCATCCACAACGATCCGGAGGAGGGCGCGCCGGCCTGGATCCGCGGCTTCATGCTGGACGACTTCGACGTGGCGGACGGCGACGCGCTCTTCGACGTGGCCGGTCCCAGCGTCGATTCGCCGTTCCTCGCGCTGGAGATCCGCCAGCTCGGCGGCGCCGCCCGGCGCGACACCCGGGACGGCACGGCGGTCGGCGGACGCGACAGCGGCTACGCCCTGAGCGCCATCGCCGCCGATCCCGCGACCTTCGGCACCACGGCTCCGGCGGCGGCCGAGGCGATCACCCGCGCGCTGGAGCACCGCATCTCCGCGATCACCAACGTCAACTGGGCGGCCGATCTGACGGACCCGGCGGTGTTCGCGGCGACCTGGCCGGCCGAGGTGCGCGCCCGGCTCACCGAGGCGCGCGCGACCTACGATCCGGAGGGCGTCTTCGCGTTCGGGCCGGCCTGAGCGACGGTGGGCTCCCGGACTGAGCGCGGACTCACGGGCTGAGCCCCGTTCAGTCAGCCCAGACGCTCGGCGCCTCCGCGCGCGTCGACGGGAGGGCGGCGTCCGCGCCCCACTCGAGCAGCCACTCCGGCACCGTGACATCGGTCGGAGCCGGCCCGACCGCCTCCAGCAGCTCCTCGATGGACACGACCCCGCCGCCGCGCTTGAGGAACCGGCCCCGGATGAACGCCTGCGTGTAGATCTCGCCGTCGACGGTGAACCGCTGCTCCACGTAGACGGCCTTCTCGTCGAAGCCGAGGATGCGCGACTCGACCACGAACGGCTGCCACAGCTCCAGCGACTTCCGGAACGAGATGGTCTCCGACGCGACCACGGGGTACCAGCCGCGCTCGGAGAAGGTCGCCCAGACGCCGTTCCTGCGCAGCAGGTCGAAGCGGCCGATGTCGGCGATCGAGAGATACACGCCGTTGTTCATGTGCTTCAGGATGTCGAGGTCGGTCGGCATCACGCGGAAGCGGGTGCGCGCGACGTCCCAGTGACCGAGCGGTTCGCCGAAGCGGGAGAGGAAAGCGTGGAGCATCGTCCGGAAGATCATGTGCACGCGGTCATGTTAGTGATGCGCCAACGCCTCCTCAGCTTCGTTGTCGATGCTCTCCAAGCCCGCTAGGGTTCTGCGAGGGGGAAATCGTGCCGAATCGAATAATCCGGAGACGTGCGGCGGCGGCGGCGGTCGCCGCTGCGACGGTCGTGGCGCTGCTCGCAGGCTGCGCGCTGTTCGCGGGCGGAGGCCGGCCGGGCGGTGCGCCGACCCACGGCCGGACGCCGAAGCCCACCAGTACGCCAATGGCGGACGCGCGCAGCCTCGGCACCGCGACGCCGACGGCAACGCCCACCCCGACGAGCACGCCGGTTCCGCCGCCGACACTGACGCCCGTTCCCGCGGGCACCGTCGTGGCCGAGGCGAACGTGGCTTCGCCCAAGGGCAGCATCCACTTCCACTACCGGGTGGTCTCGAACGGCGACAACACGTACTCCGCCCAGTACTCGAACTTCACCTCCACGGTTCCGGTGCCGGTTTCCGTGACGTTCATCGAGGTCCCGCCGAGCGTCGGCGACGGCCTGACCTATCACGGGGTCGGGGACCACGCGCTCGGCGGCCCGACCTCGTCCACGGCACCGGCGTCAACGGCGCTGCTCGCGGGCACCGGTCAGCCGTCCTACCTCGCCGCGCTCGTCACGTACTCGTCCGCCGCGTCGTTCGACGGCGTCCCGCAGGAGCTCGGCCCGAACAAGGTGCTCGCGGTCGACACGGTCCGCTGGTCGGTGCCGGTCCGGCAGACGAACGTGCACCCGGCCGACGCCGGCGCACGGCCCAACGCGACGGGGACGGTCACGGCGAGGACGGCCTCCGGCGCGCCCAAGCGCTACGAGGTCGCGGCGGGCGACACCACGACGAGCGTCGCCGACCGTTTCGGCATCCCGGTGGAGTGGCTGCTCTGGCTCAACCCCGACCTCCCGGGAGACGGCGGCAACCAGTACCTCCTCGCCTCGACCGCCCTCAACCTGGACCCGGACAGCCTCTGACCGTCGGGAAGGGCGGGCACGGCCGGGCGCGACCCCGCTCGGCTGCGTAGGCACGGCGGCGCCGGCGCGACGATCCCGGCGGGACATCGCCGCGGACGACAGCCGACCACGCGACGATCGCGATGCGGCGCCGGCGCGACGATCCCGGCGGAACATCCGCAGAGACGACTTCAGACGACGCGACGCGGCGCCGCGGCGGACCCACCGGGCCGCACTGCTCAGCGCGGCAGCGGCACCTCGAGGATGCTCGGCCCCTGCGGCGGTGCCGACAGCGCCTGGTCGAGCTCGCCCTTCGTCCGCGCGACGCGGTACTCCCAGCCGTAGGCGCGCGCGAGCGCGGACAGGTCGACGGCCTGCGGGGTGTACAGCACCCGGTCGAACGCCTCCGCGGGCGCGGTGGCCGCGACCTCCAGCCCGTCGAAGATCGTCCCTCCCCCGTCGTTCCCCACCACGACCTGGAGGTGCGGCCGCGCCTCGCCCGCTCCCCCGAGCAGCGCGCCGACATCGTGCAGGAGGGCGAGGTCGCCGAGCAGGACCCGCGTGACGCCGGCGGCGGCGCCGGTCTCCGCCGCGCGGGCCTCCGCGGCGAGCGCGATGCCCGTCGCGGTCGCGATCGTGCCGTCGATCCCCGCGAGCCCGCGGTTGGCGTGCACGACGATCTTCTTACCCGGCACCAGCCGGTCAGCGTCGCGGATGAGCCGGGACGCTCCCAGCACCAGCCGGTCGTGCGGCCAGGTGTACCGCCAGAGCGCCTCGGCCAGCAGGGGCCGGGTGATCGGGGCGCGGACCGCGGCGAGCTCGGCCCGGGCGAACGCCAGGGCGTCGGCCGGGTCGTAGGAGCGCGCCTTCTCGACATCGGGCGCACCCGCGGCGGGGTCGGCCGCGCGCTCCGCTTCCTCTGCCAGGCGGCGGCTCGCGAAGACCCAGCTCCCGACCCAGGCCCGGACCTCGGGGCTGCGGAGGTCGACGTCCGCCGGCGCCCGGACTCCTCCGGCCACGTGTGCGCGCCGGCCCGGGTTGTACGCCTCTCCACCGGTCGGGGCGACCACCAGCACCTCGACGTCGTCACGGAGGAGCAGGGCGGGAACCTCGCGGCTGAGCGTGGGATGCCCGAACACGACGGCACGCTCCACCCGGCCTCCGAACGCCTCGTCGCGGAGCAGCTCGCGGTAGGCGACGACCAGTTCCGGACCGAAGCGGCTCCCGCTGGACACCTCGGCGAGCAGCGGATAGCCGCCGGCGCGCGCCAACTCCGCCGCCTCGGCCCCCGCGTCGGCGCCGGCGACGACGACCGTGCGCGGTCCGTCGGTCAGCTCGATCACCGCCCTGCCGAGCGCCTCGGGGCCGGCCGTTGCGGGCAGGTCGCCGCGCGCGACCCCGTGGACCTGCGGCACCGCGACCGACAGCGGCTCCCGGAATCCGATGTTGAGGTGCACCGGTCCGGGGTCGGCGCTGTCGGCGCCCACCGCCTCCGCGACCGCGGCTCGTGCGAGGGCGCGGGCGTCCGAGGTCTCACCTGCCGCGCCGACCGGGGCCGCGACGTCGTGGCTCGCACGCACGACCGTGCCGTACAGGCCGTCCTGCCGCGTGGTCTGGTTGGAGCGGATGCCGCGCAGCTCGCTCGGCCGGTCGGCGGTGACGACGATCATCGGGATGCCGGCCTCGTGGGCCTCCAGGACTGCGGGATGCAGGTTCGCGGTCGCCGTCCCGCTCGTCGTGACGATCACGGTCGGCGCACCGGTCTCCCGGGTCAGCCCGAGCGCGAGGAAGCCCCCGACGCGCTCGTCGATCCGCACGTGGAGCCGCGCGGCGCCGGCGCGTTCGAGTTCGGCCGCGGCGAGCGCGAGCGCCTGCGAGCGCGACCCGGGGCTCACGACGATGTCGGCGACCCCGGCCTCCACGAAGCCGGCGAGGAGGGCGAGGGCGTAGTCGGTCGCCGGATTGCCGGTCTGCTCCACCTCCGCGGGCTCTTCCGAGACCCGCGGGTCAGCCATCCCGTCGGCCGGTCTGGTCGTCCGGACCGTTGTCGTCGAGTTCGGCCAGCTCCTTCTCGAGCCGGCGGATGCGCTCCTCCTGGTCGTGGTCGATCCGGAGCTTGCCGAGGAACTCGGGGTCGTCGTCGGGTGCGCTGACCCGGCGTCCGACGTCCGCGCGTCGTCGGCCGCGCCCGATCAGGAACCAGAGGATCCCCCCGATGATGGGGAAGAGGACGACGACGAGCACCCACACGGGCTTGGGTAGGCCACGCACCCTGGAACGGTCGAAGAGAGCGCAGTCTGCCACCGAATAGATGTAGAAAACCGCGGCTGCGACGCCGAGGACTATCCAGAGGCGAACCATGGCTACATCGTAACTCTCAGAGAGCCTGCCTAAGCTGGGAGGGTGAAGCGGATTCCCTCCTGGTTGACCTACACCGTGCTGCGGCTGGTGGTGTTCGTGGTGCCGCTGGTGGTCCTGCTCCTGATCGGGATCGTCTGGTGGGCCGCGGTCATCGCCGCAGCGCTCATCGGGCTGTGCCTGTCGTACATCCTGCTCGCCAAGCAGCGCCACGCGGTCGCGACCGACCTGTACGCGGTGCGCCACCGCGACAAGCCGGCGCCGTCGGCGGACGACGCGGAGGACGAGGCGCTCGACGCCGCCGAGTCCGAGGCGGACGCCGGCGGGCCGACCCCGGGTCAGAAGGCGTAGGCGGCGCCGAGCGCGATCGCCACGAGCAGCCCGGTCAGGCTGGTGAGCTGCAGCGCCGTGACGAGTTCGCGCGGCGTCTTCCCGAACAGCGTGATGACGCACGCCGGCAGCGCTGCGAGCAGCGCGAACATCCCGAACCAGGCGAACGGGTAGAACAGCGCCAGCACCGCGAGGATGCCGAACGGCACGAGCAGGAACACGCAGTAGACGATCCGCGAGGCCGTGCTGCCGAGCAGTACGGCGAGCGTGCGCTTCTTGGCGAGCCGGTCGGGCTCGATGTCGCGGATGTTGTTGACCATGAGCACCGCGCAGGCGATGAGGCCGGCGATCACGCCGCCGAGCCACGCCTCCTGGTTGACCGTCTTGGCGAGCATGTAGGTCGTCCCCGCGGTGGCGACGAGCCCGAAGAAGACGAAGACGAACACCTCGCCGAGGCCGTAGTAGCCGTACGGCCGCTTGCCGCCGGTGTAGAACCAGGCCGCCGCGATCGCCGCGGCGCCGACGAGGAGCACCCACCAGAGCTGCGTGAGGATGACGAGGATGAGCCCGGCGACCGCCGCCAGCCCGAAGAACGTCAGCGCCACGGTCAGGACCTTGCGGGGTGCGGCCTTCCCCGAGCCGGTGAGCCGGCCCGGGCCGACCCGGTACTCGTCGGTTCCGCGGATGCCGTCGGAGTAGTCGTTGGCGTAGTTCACGCCGATCTGGAGCAGCACGGCGACCGCGAGGCACAGCAGTGAGCGGATCGGGTGCCAGATGCCCGCGCCTTCGATGACCTTCGCCGCGCCCACGCCGATGAGCACCGGCGCCACGGCCAGCGGGAGGGTGCGGAGCCGCGCACCCGCGATCCAGTCGGATGCGGTGGCCGGGCGCACGACGGAGGCCTTGGCGCCGGGACGCCCGCTCCTCCCGCCTCGAGGTCCGCGCGCCGGGGGCGGCGCCATCCGCTGCATTCGGGGGTTGTTCTGGCTCATCACAGTGCGAATCGTAACAACAACCGCTATGCCGCAGGCGCTCCGCCGCCGTCGCCGCGGGCGAGGCGCGCGGCGGCCACCCGGTCGGGCTTGCCGCTGCTCAGGTGCGGGAGCTCGGCGACGGTGACGATCCGCGCGGGCGCGGCCGCCCTGCCGAGCTGTTCGGCGACGAGGCTGCGGAGGCCGGCGAGGTCGGCACTGCCGGTCGCGACGACCACGGGGACCTGACCCCAGCGTTCGTCCTCCGCCGCGACGACGACAGCGTCCCCGAGGTCGGCGCGCGAGCGCACGACGCGCTCGACCGCGTCCAGCAGCACCTTCTCGCCCCCGGAAATGATGACGTTGTCGGACCGCCCGCGCACGGTGATCCGCCCGTCGCGCACTTCGCCGAGGTCGCCGGTGCGGTACCAGCGCACCCCGTCCTCCTCGTGGAAGGCCGCCGCCGTGCGGTCGGCGTCGCCCACGTAGCCTTCGGCGAGAGTGGGACCGCTGATCTCCAGCAGCCCGTCGACCTCGCGGACGACGGTCGTGCCGATCGGCACCCCGTCGTACACGCAGCCTCCGGCGGTCTCGCTGGAGCCGTACGTGGTCAGGATCCGTGCCCCCAGGAGCTCGGCGCGGTCGCGCAGGCCGCGGTCGAGCGACTGCCCGCCGACGAGGATGCCGTCGAACCGGCGCAGCGCGTCCCCTACCGCACGCGCACCGTTCTCGGCCGCGTCGACCAGCCGGGCGAGCTGCACGGGGACGAGCGAGGTGTAGCGGAGGTCCGCGGTCAGGTCGCCGGCCAGCGCCGCGAAGCGCACCGGATCGAAGTGCCCGTCCCCGTACACCACCGGCTCCGTGCCCGCCGCGAGCGACCGGACGATCACCTGCGCGCCGGCCACGTAGTGCGCGGGGAGGGCGAGCAGCCACTGCCCCTGCCCGCCCATCGCCCCCGCGGACGCGGCGGCGCTGGCCAGCAGCGCGTCCACCGACAGCGCCACCCGCTTCGGCACCCCGGTCGATCCGGACGTCTCGATGACGAGCGCCACGTTCTGCGGAGCCCGCTCGCCCGGTCCGGGCCACGCGTCGGCGGCGTGTGCCCGCTCACCCGGCCCGGCCCCCGACCGGCTCGCCGCCTCCGGCGTCGCCCCCCGAGGGACGACCACCGGCCCTCCCTCGGACAGCGCCTCACGCAGCGCCTCGAACACCTCGGCGGTTCGCCCGGCATCGACGACCCGATACGCCCGGCTCACCCGCGCCTCCCCGTCGTCGAAGCGGTCGGCGCCGCCCCGCCAGGCCGCCTGACCTTCACCATCCGAGTGGCCGGCGCCTCCGCATCACCAGCCTGCGCATCCCTCACCGCTTCCACGCCCAGCCGCGACCCCGTCCCGCTCAGTACTGCCACGGGAACGGCGACCAGTCCGGCTCCCGCTTCTCGAGGAACGAGTCGCGGCCCTCCACCGCTTCGTCGGTGCCGTAGGCCAGCCGGGTCGCCTCGCCGGCGAACACCTGCTGACCGACCAGCCCGTCGTCCACGGCGTTGAAGGCGAACTTGAGCATCCGGATGGCGGTGGGCGACTTCGTCAGGATCTCCCGCGCCCATTCGACGGCCGTCGCCTCCAGCTCGGCATGCGGAACCACGGCGTTCACGGCGCCCATCTCGTAGGCGCGCTGCGCCGAGTACTCGCGCGCGAGGAAGAACACCTCGCGCCCGAACTTCTGCCCGACCTGACGCGCGAAGTACGCGCTCCCGTACCCCGCGTCGAACGATCCGACATCGGCGTCGGTCTGCTTGAAGCGGCCGTGCTCCGCGCTGGCGATCGAGAGGTCGCAGACCACGTGCAGCGAGTGGCCGCCGCCCGCCGCCCAGCCCGGGACCACCGCGATGACGACCTTGGGCATGAAGCGGATCAGCCGCTGCACCTCGAGGATGTGCAGCCGCCCGCTGCGCGCGGCGTCGATGCCCGTGGCCGTCTCGCCGTCCGCATACTTGTAGCCGTCGCGCCCGCGGATACGCTGGTCACCACCCGAGCAGAACGCCCAGCCACCGTCTTTCGGGCTGGGCCCGTTGCCGGTGAGCAGGACCACGCCGATCCTCGGGTTCGTGCGGGCGTCGTCGAGGGCCGCGTAGAGCTCGTCGACCGTGTGCGGGCGGAAGGCGTTGCGCACCTCCGGACGGTCGAACGCGATCCGCGCGATGCGCCCGCTCACATCGTGGTGGTAGGTGATGTCGGTGAGCGCCCCGAATCCGGGGACGTCCGTCCACACCGCGGGGTCGAAGAGGTCTGATACTGCCGAAGCCATGCCACAAGCCTACGGTCGAGCGCAACAGGCGACCCGGCCGCGTGCCAAACTTGTGGAATGCTGCCCGAACTCGCCGACCTGTTGGGGACAGCGCGCGTCGTCCGGCTTCCGATGCGCACGCGGTTCCGCGGGATCACCGTGCGGGAGGCCGTCCTCTTCGAGGGACCGGAGGGCTGGACGGAGTTCTCCCCCTTCGTGGAGTACGACGACCAGGAGTCCGCCGCCTGGCTGCACGCCGCCATCGACTTCGGCTGGCGGCCGGCTCCCGCCGCGCTACGCGACGCGATCCGGGTCAACGCCACCGTGCCGGCGGTCGCGGCCGCGGACGTGCCCGCCGTCCTCGACCGGTACCCGGGCGCCCGGACGGCGAAGGTGAAGGTCGCCGAGCCGGGCCAGACCCTCGCCGACGACGTCGCCCGCGTCCGGGCGGTCCGCGAGCACCTGGGTCCGGAGGGCCGCGTCCGCGTCGACGCGAACGCACTCTGGAACGTGGACGAGGCCGAGCACGCGATCCACGCCCTCGCATCGTTCGACCTGGAGTACGTCGAGCAGCCGTGCGCGACCGTGGACGAGCTGGCGGAGATCCGCCGGCGCACGCGCTACATGGACATCCCGATCGCCGCCGATGAGAGCGTCCGCAAGGCGAGCGACCCGCTCGCGGTCGCACGTGCCGGCGCGGCCGACCTGCTCGTCATCAAGGCCCAGCCGCTCGGAGGCGTCCATTCGGCGTTGCGGATCGTCGCGGAGGCCGGCCTCCCGGTCGTCGTCTCGAGCGCGCTGGACACCTCGGTCGGCATCGCGATGGGCGCGCACCTCGCCGCGGCCGTCCCCGACCTCGAGTTCGACTGCGGGCTCGGCACGGTCGCCCTGTTCGAGAACGACGTCGCGGACTCCCCGCTGGTCCCGGTGGACGGCGCGATCCCGGTGCTCCGCCCGGAGGTCTCGGGATTGCGACTCGACGCTCTCAGCGCACCCGATGACCGACGCGACTGGTGGCTCGACCGCGTGCGCCGCTGCTACCGCATCGTGGAGCACACGACGGCGCTCTGATCGCGGCGGACGCCAGAGGCGCCCCTCCCCGACGTGATGCTGCCGCCCCCGTATCGGAAGCCGCGCACCCGTTCTCGGTGGAGGCGCGCCGCTTGCTCAGCGGTACAACGTCTCCGAACCTCGAGGCCGCAGACCGCCCGTCCCGCCGCGCACGCCGCCTGAGCGATACGACCACTCCGGCAACCTCAAGCCTGCACCTTGCCTATCGGGACATCCAGTTTGCTGCGCACGCCGCACGAAACACGTCGCGCTCGCAGCGCCTCAACCTCAGCGGTACAACCGCTCCGGCACCTCGAGGCCGTAGATCGCCCGCCCGGAGTCCCAGATCGCCGCGCATGCGGCGCGGAGCAGGTCGAGCTCGTCGTCGCCCTCGCTGACGATGCGCACATCGTTGCCGTCGATCGCGACCGTGGCGCTCCCGACCGTGACCGCCCCGTTCTTCGCCGTCTTCGCGGCCGGGTACGGTTCATTCAGCCCGCGTAGGTCGCCCAGGATGTAGGTCGGGCGCGAGTCGGCGTCCGCCGCCAGGAGCTGCTTGGCGCGGTCGACGCCCGTGAGCACGAGCACCGAGTCGATGCCGGCCCGGTTGGCGCCGAGGATGTCGGTGTCGAGGCGGTCGCCGATGAACAGCGGCTTGCTCGCCCGGAAGCGCGCGATGGCCTCGCGGAAGATCGCCACCTCGGGCTTGCCCGCGACCAGCGGCAACCGGCCGGCCGCCGTGTGGACGGCAGAGACCAGGGTGCCGTTGCCCGGCGCGATGCCGCGGGCGACCGGGATCGTCCAGTCCGTGTTCGTCGCGATCCACGGGCGCTCGGCGTCGCTGCGCCCCTGCAGGGCGAACGCGGCTTCGGCGAGCTGAGTCCAGCCGACTTCGGGGGCGAAGCCCTGGATCACCGCCGCCGGGTCGTCCTCCGCCGACCGGGTGACCGTGAAGCCGCCCTTCTGGACTTCGTCCACCAGGCCGTCGCCGCCGACGACGAGGATGGTGGAGCCCGCAGGAACATGCTCGCTCAGGAGCCGGACCGCGGCCTGCGGTGACGTGACGACATCCGTCGGCTGGGCGCGGAGGCCGAGCTCGCGCAGGTGCTCCGCCACAGACGCGTCGGTCCGCGAGGCGTTGTTCGTGATGTAACCGACACGAACGGTTTCAGCCGCGCTGTTGAGACTCTCGACCGCATACGGGATGGCGTTCGGGCCCGTGTAGACGACCCCGTCGAGGTCGGCCAGCACCAGGTCGACGCCGGTCAGCGGGGTCGCGGCGTCACTCGCCCGTCGAAACAGCGCCATCGTGCGGCTCACCCTCCACGTCGTCGTCGTTGGCGGCGTCGGTCGCTGTGTCGTCGGCCGCTGTGTCGTCGGCCACGGCGCCTTCGGCCGCCGCCTCGTCGGCGGGAGCATCGGTCACGACGTCGGCGGCGCGCACGTCACCGGCCACAGCCGTGTCGGCCGCCGCCGGGTCCACTCCTGCGTCTTCCGTCGAGGCATCGTCGGTGGGCATGTCCTCGGCCAGTGCCTCGTCGGCCGCCGCCACACCGGTGGCAGCCTCCGCGGTCGTCACGCCGACCATCTCGTCGTTCACGTCTGCGCCGACGGCGTGTGCATCGGTCACGGCCTCGTCGACTGCAGTCGCCGCGCTCGTGTCCTCATCGACGGCGTACTCGTCGGTCGTGGGCTCGTCGGTCGCCACCTCGTGCTCCACAGCACCATCGGCCGCACCATCCTCCGCTGACTCCCGGTCCTCCGCGAGATCGGCATCCGCCTCGTCCTCGAGGGCCACCGCGAACTCGAACTCTTCCTCGATAATGTCCACCGTCTCGAACTCGGCGTCGGCGTGCGCCTCTTCGAGCGCGAGCTCGGCGCGTTGCGCCCGCTCCCGCCAGGTCGCGGCGTCGGAGTCGCGGCCGAGGGCTTCGAGCACCTCCGCGTACGCGTGGAACAGGTCCGGGCTCCAGCTGAAGGCACGGTTGGGGTCAAGCTGTGGGATCTCCAGCTCGGCGAGCGCGGCTTCCTCCTGGCCGAGGTCGAGGCGTGCGCCGGACATGGCGATCGCCAGCGATACCTGGACGTCGGACGGGAGTGCGCTCCGGTCGACCGACCGGCCCAGCTCGAGAGCGCGGTCGGGCCGTCCCACCCCGCGCTCGCTGTCCACCATCAGGGCGATCTGGTCGTTCGAGCCGGTGATCCGGCGGTACGTGCGGAGCTCCCGCAGCGCGAGCGCGAAGTCGCCGGTGGCGTACGCCGTGATCGCCAGGGTCTCGCGGACGACACCGATACGCCCGGCGCGGCGCGCGGCCGACAGGGCGTGACGGTGCGCGAGCTCCGGGTCGCTCTCGATGAGCCGGGAGGCCATCACGAGGTGCTGCGCGACCCAGTCGGCGTTGTCCTTGCTGAGCGTCTTCAGTTCGACGCGCGCCTCCTTGGGCAGCTCGCGTGCCTCGACATCGAACGGGAGGTCGGGGTCGTCGTGCCGAGGACGCACCGACCGCAGCTCCCTGGCCAGCGCCGCCTCGGCGTCAAGCTCGTACTCGCGCTCTCGCGCGTCACGATCGCCGCGCGCCGGTCGGCCGTCCCTGGTCCACAGCTTGTCGTCCGAACGGCCGTAGCCCTTCGCTCCGCCCCCTGCCGGTCGCCCACCGCGGTCGCCCTGACCGCCGCGCCCGCCGCCGCCATCACGGCTGCCGGCGAAACCACGCGACCCGGACGTGTCCCGCGACCGCGTGGCATCCCACGAACCGGAGCGCTTCGCGTCGCGGCCCTGTTGACCGTCGCGCCGCTGGCCATCGCGGAACTGTCCGCCGCGGTTCTCACCGTCGCGGCTCCAACCACCGCCCTGACGCTGTCCTTCGCGCCCGTGACCACCGTGGCCCTGCCCGTCACGGTTCCAGCCGCCCTCGCGGCGCTGTCCATCACGAGCCTGAGCACCATGGCCCTGCCCGTCACGGTGCCAACCACCCTCACGGCGCTGTCCATCACGGCGCTGCCCGTCGCGGCTCTGACCGTACCGGGCCTGGTTGTCACGGTGCTGTCCGTCGCGGGGCTGCGCACCACGGTTCCATTGCCCGTCACGGCTCTGCCCGTCACGATTCCAGCTGCCCTCGCGGCGCTGCCCGTCACGCGACTGCGCGCCCCGATCCTGCCCGTCACGGTTCCAGCTGCCCTCGCGACGCTGCCCATCACGGCCCTGGCCGGACCGGGCCTGTCCATCGCGGGACTGCGCACCACGGGCCCACTGCCCGTCACGACCTTGGCCATCACGGCGCTGGCCGTCACGGCTCCATTGGCTGTCGCGGCTCTGCCCATCGCGACGCTGGCCGTCGCGCGACTGTCCGTAACCGCCCTGCCCATCGCGACGCTGGCCGTCGCGCGACTGTCCGTAGCCGCCCTGCCCGTCGCGGCGCTGAGCTCCGCCACGCTGACCGTCGCGGTTCCACTGGCCGTCACGAGGCCGGCTCGGGGCGCCGGTGCGGTGACCACCGTCGCCGCCCTTCGCCCGGTCGTAGCCCTGGCCCGAATCGCGACGCGGAGCTCCCCCTGTGCGGGCGTCGTCCCGACCGGCGCCGCTGCGTGGGCGGCCGGCGCCTCGACCGCGGCCGTCGCCGCTCGAGGCGGACGTCCTGTCGTCGTCTGCCGGTGTATCGCTCACGACTTCTCCTGTCGGGTGCCGGGGTTTCCGCCCAGCCTATGTGCGTGGATCGCGCAAGGAACCGCCCGCGCGAAAATGTGCCGTTAACGCGAAATGGCCACCCATCACTGGGTGGCCATCTCACAAAGAAGTCCGGCGGTGTCCTACTCTCCCACAGGGTCCCCCCTGCAGTACCATCGGCGCAGAGAGTCTTAGCTTCCGGGTTCGGAATGTAACCGGGCGTTTCCCTCTCGCTATGGCCGCCGAAACACTATTGATGTATCAAAGTGAACGATCAAGCTTCGCTTGAATCAGTTCTCGACCGTACATCGAGAACCACATAGTGGACGCGAGCAATCTCTTGCCCCTCATACCCGCCTTACAACGGTATGAGAGTAGTGATTATCAAATTGTCGGCTTATTAGTACCGGTCAGCTCCATGGGTCTTTAGTCCCCACTTCCACATCCGGCCTATCAACCCAGTAGTCTAGCTGGGAGCCTCTCGCCCGAAGGCATGGAAATCTCATCTTGAGGCCGGCTTCCCGCTTAGATGCTTTCAGCGGTTATCCATCCCGAACGTAGCTAACCAGCGGTGCTCCTGGCGGAACAACTGGCACACCAGAGGTTCGTCCAACCCGGTCCTCTCGTACTAGGGTCAGATCCTCTCAAATTTCCTACGCGCGCAGCGGATAGGGACCGAACTGTCTCACGACGTTCTAAACCCAGCTCGCGTACCGCTTTAATGGGCGAACAGCCCAACCCTTGGGACCTACTCCAGCCCCAGGATGCGACGAGCCGACATCGAGGTGCCAAACCATGCCGTCGATATGGACTCTTGGGCAAGATCAGCCTGTTATCCCCGAGGTACCTTTTATCCGTTGAGCGACAGCGCTTCCACAAGCCACTGCCGGATCACTAGTCCCGACTTTCGTCCCTGCTCGACTTGTCAGTCTCACAGTCAAGCTCCCTTGTGCACTTACACTCGACACCTGATTGCCAACCAGGTTGAGGGAACCTTTGGGCGCCTCCGTTACTTTTTGGGAGGCAACCGCCCCAGTTAAACTACCCACCAGGCACTGTCCCTGAACCGGATTACGGTTCTAAGTTAGATATCCAAAGTGACCAGAGTGGTATTTCAACAATGACTCCACGAACACTGGCGTGTCCGCTTCAAAGTCTCCCACCTATCCTACACAAGCCACTCCGAACACCAATACCAAGCTGTAGTAAAGGTCACGGGGTCTTTCCGTCCTGCTGCGCGTAACGAGCATCTTTACTCGTAGTGCAATTTCGCCGAGTTCGCGGTTGAGACAGCTGGGAAGTCGTTACGCCATTCGTGCAGGTCGGAACTTACCCGACAAGGAATTTCGCTACCTTAGGATGGTTATAGTTACCACCGCCGTTTACTGGGGCTTAAATTCTGAGCTTCGCCGAAGCTAACCCTTCCTCTTAACCTTCCAGCACCGGGCAGGCGTCAGTCCGTATACATCGTCTTGCGACTTGGCACGGACCTGTGTTTTTAGTAAACAGTCGCTTCCCACTGGTCTCTGCGGCCTTCAAACGCTCCCGGAGCAAGTCCGTTCACGCCTCAGGCCCCCCTTCTCCCGAAGTTACGGGGGCATTTTGCCGAGTTCCTTAACCACGATTCTCTCGATCTCCTTAGTATTCTCTACCTGACCACCTGAGTCGGTTTGGGGTACGGGCGGCTGGAACCTCGCGTCGATGCTTTTCTCGGCAGCATAGGATCACCCATTTCGTCAATGAAGACTACGCATCGTGCCTGGGCCTATGTGAGAGACGGATTTGCCTATCTCTCGGCTTACACACTTACACCGGGACAACCATCGCCCGGCTGGGCTACCTTCCTGCGTCACACCTGTTAATACGCTAGCCGCACCAGCATGGGGTCGAGCGTTAGGCCCGGACCTTCACCCCGAAGGGATCCGTGTCCAGGATTAGGACTCTTAGCACCACTGGATTAGCTTGGGCGGTTCTTCGCCGGTACGGGAATATCAACCCGTTGTCCATCGACTACGCCTGTCGGCCTCGCCTTAGGTCCCGACTTACCCAGGGCGGATTAGCCTGGCCCTGGAACCCTTGGTCTTTCGGAGGACGGGTTTCTCACCCGTCTTTCGCTACTCATGCCTGCATTCTCACTCGTGTAGCGTCCACGGCTGGTTTACACCGCCGCTTCACTCGCCACACGACGCTCTCCTACCCATCAACACGGCTGGACCACGAAGGCCTACCAATAATGTCAATGCCACAACTTCGGTGGCGTGCTTGAGCCCCGTTACATTGTCGGCGCGGAATCACTTGACCAGTGAGCTATTACGCACTCTTTCAAGGGTGGCTGCTTCTAAGCCAACCTCCTGGTTGTCTGTGCAACTCCACATCCTTTCCCACTTAGCACGCGCTTAGGGACCTTAGTTGGTGGTCTGGGTTGTTTCCCTCTCGACGATGAAGCTTATCCCCCACCGTCTCACTGCTGCGCTCTCACTTACCGGCATTCGGAGTTTGGCTGACGTCAGTAACCTTTTGGGGCCCATCGGCCATCCAGTAGCTCTACCTCCGGCAAGAAACACGCAACGCTGCACCTAAATGCATTTCGGAGAGAACCAGCTATCACGAAGTTTGATTGGCCTTTCACCCCTATCCACAGCTCATCCCCTCAGTTTTCAACCTAAGTGGGTTCGGTCCTCCACGACGTCTTACCGTCGCTTCAACCTGGCCATGGATAGATCACTTCGCTTCGGGTCTAGGACATGCGACTGAATCGCCCTATTCAGACTCGCTTTCGCTACGGCTACCCCTCACGGGTTAACCTCGCCACATATCGCTAACTCGCAGGCTCATTCTTCAAAAGGCACGCTGTCACCCCTACAAGGAGGCTCCAACGGTTTGTAAGCAAACGGTTTCAGGTACTATTTCACTCCCCTCCCGGGGTACTTTTCACCTTTCCCTCACGGTACTTGTCCGCTATCGGTCATCTGGGAGTATTTAGGCTTATCAGGTGGTCCTGACAGATTCACACGGGATTTCTCGGGCCCCGTGCTACTTGGGATACTCTTCGCGCCATTGGACCATTTCGGCTACGGGGTTGGCACCCTCTGTGACTGGCCTTTCAATGCCATTCGCCTATGATCCTCTGTAACGCTTGCAGTTCGGCAGAAGCTGCTGAAAAGTCCCGCAACCCCGACCATGCAACGCCTGCCGGCTATCACACATGATCGGTTTAGCCTCTTCCGGTTTCGCTCGCCACTACTAACGGAATCGCTTTTGCTTTCTCTTCCTGTGGGTACTGAGATGTTTCACTTCCCCACGTTCCCTCTACCCGCCCTATATATTCAGGCGGGAGTCACTGGGTCACCTTACGGGCCCAGCGGGGTTTCCCCATTCGGAGATCCTCGGATCAAAGCTCGTTTATCAGCTCCCCGAGGCTTATCGCAGATTACTACGTCCTTCTTCGGCTCCAGATGCCAAGGCATCCACCGTTTGCTCTTAGAAATTTGAAATCACATGAGTTTTAGAATCGATCGGCCCAACTCCGTTGCAAATAAATGCTGTCGAAGATGAGCAGATTGACCAATGATCTATCAGTACATAAGTACTGTGATCATCTATGTGATTCGAACCCGAAGGTTCGAATCTAAGATGCTCGCGTCCACTGTGTAGTTCTCAAAGTACGGGCGGTACCTTCTCCGCCGGCCCAGTTATGGCCGACCAGAAAAGGTCCAGAGGATTCGGTTCTCATCCGAGTGGATGAGGTCCGGTCCCTCAGGACCCAACAGCGTGCATGTGCGGGGCTTCCGGGTCCGAACCGTTCCTATCCCGAGGGATGTACTGAGTTCGAGCCGTTCGGCTCCGCACCAATGTCAATGTTCCACCCATGAGCTAACCGGCTGAGACGTTCGCTCAGATCCGGCGCCTGGACACCCGAGGGTGCCAGATGCTCCTTAGAAAGGAGGTGATCCAGCCGCACCTTCCGGTACGGCTACCTTGTTACGACTTAGTCCTAATCACCGATCCCACCTTCGACGGCTCCCTCCACAAGGGTTGGGCCACCGGCTTCGGGTGTTACCGACTTTCATGACTTGACGGGCGGTGTGTACAAGGCCCGGGAACGTATTCACCGCAGCGTTGCTGATCTGCGATTACTAGCGACTCCGACTTCATGAGGTCGAGTTGCAGACCTCAATCCGAACTGAGACCGGCTTTTTGGGATTCGCTCCACCTTACGGTATTGCAGCCCTTTGTACCGGCCATTGTAGCATGCGTGAAGCCCAAGACATAAGGGGCATGATGATTTGACGTCATCCCCACCTTCCTCCGAGTTGACCCCGGCAGTCTCCTATGAGTTCCCGCCATTACGCGCTGGCAACATAGAACGAGGGTTGCGCTCGTTGCGGGACTTAACCCAACATCTCACGACACGAGCTGACGACAACCATGCACCACCTGTTCACGAGTGTCCAAAGAGTTGACCATTTCTGGCCCGTTCTCGTGTATGTCAAGCCTTGGTAAGGTTCTTCGCGTTGCATCGAATTAATCCGCATGCTCCGCCGCTTGTGCGGGCCCCCGTCAATTCCTTTGAGTTTTAGCCTTGCGGCCGTACTCCCCAGGCGGGGCGCTTAATGCGTTAGCTGCGACACGGAAACCGTGGAATGGTCCCCACATCTAGCGCCCAACGTTTACGGCGTGGACTACCAGGGTATCTAATCCTGTTCGCTCCCCACGCTTTCGCTCCTCAGCGTCAGTTACGGCCCAGAGAACTGCCTTCGCCATCGGTGTTCCTCCTGATATCTGCGCATTCCACCGCTACACCAGGAATTCCATTCTCCCCTACCGCACTCTAGTCTGCCCGTACCCACTGCAGGCCCGAGGTTGAGCCTCGGGTTTTCACAGCAGACGCGACAGACCGCCTACGAGCTCTTTACGCCCAATAATTCCGGACAACGCTCGCACCCTACGTATTACCGCGGCTGCTGGCACGTAGTTAGCCGGTGCTTTTTCTGCAGGTACCGTCACTTTCGCTTCTTCCCTACTAAAAGAGGTTTACAACCCGAAGGCCGTCATCCCTCACGCGGCGTTGCTGCATCAGGCTTGCGCCCATTGTGCAATATTCCCCACTGCTGCCTCCCGTAGGAGTCTGGGCCGTGTCTCAGTCCCAGTGTGGCCGGTCACCCTCTCAGGCCGGCTACCCGTCGTAGGCTTGGTGGGCCGTTACCTCACCAACTACCTGATAGGCCGCGAGTCCATCCTTGACCGAAGTTCTTTCCACGTACAGGAGATGCCTCCGTACGTCGTATCCGGTATTAGCTTCCGTTTCCGGAGGTTATCCCAGAGTCAAGGGCAGGTTACTCACGTGTTACTCACCCGTTCGCCACTAATTCCCTAGAGCAAGCTCCAGGTTCATCGTTCGACTTGCATGTGTTAAGCACGCCGCCAGCGTTCGTCCTGAGCCAGGATCAAACTCTCCGTAAAATGTTCAGCTCCAAGTCGCAAGCGACTGGAAACATAGTGCAGGATCGGAGAGGAATATCTCGTCTCCTGCGAGTTTGTCTTGACTAGTTTCGAATATCTACTGACATTCTGTTTCTAATCCAAAGGAATCTCTTGCATCGACTTTCAGACCGAGGTCTTCGGGTCAATGCCGAGGTTTTTGGCATTTGACATTGTGCACGCTGTTGAGTTCTCAAGGATCGGACGCTCTCACCTTCAACCCTCTCGGGCTTCTCTGTGAGGCAACTTCTCTACCTTACCACTCTCAGTCAGTTTGTCAAGTCGGCCGTTTCGCGCTCTTTCGTTCATCCATCGTGGGATACATCTGATTTGCACGAACCGAACCGGTTAGACCTGCTCAGTGAGTGGGGTGTTAATCCTAAGCGCAGCAAAGCAACTCTTTCAAGTTGAGATTTGCCGCTAGGCTAAGGATTCGGTCCCGCTTGAGGCCGGGGAGCTCTTCCGCTCTCCCGCACCTTTGGGGTGACAAGTAAGTACTTTACGCAGGCCTCCGGGACGTCGCAAATTCCGCTTACATCCCGGGCGTGTCGCAGGGCCGGATCCGCGTGATTCCGCGGAAGTCGCCCCCGGGAACGCGAAAACGCGGCCGCCCGGAAGGGCGACCGCGTCTGGCGGAGCGAGTGCAAACGGCTCAGGATCCGAGCCCGGAGTAGGCGTGCAGTCCGTGGAAGAACACGTTGACCACGCCGAAGTTGAAGAGCACCGCGGCGAAGCCGATGATCGCGAGCCATGCGGAACGGGATCCGCGCCACCCGCGGGTCGCCCGCGCGTGGATGTAGCCGGCGTAGATCACCCAGATGATGAACGTCCAGACTTCCTTGGTGTCCCAACCCCAATACCGGCCCCACGCCTTCTCGGCCCAGATGGCTCCGGCGATCAGCGTGAAGGTCCAGGCGATGAAGCCGACGATGTTGATCCGGTACGCCAGGTTCTCCAGAGCGACCGCGCTCGGAAGGGTCGACAGGAACCGGAACTGCTGCGGGCGCGACTCCGCGACCTGGCGTTCGCGCCGGTACTGCAGCAGCTGGAGTCCGGACAACGCGAAGCCGAGGGCGAAGAACGCCGTGCCCAGCACGGCCACGATGATGTGGATCACCAGCCAGTACGACTGCAGCGCCGGCTGCAGCGGGACCACCGGGACGTAGTACCGCAGCAGCGCGATCCCCTGGAGCACCAGGACCAGCCCGATGATGAACGTCCCCAGGTACTTGATCTCCCACTCGAGGTTCGCGACCAGGAAGACGCCGACGATGACCAGCGTGCCGGTCATCGAGAACTCCCACATGTTGGCCCACGGCACCCGGTCGGCTGCGATGCCGCGGAGCACGGTCGCGATGAGGTGGAAGCCCCAGCCGGCGATGGTGAGGCCGAACGCCCACTTGATCGACGCCGACGAGGCGGCGCCGTTCATCACATCGTCCTCGAGGCGCGTGCTGATCCGGCTGGACAGTCGGCCGAGCGCGGAGGACGGCGGGGCCTGCGGGGGTGCGTCCGCGCTGCCGCCGGACACGGACAGCCGGGCGGCTGTGGCGCCGACGGGCGTGGCCACCTCCGCTCTGCGCGCGACGGCGCTGGGGACCAGCGCGGCCTCCTCGGCCGTTGCTCTGGCTCCCCTACGGGCGAGGTCGAGCGCGAACGCGATGAACGCGGCCGCGTAGAACCCCATCGCCACATAGATGAAGACCGTGGACAGCTGGGACAGGGTTTCGGTCACGATTGAAGCCTAATTCGTCGGGGTTCGGGTGAGGAGTGCGGTGTGCTCGTCGGCGACGGCGGACACAGCCGCGAGGAGGTTCGGGTCCTCACCACGGGCGAGGCCAGCGTACTCCAGGGTCAGGGAGCCGTCGGGGTTCTCGACGGCCTTGACCCAGATGCGGCGGCGCGGCACGAAGAGCGACGTCAGCAGGCCGCCCAGGATGAGGATCGCGAAGAGCAGCACCCAGCCCTGAGCGGGGTCGTGGTGCACATCGAGCGACGCGTACCGCTTGACGTCGCTCAGCGAGATCGTGCCGAGCCCGCTCGGGAGCTCGACCGTCTGCCCCGGCCTCAGCTGGAGCGCCTTCGACTTCGTGCCGGGGCCGGCCAACTGCGTCATCTTGTCGGTGTTCAGGCTGTAGACCGACTGCGGGACGCCGTTGTCGACGCCGAGGTCGCCGGCGTAGACGTTGAGGCTGAGGACCGGATCGTTCAGCCCGGGGAAGGTCGAGGTCAGGGCGCCGGCGGCGGTCCCGCTCTTGCCGACCGTCGGATAGAAGAAGCCGATCATGCCGACCTGCTCCCGCAGGCCATCCGGCACCTTCACCCAGCCGAGCGAGGTGAGCTGCGCATCCTCGGCGATGAACGGCACCGAGTCGCTGAAGACCACCTTGCCCTCCGGATCGCGGACCGTGATGGTCGGGGCGTACCCGTTGCCCAGGAGGTAGACGTTGGTGCCGCCGATCGCGAGCGGCTCGTTGACCTTGATCGTCGATGAGCCGGAGGTGTCTCCCGGCCCGGTCGTCGTCACCTTCGCGGTGTAGTCGAGCGGCGTGCCCTTGGCGTTGGGGTTCTTGGTCTCGTAGGCGACGTCGAGGCTGTCGACCCGGATCGAGAACGGCTCGAGCGACCCGTCGGAGAAGAACCGCCCCGGGTTGAACGAGTTGTACGAGGGCAGGCTGTTCACGAAGCTCTGACCGACGACCACGACCTTCTGGCCGGTGTAGCCGAAACCTCCGCCGATGCCGACGGCGACCAGCACGCCGAGCAGGGCGATGTGGAACACCAGGTTGCCGGTCTCGCGCAGGTAGCCGCGCTCCGCCGACACCGAGGTCGAGCGCGCGTCCTGGTAGAGCGAGACCCGGTAGCGGGAGCGGCGGAGCACCTGGCGGGCCGAGTCGATCGGGTCCGGTGCGTCCGCCCGCAGCTCGGCGGGGAGGATGCGCGCCTGGAAGCCGGACATCCGGGTGAGCCGGACGGGCGTCTTCGGCGGCCGGGCGCGGAGGGCGCGGAAGTGGTGCGCCGTGCGCGGGATGATGCAGCCGATCAGCGAGGCGAACAGCAGCAGGTAGATGGCCGAGAACCAGAACGACGTGTAGACGTCGAAGAGCTGGAACTTGTCGAGCACCGGTGCGAGCTGCGGGTTGTCGCTGAAGTACTTGGTGACACCGTTCGGGTCGGCGCCGCGCTGCGGGAACAACGAGCCGGGGACGGCGGCGATCGCCAACAGGAGCAGCAGGAACAATGCCGTGCGCATGCTCGTGAGCTGGCGCCAGGCCCAGCGCAGCCAGCCGAGCGGGCCGAGCTTGGGCTGCACGACGTCGGGGTCCTCGCGCGGAGGCGCGACGTCGATGTGGTCAGATGGCCGGGACAAAGCCGGAGATCACCCCCAGGAACTGCGACATCATGGCGGTCCAGAGGCCGGTCGCCATCAGGACTCCGATGACCACCAGCAGCGCGCCGCCGATGATGTTGATGACCCGGATGTGCCGCTTGAGGAAGGCGACCGAACCGGCGACCCAGTCGAAGCCGAGGGCGACGAGCAGGAACGGGATGCCGAGGCCGATGCAATAGAAGAGTCCGAGGAGCGCTCCGCGCCACGGCGATCCGCTACCGACGCTGAGCGCGCTGATCGCGGCCAGCGTCGGGCCGATGCACGGCGTCCAGCCGAGGCCGAAGACGACGCCCAGCAGCGGTGCCCCGATCAGGCCGGTCGCCGGACGCCAGGTCGGCTTGATCGTGCGCTGCAGGAAGGAGAACTGGCCGATGAAGACGAGGCCCATCACGATGACGAGCACGCCGAGCACCTGGATGACCACCTCCTGCCAGCGGACCAGCCAGCTGCCGAGCGCGCCGAAGGCGGCGCCGTAGGCGATGAAGACGACGGCGAAGCCGAGGACGAACAGGGCGACCCCGGTCAGGATCCGGCCGCGGTCGCGCTTGGCGCCGGGGTCGCTGATCCCGCCGACGTAGGCGAGGTAGCCGGGCACGAGCGGGAGCACGCAGGGCGACGCGAACGACACGAGCCCCGCGAGGACCGCGATGGGAAGTGCGAGCAGGAGCTGGCCGCTGAAGACGATCTGACCGACGTTCACGGTCACTTCCCGGCCACGGCGTCGGAGATGAGCGAGTCGAGGATGCTCTTGTCCGGGATCGCGCCGAGGATGCGGGCGGCCACGCGGCCCTCCTCGTCGATCACGAGGGTGGTCGGCGTGGCCTTGGGCGGGACGGTCTTGCTGAAGGCGAGCAGGACCGAGCCGGTATCGCGGTCGAGGACGGACGGGTACGTCACGCCCTTGTCCTGTTCGAAGCTGGCCGCGGTGCTCGCGGAATCGTAGAGGTTCACGCCGAGGAAGCTGACGCCCTGGGCGGCGTACTTCTGCGACAGCGACTCCAGGTCGGGCGCCTCCACCCGGCACGGCGGGCAGCCCGCGTACCAGAAGTTCACGACGAGGACCTTGCCTGCGTAGTCCTTCGACGACACCGCCGTGCCGTCGGCGAGCTTGCCGGAGAACGCGACGGGGGCTCCGCGGTTCGCGGCCGCGTACTCGCTCACGCTGCCGTCGCCGGCGATGTAGTTCTGGCCGTTGCCGGAGCGGTACTGGTTGGCGAGGGCATCGTTGGAGGTGCAGCCGGAGAGCAGGAGCGCTGCGGCTGCTGCGGCCGCGGGAAGAAGGAGCGCCAGGCGGCGCCGAGCGGAGGGGCGGACGGAGGTCACACGGCCCCCACATCGGTCGCGGCGGTGATGAGGCTGCCGGCGGGCTCGGCGTAGCCGACCTCCACCACGCGGATGACGGGCGGGGCGTCGGGGTCGGCAGGGACGGCCGGCTCGCCCGGGCGCGGTTGGGGCGCAGGGGCAGGCTCGGTCGTGCGCTCGAAGGTCGTGATGCTGGAGAGCGCGCAGCGCCGCTTGCGCGGGTCGTGCAGGAACGGCTCTCCCGCCGCCGACAGGTGCATGACCCAGATCGGGAGCTGGTGGCTGACGAGCACGACGTCGCCGGACTCGACCGAGTCGAAGGCGTCGTCGACGGCCTCGCGCATCCGCTTCTCGATGCTGGTGTACGCTTCGCCCCAGCTCGGCCGGGGCGGGTAGACGAGGAACGGCCAGTTGACCGGGTTCTTCAGGGCGCGGCGCATGTTGGTGCCCTCGAAGTGGTTGGTGGGCTCGATGATCCGCTCGTCGATCTCCGGCTCCAGGCCCAGGGCCGCCGCGATGGGCGCAGCCGACTCGCGCGTGCGCTGCAGCGGCGAGACGCGCAGGAGGGAGACCGGGCGGTCGCGGGCCGCGAGGTCGTCGGCGGCGGCCTGCGCCATCCGGTGACCGAGCTTGGACAGCCCGAAGCCGGGCAGCCTGCCGTACAGGATGCCATCGGGATTGAACACCTCTCCGTGACGGACGAGATGTACCTGGCTTGCTACCACCGCACCAGTCTACGGAGCGGCTTGCCTTGAATTCACTGAGCGTGGGAGCGCGCGACCCGCTGCCGGCCCTCTGAGGCGGTATGCGCGGGCGGTAGGCTTGTCGATCGTGACCGCACGCGTTTTGATCAAAGACCTGGCCGCCCTCCCGGACGGCCCCGTGAGCGTCGCCGGATGGGTCGAGACCGTCCGGGACCAGAAGAAGGTGCAGTTCGTCGTGCTGCGCGACGAGTCGGGCGCCGTCCAGCTGGTCAATCCGCGCACGGTCGACGAGGACGGCACCGTCGTCGCCGACGAGCCGGCCACGACCATCTCCGGCCTCTCGCAGGGCTCGTTCGTGCGGGCGACCGGTGAGCTCAAGCACGACGAGCGCGTCAAGCTCGGCGGCATCGAGATCAAGCTGAACACCCTCGAAGTCGAGACCACAGCGATCGCCGAGACGCCGATCGCCGCGGACAGCGGCATCGACAAGCGCATGGACTGGCGCTTCCTCGACCTCCGCGAGCCGAAGCACAACCTGATCTTCCGCGTGCAGACCACGCTCGAGCACGCGATGCGGCAGTACTGGGTGGACAACGGCTTCATCGAGATCCACACCCCCAAGCTGATGGCGTCGGCGTCCGAGTCGCGCGCCGAGCTCTTCGAGCTGCCCTACTTCGAGACGACCGCGTACCTCGCCCAGAGCCCGCAGATCTTCAAGCAGATGGCGCAGGCGGCCGGGTTCGGCCGGGTCTTCGAGATCGGCCCGGCGTTCCGCGCCGACCCCAGCTTCACCAGCCGGCACGCGACGGAGTTCACGAGCGTCGACACCGAGCTCAGCTGGATCGACAGCCACGAGGACGTCATGAAGGTGCACGAAGACCTCCTCGTCGCCGGCTTCACGGCCGTCAAGGAGAAGCACGGCGCCGAGATCGAGGCGCTCTTCGGCGTCGAGGTCACCGTCCCGACCACCCCGTTCCCGCGCATCCCGCTCGCCGAGGCGAAGCGCATCGTCGCGGAGCAGGGCTACGAGGTGCCCCGCGCCGACGACGACATGGACCCGGAGGGCGAGCGCCGCATCTCGGCGTACGTGAAGGAGACCTACGGGCACGAGTTCGTGTTCCTGACGGACTACGCCTCGAGCATCCGGCCCTACTACCACATGCGTCACGCCGAGGACCCGTCGCTCACCAAGAGCTACGACCTCATCTTCAACGGCGTCGAGATCTCCACGGGCGCCCAGCGCGAGCACCGCGTCGAGATCCTCGAGAAGCAGGCCGTCGACAAGGGCCTCTCGGTGGAGGAGCTCGAGGACGTCCTCGCGACGTTCCGCTACGGCATCCCCCCGCACGGCGGGTTCGGGATGGGGCTGGCGCGTGTGCTCATGCTGATGCTGCACCTCGCCAACCTGCGCGAGACGACGTATCTCTTCCGCGGCCCGACCCGGCTGACCCCGTAGCCGAGAGCGCGGTCCACTGCTCCCCGGCCACCAGGATGTGGCCGAGGAACCGGAGTCCGATCGTGGCGGCCGCCTGATCGAGCCGCCGGGTGAGCACGGTGTCGGCCACGGACGGGTCGAGCGATCCGGACGGATGGTTGTGCGCGACGGCGAACGACCGGCCGCCGCGGGTGAGGACGGCCTGGAGGATGTCGGCGGGCTGGATCGACCGCTCGTCGACACCGCCGTCGCGGACGAGCACCATCTCCAGCGGGCGTGCGGCGCGATCGGCGACGACCACGACGAAGCGCTCGCTGTCGCGGTGCAGCAGCTCGGGCCGGACGACCTCCGCGATGGCCTCGTGGTCGACCAGGCGCGTCCACGACGATGATCGCCCGGCGCGGCGCCAGATCTCGATGATGGCGACGAGCCGTCCGGCGGTCGCGGGGCCGACGCCCGGCAGGGTCTCGAGCCGGGCGAAGTCCATCGTCGCGAGCCCGGGGAACCCGCCGCAGCGGGCCAGGATGGCGCGCGCGAGGGACAGGACATTGCGGCCCATCTGGCCGGAACCGAGGACGAGGGCGAGGACTTCGTCGTCGGTGAGCGAACCGACACCGAGCCGGCGCATCCGCTCGCGCGGGCGGTCGTGACTGGGTACATGGGAAAGGGGCTCCTCTACGGTTTCCGGCTCGGACATGCGTCCACGCTAGGAACCGCACGGGGTCGTTCCCGGCGGATCGTCTCAATCTGTGGAGAACTGCCCAGAGGCCTCCGCCTGTGGATGACAATGGGTGGAGAGAATCCGCCGACGAAGGAGTCGCCCCGCAATGACCAGCCCCACCCCCGAACCCCGTCCGAACGACGTCGTCATCCTCTCGGCCGCGCGCACGCCGCTCGGCAAGGTGACCGGCGCGCTCGCGAGCCAGACCGCGGTGCAGCTCGGGACCGTCGCGCTTCGGAAGGCGATCGAGCAGTCCGGCCTGCAGGCCTCGGACATCGACACCGTGATCTTCGGTCAGGTGCTCCAGGCCGGCGCCGGCCAGAACCCGGCCCGCCAGACCGCCATCGGCGCGGGGATCGGCTGGGACGTCCCGGCGACGACGGTCAACAAGGTGTGCCTCTCCGGCCTCGCGGCCGTGATCGACGCCGCGCGGCTCATCCGCGCCGGCGAGGCGACGGTGGTCGCGGCCGGCGGGCAGGAGTCGATGACGAACGCGCCGCACATCCTGCCCGGCTCGCGGAAAGGGTGGACGTACGGCTCGCTCGAAGCGCTGGACACGGCGGCCTACGACGGGCTGACGGATGCGTTCGACAAGATCTCGATGGGCGCCTCCACCGAGAGCTACACGGAGAAGCTCGGGCTCACGCGGGAGGCGCAGGACGCGTTCGCGGCGTCGTCGCACCAGCGCGCGGGCGCGGCGGCGGCCTCCGGGGTCTTCGCCGACGAGATCGCGCCGGTCAGCATCCCGCAGCGCAAGGGCGACCCGGTGGTCGTGTCGGCGGACGAAGGCGTTCGGCCCGACTCGACCGTGGAGGTGCTCGCCAAGCTGCGGCCGAGCTTCGCCGAGGGCGGGACGCTCACCGCGGGCAATTCGTCGCCGCTGAGCGACGGTGCGGCGGCGCTCATCCTGACCTCGCGCGAGAACGCGGAGCGGCTGGGGCTGGAGTGGCTCGCGGTCGTCGGGGCCAGTGGCCAGGTCGCGGGGCCCGACAACTCGCTGCACTCGCAGCCGTCGAACGCGATCAACGCGGCGCTCAAGCGGGCCGGGTGGAGTGTGGACGACCTGGACCTGGTGGAGATCAACGAGGCGTTCGCGGCGGTGGCGCTGCAGTCGACGGCCGACCTCGACGTGGACCCGGAGAAGGTCAACATCCACGGCGGCGCGATCGCGCTCGGGCATCCCATCGGGGCGTCGGGCGCGCGGCTGGCGGGGCATGCGGCGCACGAGCTGGCGAGGCGCGGGTCCGGGCGTGCGGCCGTGGCGCTGTGCGGCGGTGGCGGGCAGGGGGATGCGCTGCTGCTGTGGCGGTGATTGCGGGATCGGGGCGCGCGAGGCCTGATACAGCAGTCGACGGAGATTCCGGGCGGGTCTCGTCCGTTGCTTGCGGGCTGGGGTCCTGTAGGTAACGGAGGAGATCGGGGGTCTCGGCAGGCCGAAACGCAGTCAACGGAGGAGATCCTGGCCCGGGATGGGTGGATCTCCTCCGTTACTTGCGCGGGAGCGTGCGGTGGCTAGCGGAGGAGATTGGGGCGCTGTGGGCCCGAAACGCAGTCAACGGAGGAGATCCGGGCCCGGGATGGGTGGATCTCCTCCGTTACCTGCGCGCCGGGGCATGCGCTGGCTAGCGGAGGAGATTGGGGCGCTGTGGGCCGAAAAGCAGTCAACGGAGGAGATCCGGGCCCGAGATGGGTGGATCTCCTCCGTTGGCTGCGGGAGGCGGGGTGGGTGCCGGCCGGGGTGCGGGGTCAGCTCAGGTGGCGCTCGGCGGGGCCGGTGTAGAGGGAGAGGGGGCGGATGAGGGAGTTGGCGGCGTACTGCTCGAAGATGTGGGCGGTCCAGCCGGTGACGCGCGCGGCGGCGAACAGCGGGGTGAAGGTCTCGGTGTCGAAGCCCATCAGGTTGTAGGCCGGGCCGGAGGGGTAGTCCAGGTTCGGCTTGATGTTCTTGCGGTCGCCCATCGCCTGCTCGAGCGCGTTGTAGAGGTCGAGCAGGTCCTGCCGGTCGTAGTGCTCCGCCAGCGTCTCCAGCGAGGCTCGCATGGTCGGGACGCGCGAGTCGCCGTTCTTGTAGACGCGGTGGCCGAAGCCCATGATCTTGCGCTTCTCGGCGAGGGCGTCGTCCAGCCACGCCTCAGCGCGGTCGGCGCTGCCGATCTCGTCGAACGCGTGCATCACGGCCTCGTTCGCGCCGCCGTGCAGCGGGCCCTTCAGGGCGCCGATGGCGCCGGTGACCGCCGAGTACACGTCCGAGAGCGTGGAGGCGATCACGCGCGCGGTGAACGTCGACGCGTTGAACGAATGCTCGGCGTACAGCACCAGCGAGACCCGGAAAGCGTCGACGACCACGTCGTCCGGGACCTCGCCGAACGTCAGCCAGAGGAAGTTCTCGGCGTAGTCGAGGTCGTCCCGCGACTCCACGATCTCCAGGCCACGGCGACGGCGCTGGATGTACGCGACGATCGTCGGGAGCTGGGCGAAGAGGTACACGGCGCGGCTGAGGTTGAGCTCGGGGTCGAGGATGCCGTTCGGCTGCTCCAGCGTCGGGTCCATCCCGCCGAGCTGGCTCACGGCCGTGCGCAGGGCGTCCATCGGGTGCGCGGAGGCGGGGATGTCGTCCAGCGCGCGGCGGGTGCGGTCGTCCATCCGGCGCAGTCCGCGCTCCAGCTTCTGGAAGTCGGCCAGTTCCTCCGGCGTCGGCAGCTCGCCGTGCCACAGCAGCCAGGCGACCTCCTCGAACGAGCACTTCGCGGCCAGCTCCTGCACCGGGTAGCCGCGGTACAGCAGCGAGTTGGTCTGGGGATTCACGGACGAGATGTTCGTGGTGTCCACCACGACGCCGGCGAGGCCCTTGTGGATCTCCGGGTCGGTCATTGTGCTGCTCCTTCGCTGCTGTGGTCTGGCTGGTGGTGGGCGCGGCTGTGAGCAGTGCTCAGCGGCGCACCTCGAAGTTGTACACCGAGGTGTCGAACGCGTTGTAGCCCTCGTAGTCAATCAGGTCGTAGAGCTCGGCGCGATGCTGCATCGAGCCGAGCATGGGCTCCAGGGTGCCCTCGGCGAGGAGCTGGTCGAGGCCGCGCTCGGCCGCTCCCATTGCCAGCCGGAGCAGGGAGACCGGCCAGATCACAATGTTCACGCCGATGTCGCGCAGCTGATCGACGGTGAACAGGTCGCTCTTGCCGAACTCGGTCATGTTGGCCAGGATCGGCACGTCCACGGCCCTGCGGACGGCCTCGAACTCCGACAGGTCGGCCATCGCCTCGGGGAAGATCGCGTCGGCGCCGGCGTCGACCAGCGCCTTGGCGCGGTCGATCGCGGCCTCCAGGCCCTCCACGGCGCGGATGTCGGTGCGCGCCATGATGAGCAGGTTCGGGTCGCGGCGGGCGTCGGCGGCGGCGCGGATGCGCTTGAGCGCGGTGTCCTCGTCCACGACCTGCTTGCCGTCGAGGTGGCCGCAGCGCTTGGGGTTCACCTGGTCCTCGATGTGGAGGCCGGCGACTCCGGCGTCCTCGAGCGTCTGCACCGTGCGGGCGACGTTCATCGGCTCGCCGAAGCCGGTGTCGGCGTCGACCAGGGTGGGGAGGTCGGTCATCCGCGCGATTTGGGCGGAGCGGCCGGCCACCTCCGTGAGCGTGGTGAGGCCGATGTCCGGGAGGCCGAGCTCGGCGGACAGCACGGCGCCGGAGATGTAGACGCCCTCGAAGCCCTTGCGCTCGACGAGGCGAGCGCTCAGCGGGTTGAAGGCGCCGGGCATCCGGACCAGCTCGCCGGAGGCCAGCCGCTTACGGAACGCGACGCGCTTCTCGTGAGCGGGGATGGAGGAGTAGAGCATCAGAACAGTCCTCTCGGCGCGGGGACGCCGGCCAGCAGGCCGGGGCGCGCAGTGATGGTGAGGCCGCCGAGCTCGGCGGCGGACAGCTCGGGGAGGCGCTCGGCCAGTGCCAGGAAGCGCTCGATCTCGGCCTCCTCCAGCACCTCGGCCGCCAGGGTGCGGAACTTGGCGACGTAGTCGGCGCGGGCGAACGGCCGGGCGCCGAGCGGGTGGGCGTCGGCGACGGCGATCTCGTCCTCGATCACGCGACCGTCGGCGAGCGTGATGACCACGCGACCGCCGAACGCCTTCTCGGCCGGGTCGATCGAGTGGTAGCGGCGGGTCCACTCCGGGTCCTCGGTCGTGGTGACCTTGGCCCAGAGCGCGACGGTGTCGGGGCGGGCGGCGCGGGACGGGAGGTAGGACTCCACGTGGTGCCAGCCGCCGTCCTGCAGCGCGACGGTGAAGATGTACGGGATGCTGTGGTCCAGCGTCTCGCGGGAAGCGGTCGGGTCGTACTTCTGCGGGTCGTTCGCGCCCGAGCCGATGACGTAGTGGGTGTGGTGCGAGGTGTGGATGACGATGCTCTCCACACGCTCGGGGTCGGCGGCCTCCGGGTGCTCCGTGTGCAGCTTGCGGGCGAGGTCGACCCAGGCCTGCGCCTGGTACTCGGCGGAGTGCTCCTTGGTGTACGAGTCGAGGATGGCGCGCTTGGCCTCCCCGGCCTCCGGGAGCGGGACGTCGTAGGACGCGGACGGGCCGTCGAGCAGCCAGGCGATCACGCCGTCCTCGCCCTCGTAGATCGGGGTCGGGCTGGTCTCGCCGCGCAGGGCCCGGTCGATCGCCTCGACGGCCATCTTGCCGGCGAAGGCGGGCGCGTGCGCCTTCCAGCTGGAGATCTCGCCCTTGCGCGACTGGCGCGTGGCGGTCGTGGTGTGGAGCGCCTGGCCGATGGCCTGGAAGATCGTCTCCCGGGGCAGGTGCAGCAACGTGCCGATGCCCGCGGCTGCCGACGGGCCGAGGTGCGCGACGTGGTCGATCTTGTGGGCGTGCAGGCTGATCGCCATGGCGAGGTCGATCTGGATCTCGTACCCGGTCGCGATGCCGCGCACCAGGTCGCGGCCGGTCAGCCCGTAGGCGCGTGCGGCGTGCTGGGCGACGGCCGTGATCGGCGGGATGTTGTCGCCCGGGTGGGAGTACTCCGCGGCGAGGAAGGTGTCGTGGTAGTCGAGCTCGCGCACGGCGACGCCGTTCGCCCAAGCGGCCCACTCCGGGCTGACCCGGAGCCGCTGCGGCTCGCCGAAGACGGTGGCGCCGTCCTGCGGGTGCTCGGTGGAGGCGGTCAGCTCCTCCAGCTGCGCGGCCGGCAACGGGTGCGCCAGGGCCTGCGAGCGCGCCGAGACGACGGGCCTGCGGGTGAGGGAGGCGGCGGCCACGGCGGCGTTGTCGATGACCCGGTTGATCACCATGTCGGTGACCTCGGGGTCGACCTCGACCGGGTCGGCGGCGACCTCCGCGATCTTCCAGGCGAGCTGGTCCTGACGGGCGAGGTTCTCGTCGCTTCTGTGCACACGGACGTTGTGGAGCTTCACGTTACGAACCTACCTCCCCTACGCTCCTGCTATGGTCCCGCCGCCCTCCCTGCTCGCGTTCGCGCTCGCGTCGATCGCGCTCATCGTCATCCCCGGCCCCAGCGTGCTCTTCGTGATCGGGCGGTCGCTGGCCCTCGGCAGGCTCGGCGGACTGCTCAGCGTGCTGGGCAACGCGCTCGGGATGCTGCCGCTGGTCGTCGCGGTCTCGCTCGGGATCGGAGCGCTCGTGGCGCAGTCGGCGGTCGCGTTCACGATCGTGAAGTTCGCCGGGGCCGCGTACCTGATGTACCTCGGGGTCCAGGCGATCCGGCACCGCAGGCACACGGCGGTCACGCACGAGGCGACCCCACCGCGGCGCTCGCACTGGCGCAGCGTCGGCGAGGGGATGCTGGTCGGGCTGACCAACCCGAAGTCGCTGGTCTTCTTCGTCGCGGTGCTGCCGCAGTTCGTCGACTACCAGGCGGGCGGGATCCCGATGCAGCTGTTCGAGCTCGGAGTGGTCTTCCTGCTGCTCGCACTGACGTTCGACAGCGTCTGGGCGCTCGCCGCGGGGACCGCCCGGGCGTGGTTCGGACGGTCCCCGAAGCGGGTCGAGCGGCTCGGCGCGACCGGCGGGGTGCTGATGATCGGGCTCGGCGGGATCCTCGCGCTGACCGGGAACAAGCACTGAGCCCGTCAGCCGTCTAGATGTCCCCTGCGGTCGCGACCGGGACGACGACGGCGCGGCCCAGCGCGTGGAAGTGCGCGTTGAAGCCCAGGATGGCGGGCGTCGACTCCGGGTCGAGGTCGAGGTGGTCGACGTCGAGCGCGTGCACGACGATGTAGTAGTGGTGCGTGCCGGTCCCGGGAGGCGGACCCGCTCCGGTGAAGCTCTTCGAGCCCAGCTCGTTGGAGAGCATGGCGGCGCCGCGCGGCAGGTTCGCGCCGCCCACCGCGCCCGCGCCGGACGGCAGCGAGGTCACCGACGCCGGGAGGTTGTAGACCGCCCAGTGCCAGAATCCCGAGCCGGTCGGGGCGTCGGGGTCGTGGATGGTGACGGCGAAGCTCTTCGTCTCGGCGGGGAACCCGCTCCAGGAGAGCTGCGGCGAGACGTCGCCGCCTCCGCCTCCCGCGCCCCACTGCGCGCGGTCGAGCGGTCGGTCGTCGGCGACGTCGTCGCTCGTGACGGTGAACTGAGGAACGGCGCCGAAGCGCTCCAGCGGATCTTTCGACATGGCGCTCACGCTACGCCCGCTGGGTGGTCTCCGTGACGGTAGCGGGGGCGGGGCGGCGGCGGAAGCGCCGCGGGAGGCCGACGATCCCCCAGCCGGTGACGCGCAGCATGGCCTCGACGACGATGTTGCCGCTCATCTTGGAGACACCGTGCTCGCGCTCCACGAAGGTGATCGGCACCTCCACGACGGTGAGGCCCGCGTCGTATGCCCGGCGCAGCATGTCGATCTGGAAGCAGTAGCCCTGGCTCTCCACGTCCTCGAAGTGGATGCGGCGCAGCGCGTCGGCGGTGAACGCGCGGTAGCCGCCGGTCACGTCCTTCGCCGGGACGCCCAGCCACAGGCGGGAGTAGGTGCTGCCGCCCTTCGAGAGCAGGCGCCGGCGCGCGGGCCAGTTGACCACGCCGCCGCCCTCGACCCAGCGGGAGCCCAGCACGAGGTCGGCCCCCTCGGCCGCGTCGCCCTGCGGGAGGCGGCGGAGGGCCGCCAGCAGCGCCGGGAGCTCCTCGGGACGGTGCGAGCCGTCGGCGTCCATCTCGACCACCGCGTCGTAACCGGCGTCGAGCGCCCAGCCCATGCCCGCCCGGTAGGCGGCGCCGAGGCCTTCCTTGCCGGCGCGGTGCAGGACCTTGACGTTGGCGTCGGTCGCGGCGAGCGCGTCCGCGATCTCGCCCGTGCCGTCCGGCGAACCGTCGTCGACCACGAGCACGTCGACCTCCGGCGCCGAGGCGCGGATGCGGCCGACCACGGGCCCGATGTTCTCCCGCTCGTTGTAAGTGGGCAGGATGACGATGGTTCGCATCCTCCTACTCTGGTCCATTCCGCTGAACGGATGGCGAACGAATCTGTCTGTTCTCGCAGTGACCGCTGTTAGCATCCCCCGGTGCCCGTCGCGAAAGTCCTCCTCTTCTACGCCTTCACCCCGCTCCCCGATCCGGAGGCGGTGCGGCTCTGGCAGCGCGACCTGTGCGAGTCGCTCGGCCTGCGTGGCCGCATCCTGCTGTCGGGCGACGGAATCAACGGGACGCTGGGCGGCGAGCTCGGCGCGCTCAAGCGGTATCTGCGCAAGACGAAGGAGTACGCGGCGTTCCGCGGCCTGGATGTGAAGTGGAGCGAGGGGTCGGGGCTCGACCAGGACGGCGGCAGCCGCGACTTCCCGCGGCTCTCCGTGCGGGTGCGCGACGAGATCGTGTCGTTCGGGGCGCCGGACGAGCTGCGGGTGGACGCGTCGGGCGTCATCGGTGGCGGCGCGCGGCTCGATCCCGAGGCGCTGCACGCCCTGCTCGACGAGCGGGACGACGTGGTGTTCTTCGACGGCCGCAACCGGTTCGAGGCGGAGATCGGGCGGTTCCGCGACGCGGTGGTCCCCGACGTGGCGACGACCCGCGAGTTCGTCGCCGAGCTGGAGAGCGGTCGGTACGACCATCTCAAGGACAAGCCCGTCGTGACGTATTGCACCGGCGGCATCCGCTGCGAGGTGCTGTCGGGATTGATGCGCTCGCGGGGATTCGAGGAGGTCTACCAGCTCGACGGCGGCGTGGTCCGCTACGGCGAGCGCTTCGGCGACGACGGCCTGTGGGAGGGGTCGCTGTACGTCTTCGACGGGCGCGGATCGGTGCGGTTCTCCGACCGTGCCGCGGTGGTCGGGCGCTGCGCGGGGTGCGGCGTCGGGACCGATCGGATGCGGAACTGCAGCGATCCCTCGTGCCGGGAGCAGCTGGTGGTGTGCGAGGCGTGCGACGTCGTGGAGTGCGCCGCGCACGCGGCGTGACCCGGCGGTAGTCCTCCACAGCTTCAGGGTTCGGCGCGTTCTCCCCCGATTCGCGGGAACCATTGCTGGCCGTTTCGCGTTGCGGCCAAGATGAACCTCATGGATCCGGTCACCACCATCGTCTGGATCGTGTCCTTCGTCGTCGTCACGGTCACGGTCACGGGCCTCTCGCGTCGCGTCAACTGGTCGGCCCCCGTCGTCCTCGTGGTCGTGGGCGCGATCGCGTCGTTCATCCCCGGGGTGCCGCAGGTCGCGGTGGACCCGGAACTCGTGCTGTTCGGGCTGCTTCCGCCGCTGCTCTTCGCCGCGGCGATCCAGACCTCCATCGTCGACGTCCGCGCCCGGCGCGACGGCATCCTGCTGCTCTCGGTCGGCCTGGTGGTGTTCACCGTCGTGGTCGTCGGCTTCACGACCTGGCTGGTCGTCCCGGCGATCACGGTCGCGGCCGCGTTCGCCTTCGGCGCCGTGGTGGCGCCGACCGACACGGTGGCGGTGACGGCGATCGCGGGCCGGGTGCACCTCCCCCGGCGGCTCGTGACCGTCCTGGAGGGTGAGAGCCTGCTCAACGACGCCACGGCCCTGGTGGCGCTGAACGCGAGCATCGCGGCGATCGTCAGCGTCGTGAACCCGTGGGCGATCGCCGGGGACTTCGTGATCGCCGTGGTGGTGGGCGTCGGGATCGGCCTGGTGGTCGGTCTGGTGCTCTCGATCATCCGCAAGCAGCTCCGCTCCCCTGTCCTGGACACCTCGCTCGGGCTCATCACCCCCTATCTGGCGTTCATCCCGTCGCAGTTCCTGCACGGGTCGGGCATCCTCTCCGTCGTCGTCGCCGGCCTCTACCTCGGGTACCGGTCGCCGACCATCCAGACGGCCGAGGCGCGCATCGCCGAGACGATCAACTGGCGCACGATCGAGTTCCTGCTGCAGAACGCCGTCTTCCTCTTCATCGGGCTGGAGCTGTCGGGCATCCTCAGCTCGGCGTTCCGCTCCGGCATCACCGTGGCGCAGACCGTCTGGATCAGCATCGCGGTGCTGCTGGCGCTGTTCCTGGCGCGGTTCCTCTGGATGGTGGGCACGACCGCGCTCTACCGGTACGGGCCGCAACGCCTCCGCGAGCGCGGCTGGACCTGGCCGACCGGCATCGCCGTGTCCTTCGCCGGGATCCGCGGCGTGGTCACCCTCGCGGCCGTGTTCCTGCTCCCCGCGGCCACGCCGCACCGGGAGTTCCTGCAGTTCCTGGCCTTCGTCGTGGTGGTCGCGACGCTCCTGGAAGGGCTCGCGCTGCCGTGGGTGATCCGCCGGCTCAAGCTGCCGCCACCGGACTTCGCGCAGGAGGCCGGCGAGATGGAGCGGCTGCTCGCCGAGGCGCAGGCGGCCGGCCTGGAGCACCTGGAGTCGCAGGTCACCGGCCAGGAGGACGAGCGGGTGATCGAACGGCTGCGGGTCAACGCGGTGTTCCTCTCCGAGGCGCTCGAGAACCCGGTCCCGGACGCCGAGGTGGCGGCTCCCCTCGAGTACCGGAGGCTGCGGCGGTCGATGATCGTGGCCGAGCGGCAGGCGGTGCTCGACGCGCGGGAGGAGGGCCGGTACCAGGAGCTGGCGGTGCGGTCGGTGCTGGCGTTCCTCGACGCCGAGGAGTCGGCGCTGAAGGCGGGAGGGTCGGAGGGCAAGAAGCTGATGTGAGGCCGCGGGGCCGCCACGTCAGCGGACGGTGGTGTCGTCGGCCGGCGCGTCCTCCGCGGCGAGCGCCGCCGCCTCCGCGCGTTCCCGGGCCACGCCCGCTCCCCCGGCCGCGCCCGCTCCGCGGCCCGCTCCGCGCCGCGACCGCGCGCGCGGGCGCCGTGCCCAGTGCCGCGCCCGCTGGGACGAGAGCGCGAGCACGACCAGGATGTCGAGCGGGAGGCCGAGGATGTTCGTGCGCAGGGTCACCTGCTCACCGCCGTTGAAGAAGTCGATCGCGGCCACCAGGATCAGCAGCGCGCTGTACGACATGGCGACGATGCGCGCCCAGTTGCTCCCGGTGAAGACGAGCAGCGAGATCGCGAAGTAGAACACCAGCCCCGCCGCGAACACGCCCATCGCGATCCCGAAGACGAGGTCCGCGCTCTGCTGCTCGGCCGCCGAGAGCGCCTTGCCGGTCCCCGACAGCAGCTCGGCCCGGATGAACGCCGGCCAGGCCAGCACGGTGGTCACCACCGTCACCACGCCCGCCACCACGCGCAGCAGCATGAGCAGGAAGCCCAGCGTCGTCGGCACCGGCCGGCGCTCGGCCCGCTCGAGCCGCCGCTGGTCGGCGTCCGCGGCGACCGCGACCGCGCGCGGCTCCACCTCCACGGCGGTGAGGTCGACCACCGGGAGGTCGCCGTCGGTCTCGATGGCGTCGCCGCCGCCGTTGCGGGCGTGGTAGCCGGACGAGAAGTCCCGGATGACCGCGACCTCGACCCCGAGGTCCGCCCGCTGGAGCGTCGAGACGATGTGGTCGCGCTCGATGTCGGTGTTGGCGTCGATCTTGTGCGTGATCTGCAGTGTGAACAGCGAGAAGCCCACCGACCGGTCGAACGTGCCGGCCGCGAGCCACTCGACCCGGTGGCCTCCCGGCAGCAGCCAGCCCTCCGGGCAGCGCCAGAACCGGACGTGGTGGCGCTTGGCGGGATTGCCCTGGACCTCCTGCTGGTACGCCATGTCCTGCTGGTGCCCGAACAGGAAGAGCGGGCTGACGGGCGCCTCGTCGTAGCTGCGGCGGAGCAGGGTGGAAGTGATGATGCGTCGGCTGGAGGCCGCGGTCACGTCGTCCGCCCGGGTCCAGCCGGCGGAGGTCATCGCCTCGTCGAGCTGCGCCTCCGAGCCCAGGAGGGCGAGGTTGATCGGGTCGCCCAGGAGGCCGTCGCTCGTCCGGGCGCGGCCGATGAAGTAGTCCGGCACGTAGATCTGGGTGAGGATGCGGTGCAGCCGCGGGAGCACGAGGTAGGCGAGCACGATCCAGAACAGGACGAAGAAGGCGAGCAGGAACCAGCCCCAGGAGAAGCTCTCCGTGAGGATGATGAACGCCAGCCAGACGGCCGCGACCCCGCCGAAGACGAAGAAGATGTTGTCGACGACGGCGTTGACCGAGACCCGGCGCCCGGTCGCGGACAGGGTCTTGGAGGGCTCGGCACTGATTCCGGAGGGCCCGCTCCCGGTCGTGGACGGCCCGGTGCCGCCTGGCGCGGGTTCCGCCCGCACCGGCCCGTCCGGCTCACCGGTCCCCGCCATGCGCTCATCCTAGAGCGGGTCGCGCGCGGGTCGTAGGGTGGCGTCATGACCTCCATCACCGAACGCGGCGCCGAGCTGCGCCGTCTCCACGACGCCCCCGAGCTGCTCCAGGTCGTCAACGTGTGGGACGCGATCAGCGCGAAGGCCGTGGCCGCCCTCCCGGAGACCCGCGCGCTGGCGACCGCGAGTCATTCGATCGCGGCGACGCTCGGCTACGAGGACGGCGAGAACATCCCGCTCGACCTGATGCTCGACATGGTCGGCCGCATCGTCGCGGCCACCGATCTCCCGGTGAGCGCCGACCTCGAAGGCGGCTACGGCGACCCGGGCGAGACGATCCGCCGGGCGATCGGCGTCGGCGCGGTCGGAGCCAACCTGGAGGACCAGGTGCGTCCGTTCGAGGAGGCCGTCGCGCACGTGCGTGCCGCGGTCGCCGCCGCGGACAAGGAGGGCGTGCCGTTCGCCCTCAACGCGCGCACCGACGTCTGGCTCAGGAACGCCCTCCCGACCGCCGCCGAGAAGACCGCGGAGGCGGTGCGCCGCGGCCGGGCGTTCCTCGACGAGGGTGCGACCTGCGTTTTCGTCCCCGGCCGCCTCGACGAGGAGACCGTGCGGGAGCTCGTCGCCGGGCTCGGCGTCCGGAAGCTGAGCGTGATCGCGGTGCCGGGGTCGCTGCCGCCCGCGCGGCTGCACGAGCTGGGCGTCGCCCGGGTCTCCTACGGCCCGTGGACGCAGCGCGTCGCGCTCGCCGCCCTGCAGCGCACCGCCTCGGAGCTCTACGCCGGCGGCGAGCTGCCCGCCGACGTCCCCGTCCTGAACTGACCGCACCCTCCCGCCGCGACCGAAGGAGAACCATGGGCGACTTCCGCGCCATCGTCATCGAGCAGGAGAAGGAGGGGTCCCGGATCCTGGCCCACACCGCCGAGGTCCGGCGCGTGACCGACGACTTCCTCATGCCGGGCGACGTGACGATCGCCGTCGAGTTCTCCGACCTCAACTACAAGGATGGGCTGGCCATCGCGGGCCGGCCGGGGGTGGCGCGGGTGTCGCCGCTCATCCCCGGGATCGACCTCGTCGGGGTCGTGGAGTCGTCGGAGGATCCGCGCTGGCGCCCGGGCGACCGGGTCGTGCTCAACGGCGACGGCATCGGCGAGAGCCACCATGGCGGCCTGGCCGAGCGCGCCCGCGTGCGCGGCGACGCACTCGTCCGGGTACCGGGCACGCTGACGTCCGGGCAGGCCGCCGCGATCGGGACGGCCGGATTCACGGCGATGCTGGCCGTGCTCGCGCTGGAGCGCAACGGCGTCGACCCGGAGGCCGTGCACGCCGCGGGGTCGAGCGTGCTGGTGACCGGCGCCGGCGGCGGCGTGGGATCCGTCGCCATCGCGCTGCTGGCAAAACTCGGCTACCCGGTTACGGCCTCGACCGGCCGGCCCGAGCAGCTGGCGGGCTACCTCACCGACCTCGGCACCACCGCCGTCATCGACCGGGCCGAGCTCTCCGACGAGGGACGGCCGCTGCAGAGCCAGCGCTGGGCCGGGGCCGTCGACTCCGTCGGAAGCCACACCCTCGCCAACGTCCTCGCCCAGACGAACTACGGCGGGACGGTCGCGGCCTGCGGGCTCGCCCAGGGTCCCGACCTGCCTGCGACGGTGCTGCCGTTCATCCTGCGGGCGGTCAGCCTGGTGGGGATCAACTCCGTGGAGGCGCCCGCCGCCCTCCGCGACACGGCCTGGCGCCGGCTCGCCACCGACCTGGACGAGGAGGCGCTCGCCGCGATGACCCGGTTCATCCCGCTCGCCGAGGCGATCCCGGCCGCCGACGACATCCTGGCGGGCCGGCTCCGGGGGCGCACCGTCGTCGACGTCCGGGCGTGAGCCGCCCGCTGCCGTAGGCTGACCGCATGATCGTCCTCGCGACCGTCGTCGTCACGCTGGCAGCTGCGCTCCACGTCGGGATCTTCGTCATGGAGAGCGTCGCCTGGGCGCGGCCCGCCGTCTGGCGGCGCTTCGGCGTCGCCGACCAGGCGTCGGCCGACACCACCCGCCCGCTCGCCTACAACCAGGGCTTCTACAACCTGTTCCTGGCCATCGGCGCCGTCATCGGGCTGATCCTCTTCGGTGTCGGCCTGCACGCGGCCGGCCTCGCGCTCATCTACTTCACGATGGCGAGCATGCTCGCGGCGTCCGTCGTGCTCGTGACGAGCGGGCGCGGTTATGTGCGCCCTGCGCTCATCCAGGGCACCCTGCCGCTGATCGGCATCGTGCTCATGCTGTTCTCGTAGCGGACGCCTCCGGGGCGGTCAGCGCAGCTCGGGCGCGACCGACTCCGGGCGCAGGCCGCGCCCGATCAGCCGGGCGGTGAGCCGCTGCGCGACCGGCGTCGCCGCGGCGATCGCCAGCCGCAGCGCCGGCGACGGCGAGCGCGACAGCAGCGGCCCGGCGCCCGGGCGGCTGATCCCGCGGTGCGCGGCCAGCTGGATGCGCTGCATCCACTCGACCGGGGGCAGCCTCCTGCGCTGCACCGCGTCGAGGAGGCGCAGGTCGACGGGCCCGTCGCGGAGGGGCGCCGCCAGCGCGTTCGCCGCGGCGACCGCGTCCTGCACGGCGTAGTTGACGCCGACGCCGAAGGCCGGGGACATCGCGTGCGCCGCGTCGCCGATCGCGAGGAAGCCGTGCCGGTACCAGCGCGGAAGGCGGTCGATCTGCACGCTCAGCAGCGTGAGCGGCTCCCAGTCGGTGATCGTCTCCAGCGGCCCGCGCAGGAACGGCGCCGCGCCCGCCACCGCGGACCGGAAGGCCGGCAGACCCGCCGCACGCAGCTGATCGATGCCGCCCTTGGCGATGACCAGCCCGGTCTGGAAGTAGTCGCCGCGGTCGATCGTGATCACCATGGCGCCGTCGCCGAGGTACGCGAGCGTCGAAGGGTGCGTCTCTGCGGGTTTCGGCAGCCGGAACCAGATGACGTCGATCGGCACGCCGAAGCGGCGCGGCCGGAGCCCCGCGGTGGCCCGCAGCGCGGAGTCGCGCCCGTCCGCGGCCACGGTCAGGTCGGCCTCCACGCGCACGGGGCCGTCCGGGCCCTCGGCCACCAGCCCGCGGACGGTGTCGCCGTCGCGGATCAGCCCGGTCGCGGCGGTGCTCATCAGCAGCCGGAAGTTCGGGTGCCGCTCGGCCTCCCCGGCCAGGAAGGTCAGGAAGTCCCACTGCGGCGCGAGCACTAGGAAGTCGTCGGGAGGCGGCAGCCTGCGGAAGTCGATCGGATGCAGCCGGGTGCCGTCGACCACCGCGTCGAGCGTTCGGATGCTGGTGTGCGGGAGGCCGAGGAACGCGTCGCGCAGCCCGAGCTCCCCCAGCACGCCGACGGTGGACGGATGGATGGTGTCGCCGCGGAAGTCGCGGAAGAAGTCGGCGTGCTTCTCGAGCACGACCACGTCGAGCCCGGCGCGGGCGAGGATCAGTCCGAGCATCATCCCCGCGGGCCCACCCCCGGAGACGGCGCAGGACGCCTGCAGCGATTCCATCACCAGGCAGCGTAGTCTCCCCCCATGGCGATCCTCGGCTCCGTCCTCATCGCGCTCGCGGCGGTGGTGCACCTCGGGTTCTTCGCGATGGAGAGCATGCTGTGGTCATCGCCGACCGTCTGGCGCCGGTTCGGGCTGACGAGCCAGCGGGACGCGGACGTGGTGCGGCCGATGGCCTACAACCAGGGCTTCTACAACCTCTTCCTGGCCGGCGGCGCCGCGGTGGGCTTGGTGCTGTACTGGACGACCCTGCGGCACGTCGGCTTCGGCCTGATGTTCTTCACCGGGGCGTCCATGGTCCTGGCCGCGATCGTGCTGCTGACGACCGGCCGGCGCTACTGGGGCGCGTCGCTGCTGCAGGGGCTTCCGCCGCTGCTCGGGCTGGTGCTGTTCTCGGTCGCGCACGCGGGGTGACGCGCGGGGCCGGCCGCGCCGGCAGCGGATCAGTCGATGATCTCTCCGTCCGCGGGGATCTCGCGGACGTCGACGCGCAGCGCCTCGACCAGCTTGGCGGCGTGCGGGGTCGAGACGATCACGCGCGAGAACTCCTCGCCATCCAGGTCGACGACCACCGCGGCGCGCTGCTTGCCCTTGATGAGCAGGAAGTCCTTGCCGCCGTGGAACTTCCACGTCCCGACCGAGAGCGTGAGCGGGACCACGGAGCCCGGGGCGCGGATGCCGCGGATCCAGATCCACGGATCCTCGGTGATCGCGACCGAGCGGATGCTCTCCCGCGGGATCACGAGGTCCTCCCGACGCACGGAGAGCACCTTCTCGGCCCGGGTGAGGTGGATCTCCAGGCGGTCGGGGTGAACGTGCAGGTCGGCCATAGCTCTATCCTGCCCGCCGCCCGGGGCCGAAGGGTGTCGTGAATCTCACAAACCCGTAACCGTTGACTTGGAGAGCCGCCGCGCGGGAGCGCCGGGCGGTGGCAGGACTCTCATGATCCGCATGCTCGGACGGCATGTATCCTTCTCGTCGTGGCAACGCAGCGGCGAACTCCGGGCTCGCAGACTTCACTTCGTGAAGCCAACCGGGCTCGGATCGTCGACGCCATCAAGAAGCACGGGGGCCTGACGCAGGTCGAACTGGCCGGCGCGACGGGGCTCTCCCCCGCCACCGTCTCCAACATCGTCAAGGAGCTCTCCACCTCCGGCGTCCTGCATACGGCGCAGAGCATCCGCTCCGGCCGGCGCGCCCAGCACGTCACGCTCGCGCACGCGCTCGGGCTCGTCGTCGGCGTCCACTTCTCCACGCGGCACCTGCGCGTGGCGCTCGCCGACGTCGCGAACACGGTCGTCGCCGAGAACCACATGCCGCTCGCCAAGGACCACCGCGCGGACAACGAGCTCGACAAGGTGTCCATGCTGCTGACGGACATGCTCGACTCGGTCGACGCCTCCCGCGACGAGGTGCTGGCGGTCGGGCTGGCGGTCCCCGCCCCGCTCGACCGCGCGACCGGCACGATCGCGCGCAGCGGCATCATGCGCGGCTGGGACGGCGTGGTCATCGCGGAGGCGCTGGAACGCCGGGTGAAGCGCCCGGTGTTCATCGACAACGCCGCCAACCTCACCGCCCTGGCGGAGTCCCGGCTCGGAGCGGGCCGCGGCAAGCGGACCACGATCACGCTCGACGTCGGCGACGGGATCGGCGCCGGCCTGCTGCTGAACGGCCAGCTCTTCCGGGGCAACAACGGCGTCGCCGGCGAGTTCGGCCACACCACGATCCGGGAGAACGGGCCGCTCTGCCGCTGCGGCAACCGCGGCTGCCTGGAGGCGATCGCGGGAGGCCCTGCCATCCTCGACGAGCTCCGCGACCACCTCGGCAGCCTCAAGCTCGGCGACGTGGTGCTGCAGGCGATGGCGGGCGACGCCCGCTGCATCCGGGCGATCGCCGACGCCGGCCGGCACATCGGGATCGCGACCGCCAACCTGTGCAACCTGCTCGACCCGGAGCGGGTCGTCGTCGGCGGCGAGCTCGCCCGCGCAGGCGAGCTGCTGCTCGGCCCGATGCGGCATGCCGTCGAGCGCTCGATCATCGTGAACGAGGACCTCATGCCGGACATCGTCCAGGGTCAGCTCGGGGTGCGCGCGGCCACGCTCGGAGCCGTGGCGCACGCGGTCGACAGCATCTCCATCACGAGCGTGGGCGTCGCGGTCTGAGACCGCGCAGCCGCCGTGTCCCCCGTTGACCCCCGTCCGTGACGAACCGTTATCGAAAGCTTGGATTCAAGTATTGACGCCAAGCGCCGGCCCCTGACACACTCAACCCAGCCGCCAACGTCGGCGGCCTCGAATCGGAGGTTTTTCAATGAAGATCGCCACCAAGAGAGCGGTCATAGCGTCCGCCGCGATCCTGGCCACAGCCCTCACCCTCACAGCCTGTTCCAACGGTTCCGGCAACACGTCGACGAACAACGCGTCGGGCGCCGCGAACGCCAAGATCGGTCTCCTCCTCCCCGACTCGGTCACCGCCCGCTACGAAGCGGCCGACAAGCCCTACTTCGAGGCGAAGGTCAAGGAGCTCTGCTCCGGCTGCACCGTCCTGTACGCGAACGCGGACGGCGACGCCAGCAAGCAGCAGCAGCAGGCCGAGTCCATGCTGACCCAGGGCGTCAAGGTGCTCGTCCTCGACCCGTTCGACGGTGAGGCCGCCGCGTCGATCGTCGGCGAGGCGAAGGCCAAGAACATCCCGGTCATCTCCTACGACCGCCTGATCAACAGCCCCGACCTGAACTACTACATCTCGTTCGACAACGAGAAGGTCGGCCAGCTGCAGGCCACCGCCCTCGTCGACAAGCTGAAGAAGGACGGCGTGCCCTCCGGCAGCGGCATCCTGATGGTCAACGGCTCGCCGACGGACAACAACGCCACTCTCTTCAAGAAGGGCGCGCACAGCGTGATCGACTCGAGCGGCTTCAAGGTGCTCGCCGAGTACGACACACCAGGATGGGACCCCGCCAAGGCCCAGGACTGGGTGTCCGGTCAGGTCTCGCAGTTCAAGAGCCAGATCAAGGGCGTCTACGCGGCGAACGACGGCACCGGCGGTGGCGCGATCGCGGCCATGAAGGCGGCCAACCTGAGCCCGCTGCCCCCGACGACCGGTCAGGACGCTGAGCTCGCGGGCATCCAGCGGATCCTCGCCGGCGACCAGTACATGACCGTCTACAAGGCGCTGAAGCCGGAGGCCGAGCAGGCGGCGACCCTCGCCATCGCTCTGACCAAGGGCCAGAAGCCGTCCGAGCAGACCGTCCAGGTCTCCACCGCGGGCGGCGCGAAGATCGCGTCCATCCTGCTGACCCCGGTCGCGGTGACCACGGACAACATCGAGTCCACGGTCGTGAAGGACCAGTTCTACGGTCCCGACTCCGCGGCGAAGATCTGCACCCCGGACTACAAGGCGGCGTGCGACAAGTACGGCATCAAGTAGTCCTCAGAACCACCAGGGGCCACCCGGCCCGAGGGTGCGGAATCCCGCATCCCCGGGCCGGGTGGTTCCGCCATACAGTTAGCCAAGACAGCACCATCCAGCACCACGCGACAGCATCGCGTCAGGCCCGAAGGAGAACGCCGTGACGATGGAATCCGCGGTCACCGACCAGGAGCGGTCCAGCCGAGAGCCCGTCCTCTCGCTGCGGGGGATCTCGAAAGGATTCGGCGCCGTGCAGGCGCTCACCGACATCCACCTCGACGTCTACCCGGGGGAGGTCGTCGCCCTCGTCGGCGACAACGGAGCCGGGAAGTCCACCCTGGTCAAGATCCTCGCGGGGGTTCACCCGCAGGACTCCGGGACGATCACCTTCGACGGCCAGGACGTCAACATCCCGTCGCCCGCGGCGTCGCGCGGGCTGGGCATCGCCACGGTGTTCCAGGACCTCGCGCTCTGCGACAACCTGGACGTCGTCTCCAATCTCTTCCTCGGCCGGGAGATCACCCGAGGAACGCTCGACGAGGAGGAGATGGAGAAGCGGTCGTGGAGCCTGCTTCGGCAGCTCTCGGCGCGGATCCCGTCGGTCCGCATCGCGGTCGCGTCGCTCTCGGGCGGGCAGCGGCAGACGGTCGCCATCGCCCGCTCGCTGATCGGCGACCCGCGCATCGTCATCCTGGACGAGCCGACCGCCGCGCTCGGCGTCGCCCAGACCGCCGAGGTGCTGAACCTCATCGAGCGGCTGCGCGAACGCGGGCTCGGGGTCATCCTGATCAGCCACAACATGGCGGACGTCCAGGCGGTCGCCGACCGGGTCGCGGTCCTGCGGCTCGGCCGCAACAACGGGGACTTCCGGGTCCCCGACGTCAGCTACGAAGAGATCATCTCGGCGATCACCGGCGCCACCGACAACGTCGTCGCGCAACGGGCCGAACGCATCGAGGAGCGCGTCGAGCGCATCGAGAACAGCGAAGGGAAGCAGGCCTGATGACCAAGGCACCAGAGACCCCGGCCCAGGTCGCGGCCGACCTCCAGGACGAGCGCCTCATCCGCGAACAGGGGCTGGGCGGCGCGGTCCGCGCGTTCGGCCGCCGCGTGCGCGGCGGCGACCTGGGCTCGCTGCCCGTCGTCGTCGGGCTCATCGTGATCTGGGTGGTCTTCCAGATCCTCAACCCGAACTTCCTCAGCGCCAACAACCTGGTCAACCTGACCCTGCAGTGCGCGGCGATCGGCACGATCTCGATCGGCATCGTCCTGGTGCTGCTGCTCGGCCAGATCGACCTGTCGGTCGGCTCGGTGAGCGGTGTCGCCGCGGCGATCCTCGGCGTCGGCTTCACGCAGCTGCACTGGCCGCTGGCGCTCACGGTGATCGTCGCCATCCTCGCCGGCTCGCTGATCGGCTTCCTCTACGGCCAGCTGTTCACCCGGTTCGGCGTGCCGAGCTTCGTGATCACCCTGGCCGGTCTGCTCGGCTTCCTGGGCGTCCAGCTCTGGATCCTCGGGCCGAACAGCTCGATCAACATCCCCTACGACTCGTGGATCGTGAACTTCGCGCAGCAGACGTTCCTGCCGCCGTGGGCGGCGTACGCGCTGGCAGCGATCGCCGCGCTCTCGATGTTCTGGTCGGACTGGCGGCGCAACGTCCGCCGGCGCAACGCCGGTCTCTCCGAGGGCTCGATGGCCGTGGTCCTCATCAAGTCCGGACTGCTCCTGATCGGGCTCTGCATCGCCGTCTGGTACCTCTCGACCGACCGCGGCACCGGCGCGATGTTCCTGTTCTTCGTGATCCTCGTCGTCATCATGAACTTCTTCCTCACCCGGACGAAGTGGGGCCGCTCGGTGTTCGCCGTCGGCGGCTCGGTGGAGGCGGCCCGCCGCGCCGGCATCAAGGTGAACCGCATCTTCATCAGCGTGTTCGTGCTCTGCTCCACCTTCGCGGCGATCGGCGGCCTGCTCGCCGCGGCCCGCCTGGCGTCGGTGAGCGCGGGCTCCGGTGGGACGGACACCAACCTGAACGCGATCGCCGCCGCGGTCATCGGCGGCACGAGCCTCTTCGGCGGCCGCGGATCGGCGTGGTCGGCCCTGCTCGGCATTCTCGTCATCCAGTCGATCTCGAACGGCCTGACGCTGCTCAACCTCGACTCGTCGTACCGCTTCATGATCACCGGAGCGGTCCTGCTGCTCGCGGTCATCATCGACTCGCTGTCCCGCCGCTCGCGCGAATCGCACGGGCAAGCATAGGCGGACGGCGCCCCGGGCGGGTGTGAGAAGGTGGACCGGTGACCCGAACCACCACCTTCCACGCCCGCCTTCTCCGTTCGGGCGTCGACCCGCAGACGGTGACGGTGCGGGCGTCCTCGGACGTCCCGCCGCGCACGCTGCGGCGCGCGGCCGGCGGCGGCGGGACGCTCAACTTCGACGTCTACGCGCTGCTCGACGCGGACGGCTGGCCAGCGTCCGCCACCTACACGTATGTCGAGTCGCTGTCGCGCGAGCCCTCCGCCGCCGACGAGTGAGTCGAGGGGCGGAGGATCAGGCCGGGGTGGCCTGCTCCGCCGCGCGGGCGGCGGCCGGGAGGGCCTCCAGGATGCGCGCGACCGCCGCGTCGTCGTGGGCGGCCGTGACGAACCACGCCTCGAACACGCTCGGCGGGAGCGAGACGCCCGCGTCGAGCATGGCGTGGAAGAACGGCCGGTAGCGGAACGCCTCCTGCGACTGCACCTCGGCGTACGTGCGCGGCGCCGCCGCGAAGTCGCCGAAGACGAAGCTGAACAGGTTGCCCGCGCGCTGCACGCGATGGGCGACGCCTTCCGCGGCGAGAGCGTCGGAGACGGCGCTCGACAGGGTGTCGGCCACCACGTCGAGGCGGTCGTAGACCGCCTCGTCGGCGTTCGCCAGCGTGGCGAGGCCCGCGGCCACGGCGACCGGGTTCCCGGAGAGGGTTCCGGCCTGGTAGACCGGGCCGGTCGGCGCCAGGAAGTCCATCAGCTCCGCGCGTCCGCCGACGGCCGCCAGCGGCATCCCGCCGCCGATGACCTTGCCGAAGGTGACCAGGTCGGGCGTGTAGCCGCGGTCCAGTCCCCAGAATCCCGCGTCGCTCACCCGGAAGCCGGTGAGCACCTCGTCGAGGATGAGCAGCGCGCCGTACTCGTGGGCCAGGTCGGTCAGGGCCGCGTTGAAGCCCTCGTCCGGCGCGACGACGCCCATGTTCGCGGCGGCGGCCTCCGTGATGACGGCTGCGATGTCGGGGCCGTTCGCCTCGAAGGCGGCGCGGACGGCGTCCAGGTCGTTGTACGGGAGGACCAGCGTCTGCGCGGCCGTGGCCTCGGTGACGCCCGCGGAGCCCGGGAGCGACAGCGTCGCCAGGCCCGACCCCGCCTCGGCGAGGAGGCTGTCGGAGTGGCCGTGGTAGTGGCCGGCGAACTTGATCAGCAGCGGGCGGCCGGTGAAGCCGCGCGCCAGGCGGATCGCGGTCATGGTGGCCTCGGTGCCCGTGGAGACCAGCCGCAGCTTGTCGATGAACGGGACGCGGCCGAGCACGGCCTCCGCCAGCTCGGTCTCCGCCGGCGTGGAGGCGCCGAACGAGAGCCCGCGCGCGGCGGCCGCCTGCACGGCGTCGATCACGGCGGGATGCGCGTGGCCGAGGATCGCCGGACCCCAGGACGCGACCAGGTCGACGTACTCGCGGCCCTGCGCGTCCACGATGTACGGGCCGTGCGCCGACACCATGAAGCGCGGGGTGCCGCCGACCGAGCGGAAGGCGCGGACCGGGGAGTTCACGCCGCCGGGGATCACGCGCTGGGCGCGCTCGAACTGGGCGAGGTTGATGTCGCCGAGCGCGGCGTCGTCGGCCAGCGCCTGGAGGTCGAGGGAGTCGGTGTGGTGGAAGTCGTTCATCGCAGCCATCCTGCGACCTCGGTCGCCCAGTAGGTGAGCACGGCGTCGGCGCCGGCACGCCGCACGCCGATCAGGGTCTCCTCGATCACGCGCTCGCGGTCGATCCAGCCGTTCGCGGCGGCGGCCTCCACCATCGCGTACTCGCCGGAGACCTGGTAGGCCCAGACCGGCACGTCGCTGATGGACGCCACGTCGCTGAGGACGTCGAGGTAGCTGAGCGCCGGCTTCACCATGAGGATGTCGGCGCCCTCTGCGAGGTCGAGCTGCGCCTCGCGCAGGCCCTCGCGGCGGTTGGCCGGGTCCTGCTGGTAGGCGCGGCGGTCGCCGGAGAGCTGCGAGTCCACAGCCTCCCGGAACGGGCCGTAGAAGCCGGAGGCGTACTTGGCGGAGTAGGCGAGGATGACGACATCGGTGCGGCCGGCGGCGTCGAGCGCGTCGCGCACCGCGGCGACCTGGCCGTCCATCATCCCGCTGAGACCGAGCAGCTGGGAGCCGGCCTCGGCCTGGGCGATCGCCATGTCGCGGTAGCGGATCAGCGTGGCGTCGTTGTCGACGTGGCCCTGGGCGTCGAGGACCCCGCAGTGCCCGTGGTCGGTGAACTCGTCCAGGCACAGGTCGGTCTGCACGACGAGGGCGTCGCCCACCTCCGCGGCCACGGCTCGCGTGGCGACGTTCAGGATGCCGTCCGGGTCGGTCGCGGCGCTGCCGACCGCGTCGCGGGTCTCCGGGACGCCGAAGAGCATGACGCCGCCGACGCCGGCCTCGGCGGCCTCCGCCGCCGCGCGCTTCAGGGAGTCGAGGCTGTGCTGCATGACGCCCGGCATGGAACCGAGCGGGCGCGGCTCGGAGGCGCCTTCCCGCACGAACAGCGGGAGGATCAGCTCGGCCGGATGAAGACGGGTCTCGGCCGTCAGACGGCGCAGGGCAGGTGACTGCCGGAGGCGCCGGGGCCGTACGACGGGATGCAACTCACTCACTCTCCCCAGCTTACGCCCGCGGCGCTGGGTGCCCGCCGCACGCGGCAGCCGCCGCTGCGGTCAGGAGGCGGGGGTGGGGCGGGACGCTGCGACGGCCGCGACGGCCTCGATGAGGGAGGCGGCGGTGCGCTCCTCGGCGATCACGTCGACGCGGAGGCCGTACTCGCGGGCGTCGCGGGCGGTCTGCGGGCCGATCGCGGCGACGAGCGTGGTCTCGGGGATGGGTCCGAGCTGCACCTGCACCTGCTCGGCGACGGAGCCGCTCGTGACGAGGATGGCCTGCACGAGGCCGTCGCGCACGTCGGCGACGATGTTCTCCGGGACAGGGATGCCCACCGTCCGGTAGGCGACGACGGACTCCACGTCGTGGCCGATGCGGCGCAGCCCCTCGGTCAGCAGTGGCTTGGCGATCTCCGAGCGGAGGGTGAGGATGCGCAGCGGCACGACGCCCTCGGTCGCGGCCTCCCACTCGGCGAGCAGCCCGCGCGCGGAGTTGTCCTCCGACGGGACCAGGTCGACGGCGTACCCGGCGGCGGCCAGCGCGGCGGCCGTGGTCTCCCCGACGGCTGCGACGCGGGTGGACGGCGGGGTGACGGCGCGCGCGGCGCTCAGCACGTCGACCGTGGTGGCGCTGGTGACGGTCACCCAGTCGAAGCCGCCGGCGGCGAGCCGCGCCAGCGCGGCCTCCAGGGCCGGGGCGTCGGCGGTCGGCGCGAAGTTGATCATCGCGGCGACGACGGGCGACGCTCCCTTGGCGCGCAGGTCGGCGGCGACCGAGTCGCCCCACGGCCCTCCCCGGGGCACGAGCACGCGCCAGCCGGCGAGCGGCTTCGGAGAGGACGGCGTGGAGGGCATCATGCGCTCCCGAGCGGGGCCAGGTCGGCCGCCCCCGCGCCGAGCAGTTCGGCCACTACGCGTGCTCCGACGTCACGCGCGGCCTCGTCGAGGTCGGCGGCGCCGAAGGAGTCGGGGGTGGCGGCGTGGGATGCCGTGAGCCGCTCGGACCCGTCCGGGCGGTACACGGTGGCGGTGAGGAACAGGAGACCGTCGTCCACCAGCGCCGAGGCGCCGATCGGGGCCGCGCAGCCCGCCTCGAGACCGGCGAGGACGGCGCGCTCGGCGGTCGCGCAGGCGTGCGTGGTCGCGTGGTCGACGGCCTTCAGCGCGCGGGCGACGTCTCCGCGGCCGGTCTCCTCGCCCGCCCGGACCTCCAGCGCGAGCGCGCCCTGTCCGGGGGCCGTCGGCACCTGGGACAGCGCGAAGAAGTCGGTGACCGCGTCGAGGCGGCCGAGCCGGCCGAGCCCCGCGGCGGCGAGCACGACGGCGTCGAGGTCGCCCTCGGCGACCCTCCCGAGCCGGGTGTCCACGTTGCCGCGGATGTCGACGACCTCCAGGTCGGGACGGACCGACTTCAGCTGGGCGACGCGGCGCGGCGAGCCGGTGCCCACCGTGGCGCCCTCGGGCAGCGTCTCCAGCGTGAGGCCGTCGCGCGCGCAGAGCGCGTCGCGCGCGTCCGCCCGCTTCGGCACGGCGCCGATGACCAGGCCGGGCGCCTGCGCGGTCGGCAGGTCCTTGAGCGAGTGGACGAGCAGGTCGCACTCGTCGGCGAGGAGGGCCTCCCGCAGCGCGGTGGCGAAGACGCCGGTGCCGCCGAGCTCCGACAGCGACTCGCGCGAGGTGTCGCCGTGCGTGGTGACGGTGACCAGCTCGATGTCAAGCCCGGTCGCCCGGGCGATCGACTCGGCGACGGCGGTCGTCTGCGCGACCGCGAGCGCGCTGCCGCGGGTGCCGATGCGCAGCACGCCGTCGCGGCGCGCGGACGCGCCCTCGGCCTTGCTCACCGTGCCGCTCACGGCGCGAGCCCCGCGGCGGCCGGCTTGAAGCCGAGGCGGACGTTCTCGCAGCAGCCCGGGCGGCACACGTCGTACCAGGGACCGAGCGTGGTCAGCGCGGGGCGCTGCTCGACCGGGACGCCGTCGCGGCGCTCCAGGACGAGGTCGACCAGGCCCTTCACGTAGCGGGCGTGGGTGCCGGGGGTGGGCACGCGGACGGCGACGAGGCCGTTCTCCTCGCTGGTCTCCATCGCCTCGTTGTCGAGGTCCCAGAGCACCTCCATGTGGTCGCTCACGAAACCGAGCGGCACGATGATGACGGCCTTGACGCCGAGCGCGGGGAGCTCGGCGATCCGGTCGTTGATGTCGGGCTCCAGCCACGGCATCGACGGCGGGCCGGAGCGGGACTGGTAGACGAGGTCCCAGCCGATGACGCCGCCGGTCGCCTCCTGCGAGACGATCTCGGCGACGGCCAGGTGCTGGGCCGCGTAGGCGCCGCCCTCTCCGAAGCCGCGCTCGGCGGGACCGGACTTGGCTGCGTCCGTCGACGGGATGGAGTGCGTCGAGTAGAGGATGCGCATCTCGGTCGCCGGGTCGATGCCCGGCACGCGCTCGCGGAGCTCGTCGACGGCGTTGCGTACGCCCTCGATGAACGGCTCCACGAAGCCGGGGTGGTCGAAGAACTGGCGCACCTTGTCGATCTGGATGGTGCCCTCCAGGCCCTTCTCCTCCAGCACGCGGGCGAAGTCCTCGCGGTATTGGCGGCAGCTCGAATAGGAGGAGTAGGCGCTCGTCGCGATGGCGATCAGCTTGGTGAAGCCGCGCTCCTGCGCCTCGGCCAGGGCGTCCTCGAGGTACGGGTCCCAGTTGCGGTTGCCCCACAGCACGGGGAGGTCGATGCCGCGCGACGCCAGCTCGGCCTCCAGCGCGGCCTTCAGCTCGCGGTTCTGGTCGTTGATCGGGCTCACCCCGCCGAAGTGGCGGTAGTGGTGCGCGACCTCCTCCAGGCGCTCCTCCGGGATGCCGCGACCGCGGGTCACGTTGCGCAAGAACGGGATGACATCGTCCTGGCCCTCGGGGCCGCCGAAGCCGGCGAGGAGGATCGCGTCGTAGGCGACCGGCTCGGTCACGTGCTCCGGGCCGGAGGCGGCGGCCGGCGTCGCGCCGAGCACCCGCGGCACGGCCTCGGTACCCGTCACTGGAGCACCTCCACGACCTCGGCCGGCTGGATGCGGCGGCCGGTGAAGAACGGCACCTCTTCGCGCACGTGGCGGCGCGCCTCGGTGTAGCGGAGGTCGCGCATCATGTCCACCAGGTCGGTGAGCTCGTCGGCCTCCAGCGGCAGGATCCACTCGTAGTCGCCGAGCGCGAACGAGGCGACCGTGTTGGCCAGGACACCCCGGAACGCGGCGCCCATGCGACCGTGCTCGGCGAGCATCTGAGAACGCTCGTCCTCGGGCAGCAGGTACCAGTCGTAGCTGCGCACGAAGGGGTAGACGCAGAGCCAGCCACGCGGCTCCTTGCCGCGGAGGAACCCGGGCACGTGCTGGCGGTTGAACTCGGCGTCGCGGTGCACTCCCATCGCGTTCCAGGTGGGGAGCAGCGACTTGAAGAGCCGGGTGCGGCGGAGCTGGCGGAGCCCCCACTGCAGCGCCTCGGCCTCCGGGCCGTGCAGCCAGATCATGACGTCGGCGTCGGCCTTGAGGCCGCTCACGTCGTAGAGTCCGCGGGTGACGACGCCCTGCAGCTCGATGTCGGCGATCACGCCTTCGAGCTCTTGGACGGCCTTCGGCACGTCGGTGCCGTCGAGGTCGTCGGGACGGGCGGGGTCCCGGCGCAGGACGGCCCAGAGGGTGAAACCGCTGGGGCCTTCGGGGGTGGTGTCTTCGGGGGCGGTCGACTCTGCCGGAACGGCAGCCGGGGTACTCATACCGACAGTCTCCCTCGCAAAGCTGAGAAGGCAAAAACCGGACGGGCCGCGTCCGTCGGACGGCCCGGTGTCAGCGGCGCGACGCCGCCACGATCCCCCAGACCGCGCCCCCCACGGCCACGGCCACCCCGACGGCGATCCCGACCAGGGCGAGCGGGTTGTCGTCCCGCAGCCGGCGGAACCGCTCCGCCGTCCGCGCGGGGACGTTCACCTTGTACTGGATGGCGTCGATGGTGGCGGCCAGGTCGGCCCTGGCCCGCTCGACGCCGCTGCGGTCAGTTGTCATATCGGCCCAACCCCTTCACTGCGTCGATGTCCGACCGGACGCTCGCGATGGTCTCCTTGGGCGCTGCGCCGTCCACGCGCTTGAGCGAGCCGACGCCGATCAGCGCCAGGATCGCCGCGATGATCAGGAGGGCGCCGAAGACGATGAGCGCCGCCGCCCAGCCCGGCAGCACGACCGCGAGTCCCAGGATCGCCGCCGCGACGAGCACGCCCAGCGCGAAGAAGAGGAAGGCGGCGGCGACCACGAAGAGCCCTATGCCGATTCCGGCATACTTCGCCTTCTCGGCGTACTCGGCCCTGAGGTTCGCCAGCTCGGCCTTGACCAGCTGGATCAGCAGCCGCGGCAGCGACGCGATCAGCTCACCCAGCGACTGCGACCTGGCGCTCTCCCGATCGGTCATCGGCTCACCCGCCCTTTTCGTGACATCCGTGGCATCCGTGTTCGACTGCTCGCGACCGGATCAGGTCGTCTCTGGATCATCTCGCGTGGCGGCGACGACGGCCACCCCCGCCGTGCCTGCCGGCCTGCGGGCCTCGCGGCGCCGGTCGTTCGCCCGGGCGACGGCCTTCCTGACCGTGACGTAGATGGCCTCGGGGGCTTCGCCGACCTTCGCGGCGACGAAGTCCTCGACAGCGTTCACCTGCTTCTGCACCCCCGGTGACTCCCAGACCTTCTGCGCGGCCGCCTTCATCTGCTCGTAGCGCTTGCGCCCGGCGCGCGTGCCCAGCACGTAGCCGACCGCCGCTCCCGTCACGAAGAGGATCTTGCCCCGCATTCCGTCCTACCCTTCCAGGTCGTCGGTCAGTGCCTTCCAGCGTAGCCCCCTGGCCCGCTCGGCCACCCGGCGCGCGTCCGGGATGACGGAGGCGAGCCCGGTGCCGGTCAGCCAGGAGCCGGTCACCTCGAGTCCTTCGACGCCCTCTGCTCCGTCGCGGACGCGCGCGATGCGCTCCCGCTGCCCCACTGTGGCATAGGGGAGGGCGTTCGTCCAGGGGGTCCGGGCGAAGGCGGCGACATCGGATGCCGTGAGCGGAATATTCAGCAGCGCAGCCGCGTCCGCGACCGCCTGATCGCGGAGCGCGGTGTCGCCGAGGGCGAGCGTGTCGGCCGGGCGGCCGGCGCGTCCGTACGACAGCCGGACCACGTGGCGTCCGGGCCCCGCCGCCTCGGCGACCCACGCCCACTTGGCGCTGGAGTGGGTCATCGCCTTGGCGGCGACGCCGGAGTCCGGGCCGTCGGCGACGAGCACGCCGGTGCCGCGCGGGGCCGCGCCGACGCGGTCGTCGGTGAGGACCAGGGTGACCAGCTCGACGCTGGAGGCCGCAGGCCAGTCGAGGGCGCCGAGGTCGGCGAGGGCGGCGTCCATGCCCGGGAGCAGGGCGAGAGCGGCGTCGGCGGGCGACGTCACAACGACCACGTCGGCGTCCAGGGCGGCGCCGTCGGCGAGGGTCACGGTCCAGCGGGCCGGACGCGCGTCGGCGGGGTCGGCGGGGTCGGCGGGGTCGGCGGGGTCGGCGTTCGGGCGCGCGTCGAGGCCGCCGTCCTCCGGGACGAGCCCGTCGAGCGCGAGGTCGCCGGCGGCCTCGACCAGGGCGTCCTCCACGGCCGCCGCCGCGACCTCCTCGGGGTCCGGCGCGACCCAGGGGGTCACCGAGACGACCGCTGCGTCCGTGCGGATCGTGCCGCCGCGGGCCGCGATGTCTCCGGCGAGCGCCTCCGGCAGCCGCCACATGCCGCCGCGGATGCCCTGCACCGCGCTGCCGGCCTTCGCCTTCGAACGCAGCTCCCCCACCGCGCCGGAGAGGGAGCCGAGCCGGGTCAGCGCGGCGTTCAGTCCGGGGGCGACCACGTCGACGTCCAGGTCGTCGGGGTTCGCGGAGTAGACGCCGGTGACGACAGGCGAGACGAGCTCGTCGAGGACCTTGGCGCCCATGCGCTTGCGGACCAGCGTGCCGAGCCGGCGCTCCTGGCCGATCTTGAGGACGGGGATGAGCCGGTCGAGGTAGGCGCGCACGGCGCCGCCCCAGCCGATGGCGGCGACGACATCGGTGGCCAGGGGCGAGCTCGGGATGCCGAGCAGCCCGGCTTTCGGGAGCGGAACGGTGCGCGTGCCGTTGCGGACCCACGCGCCCGCGGGGTTCGGCTCCACGATGTCGTCGCCGAGACCCAGTTCGTTCAGGAGGGCGGCGACGTGGCCGCCGCGCGTCGCGTAGCTCTCGGCACCGGCGTCCACGGTGATCCCGCCGAGCTCCAGCGGCGCCACGGATCCGCCGACCCGGCCGGAGGCCTCCAGCAGGGTCACCTCGAAGCCGGGCCGGGCGCACTCCCGGGCGACGACCAGTCCGGAGACTCCGCCGCCGATGACGACGATCCGGGTCGGCGGCGCCTCCACGGCGTGGCGGATGCCCTCGGCGAGGGCGTCGTGGTCGAGGCCGTCGTGGTCGAGGCCATCGTGGTCGAGGCCGTCGCGATCGAGCGGTCCGGAGATCATGCCCGCCATCCGTGGACGAGCTCCACCACGCGCGTCAGCACCGTCGGATCGGTCTCGGGCGGGACGCCGTGACCGAGGTTGAGGACGTGGGCCGGCGCCTCCCGGCCGCGCTCCAGGACGTCGACGACGTGCGCCGAGAGCACCTCCCAGGGCGCGTCGAGCATCGCCGGGTCGACGTTGCCCTGCACCGGCACGACGTGGCCGAGCCGGCGCGCGGCCTCGTCCAGGGGCGTGCGGTAGTCCACGCCGACGGTGTCGGCTCCCACCTCGTGCATCGCCTTGAGCAACTCGCCGGTTCCGACGCCGAAGTGCACGATCGGGACGTTGCGCACCAGCGGCTCGAGGTCGCCGATCGCGTCGGCGTCGGCCGCCGGGGGCCGTGGCACCTCGTAGGTGAGGTCGCGCACGTGCGAGAGCGCCCGGGCGGACGCGGGCGCGACGTGCTCGACATAGTCGTGCAGCGACAGCGAGCCCGCCCAGGAGTCGAACAGCTGCGCGGCGCTCGCGCCGGCCAGCAGCTGCGCCCGCAGGAAGGCGCCGGTGACGTCGGCGCTCCACGCCATCAGTCGCGCCCAGGTCTCCGGGTCGGCGTGCATGAGCGTGCGGGCGCGGATGTGGTCCTTCGAGGGGCCGCCCTCCACGAGGTACGCCGCGAGCGTGAAGGGCGCGCCGGCGAAACCGATCAGCGGGGTGTCGCCGAGCTCCGCCGTCGTCAGCCGGACCGCCTCGGCGATCGGGGCGAAGGTCTCGGCGCCGAGGGAGGCCGGGTCGACCTCCTCGAGGCGCGCCACGTCGGCGGCGGTGCGCACGGGCTGCTCGAAGACCGGGCCCTTGCCGGGCTGGATCTCGACCGCGACGCCCGCGAGCTTGAGCGGCACGACGATGTCGCTGAAGAAGATGCCCGCGTCCACACCGTGCCTGCGCACCGGCTGCAGGGTCATCTCGCTCGCCATCGCGGGGTCGAGGCAGGCGTCGAGCATGCGCGTCCCGACCCGCAGCTCGCGGTACTCGGGGAGCGAGCGCCCGGCCTGGCGCATGAACCAGACGGGGACGGTCTCCTGGCGTTCGCCCTGGTAGGAGCGGACCAGGCGGCTGTCCGCGGTGCGGCCGGCGGAGAGCGGGTGGGACGGGTCGAGGGAGGTCACTCGTCGATTCTGCCAGGGCCCAATCTGCCAATCCCCCGGGAATCCTGTCGAACAGGCTCAGGACGGGGTATCCCGATTCGAGTCTCGACGGCGCCGAGCGTATCCTTTCACCCGTGCTTCTCTGCTTCTCGTCGAGCCACCGCACTGCGGAGTTCGACCTCCTCGAACGGCTCGAGCGCCATGCGCCGGCCGTCACCGCGGCACTCGCGGAGCAGCACGGGATCGTCGCCGGATCGGTCGTCCTCGCGACCTGCAACCGCTTCGAGGCCTACCTCGACGTGGACGCGCAGCGCCTCGCCGGGGCCGCGACCGCGGACCACGTGATCGAGACCGTCGCCGCCGCAAGCGGCATCGACGCCGACGTGCTGCGCTCCTCCAGCGCCGTCTACAGCGACGACGCCGTCGCCGAGCACCTCTTCTCCGTCTCCAGCGGCCTCGAGTCCGTCGTCGTCGGCGAAGGCGAGATCGCCGGGCAGGTGCGCCGCGCGCTGCAGGCGGCCCGCACCTCCGGCACCGTGACCGGGAACCTGGAGCGCGTCTTCCAGGTCGCGTCGCGCACCTCCCGCGGCGTCAAGAACCAGACCGGCATCATGACCGCCGGCCGCTCGATGGTCCGCCTCGCGCTCGAACTGGCCGAGAGCCGGATCACGGACTGGGCCGCTGTGCGCGTCCTGCTGGTCGGGACCGGCAAGTACGCCGGGGCCAGCCTGGCGGCGCTGCGCGAGCGCGGCGTGGTCGACGTGCAGGTGTTCTCGCCGACCGGGCGCGCCGCGAAGTTCGCGCTGTCGCACGATGTCGTCCCCGTCGAGTCCGACGACCTCCTGGAGGCGCTCGGCGCCGCGGACCTGGTCGTCACCTGCTCGGCCGTGACGGACCACGTGATCACCCGCACCCTGCTGGCGGACGCGATCGCCGCACCGGACGCCGCCGAACGCCGCCTCGTGATCGACCTCGGCCTCCCGCGCAACGTCGACCCCGCGGTCGCCGAGCTGCGCGGCGTCGAACTGCTCGACCTGGAGACCATCAGCATCCACGCCCCGGTGGAGGAGCTGAATGCCGCAGCCGACGCCCGTGAGCTCGTCGGCGCGGCCGCCGCCGAGTTCGCCGCGCAGAGCGCCGAGCAGGCCATCACCCCGGCACTGGTCGCCCTCCGCACGCACGTGTTCGGCGTCCTCGACGCGGAGATCGCACGGGCCCGCTCGCGCGGCGACTCGTCCGAGCAGACCGAGGCCGCCCTGCGCCACCTCGCCGGCGTGCTCCTGCACACCCCGTCGGTGCGCGCCCGCGAACTCGCCAGGAACGGCGACGCCCAGGCGTTCGTCGACGCCGCAGCCGCCCTGTTCGGCGTCGAGGTCGAGGAGCCCCCGCGCGCTGCCGGCCTCCGCGCCGTCGACGACGAGACCGCCGCCTCCTGACGTCCGTCCAGGAGCACCCACCAGAGGAGGACACGTGAGCGACGAGGCCACGATCACCGCCACCGAGCCGCACGCCGCCACCGGCCTGCCCTACGCGGCGGAGGAGCTCCGCACCGAGCGACTGCTGCTCCGCCCGCTCAACAGCGGCGACCTGGAGAACGCGCACGAGTTCGAGCGGCTGAAGGACGTGGCCCGCTACCTCTACTGGGAGGTGCACGACCACGACGAGTCGGCCGAGCACCTGCGCAAGCGCATCGCGATGAACCGCCTCGCGGCCGACGGCGACGGCATCGTCTACGCGGTCGAGCTGCCGGACCCCGAGGGCGGGCACAGCCGGGTGATCGGCCACGTGAGCCTCTTCCTCAAGAAGGCGGAGTGGGCGAAGTTCGAGATGGGCTGGGTGTTCCACCCGGCCGTCCACGGCCGCGGCTACGCCACCGAAGCGACCACCCGCCTTCTGGAGCTCTGCTTCGAAACCCTCGGCGGCCACCGCGTCTTCGCCCAGCTCGACGCCCGCAACGAGGCGTCGGCGCGGCTCTGCGGCATCATCGGGATGACGCAGGAGGCGCTGCTGCGCGGGAGCGAGATCTACAAGGGCGAGTGGTCGGACACCGCGGTGTTCGCGATCCTGGAGGACGACTTCCGCGCGGGCCGGTGAGGTCGGCGGCATCTGAAATCATAGATGCGTGCACCTCTGCTATGTCGATGATTCGGGCGACCCTTCACGCGGGAAGCTGCTGACCGCGTTACTGATCCGGGATGTCGATTGGTCCCACGTCCTCGATGCGTGGCTGACCGGACGCGAAGAGCTGCATCGACTCTTCGGGGTCCACAAGCGCCGGGAGCTCCACGCGAACAAGTTGTTCAAGGGGCGCGGACAGTTCTGCGACAGCCCGGAGCAGGAGGCCGCGTTCACCGGCAGCTCCCGTGCCACGGCCGCCCGTATCGCTCTGAGCCACCTGAGCAAGCGGAGTTCATTCGAGCTGGTCACCGTCGGGGCCGCTGAGCGATCACCGCACGTGATGTACGCGAGATTCATCGCCTGGCTGGAGGACTGGGCGGCGCTCCGCGACACCCGGGTGATGATCTTCTACGACGGACAGCACGGCCTCGACGAGACCGGTACGCTCGACGCGAAGGAACGACACGAGCTCTGGGAGCGTGCACTACGCGCATCGGGTCCGTATCGCGACGTCCATCGGTCTCTGGAGTTGTCCACACGACGGATCGTGGAGGACGTCGTCATGCAGGACAGTCGGTACAGCCAGCTCATCCAAGCCGCGGACTTGATCGCCTATGGCGCGTACCACAAGCACCGTCAAACGAATCCAGATGTCTGGGGCGGCTCGTTTCAACCGTCGCACGCTGCGATCGCGGCGTACATGCAGACCTCGGCCCATTGGCCGGCCGACAGCGACGACGGCGTGCACTGGCTCAGCCCAACGCAAGAACCCCCGGCCTGAGCCAGGGGTCCGCGGATCGCAATACCCCGCGAGCAGTTCATAAGCCTGCATGGAGTTTTGCGTTCGCAAGTCTACTACAAGGTAGAGTCAGCCGCCTCGGCGAGCCAAACGCCGGCGGCGCATCCTCAGTAGGATGGACGGGTCCCCCACCACCCCGGCACCGAACAGGGAGCACCCATGGCCGCACCGTCGAGACTGGAATCCGTCATCACGCTGGCGCAGCACCGCGGATTCGTGTTCCCCTCCGGGGAGATCTACGGCGGCACGCGCTCGGCGTGGGACTACGGTCCCCTCGGCGTCGAGCTCAAGGAGAACATCAAGCGCGAGTGGTGGAACGCGTTCGTGCGCGGCCGCGGCGACATGGTCGGCCTCGACTCCGCGATCATCCTGCCCACGGCGGTGTGGGAGGCCTCCGGTCACGTGCAGGTCTTCAGCGACCCGCTGACCGAGTCGCTCATCACCCACAAGCGCTACCGGGCCGACCACCTGTTCGAGGCGTACGAGGCCGAGCACGGCCACCCGCCGGCGAACGGCCTCGACGACATCGCCGACCCCGACCACCCGGACAAGGTCGGCCAGTGGACGCCGATCCGGCAGTTCTCCGGCCTGATGAAGACCTTCCTCGGCGTCGTGGACGACGAGTCCGGCCTGCACTACATGCGCCCGGAGACCGCGCAGGGCATCTTCACCGACTTCGCGCACGTGCTGCAGGCCGCGCGCAAGAAGCCGCCGTTCGGCATCGGCCAGATCGGCAAGGCGTTCCGCAACGAGATCACGCCGGGCAACTTCATCTTCCGCACCCGCGAGTTCGAGCAGATGGAGATCGAGTACTTCGTCGAGCCCGGCACCGACGAGGAGTGGTTCCAGACCTGGATCGACCTCTGCTGGGACTGGTTCGTCGACCTCGGCATCGACCCGTCCCATATCCGCCGTTTCGAGCACCCGAAGGACGCGCTGGCGCACTACTCGAAGCGCACCATCGACATCGAGTACAAGTTCGACTTCGTGGGCAGTGAGTGGGGCGAGCTGATGGGCGTCGCCAACCGCACCGACTACGACCTGCGGACCCACATCGAGCACTCCGGCAAAGACCTGAGCTACTTCGACCAGAACAAGAACGAGCGCTACGTGCCGTACGTGATCGAGCCGTCGTTCGGCCTCACCCGCGCGCTGATGGCGTTCCTGGTCGACGCGTACGACGAGGAGGAGGTGCCGAACGCCAAGGGCGGCACCGACAAGCGCACCGTGCTGCACCTCGACCCGCGCCTCGCGCCGGTGAAGGTGGCCGTGCTGCCGCTGTCCCGCAACGAGGCCCTGTCGCCGCTCGCCCGCTCGCTGGCGGACCGGCTCCGCAAGCGCCGCAACGTCGACTTCGACGACTCCGGCGCGATCGGTCGCCGCTACCGCCGCCAGGACGAGATCGGCACGCCGCTCGCGGTGACCGTCGACTTCGACTCGCTCGAGGACGACGCCGTGACGGTCCGCGACCGCGACACCATGAAGCAGGAGCGCATCCCGCTCGAGGGCCTCGACCGCTACCTCGCGGAGCGCCTGCGCGAGATCTGACCCTCCGCGAACACGCCAGCCGCCCTCCGGACCGCACATTCTGCCTCCGCGGACGGATGACGACCGCTAGGGTGGGGGCCACCGCGACGGAGACACGATGAGCACGGCTCCCACAGACACCGCACCGTCGCCGGCGGCGGATCCCTCGCCCGGACGGCCGCCGGCGTGGGCGATGCTGCGCGCCTACGTGCAGATCGCGCCGGCCAGCGTGAGCCTCGCGGTCATCGTGCTGGCGACCTCCATCGCCACCGGGACCCTGTGGAGCGCCGCGAGCGTCGGCGGCGGCTCCCTGGTCTGGGCCGCGGGCGTGTCCACGACCATCCGGGCCGGCTTCTGGTGGACGCCGTTCACCGCGCTGTTCGTGCCGGAGGACCCGATCCAGGTCGTGATCTCGTTCCTGCTGGCCCTGACCCTGCTCGCCGCCGCCGAACGGCTGCTCGGGACGGTCCGGCTCATCGTCGCCTTCCTCGTCACCGGGGTGCTGGGCATCACGATCGGGGTGCTCGGCCAGTGGGCCGCGGCGGGCATCGGCGAGATCCTCGCCCGCGCCACGGAGTTCGACTTCACCCTCGACCCGACGATCGGGATCGTCGGCGCGCTCGTGGCGGCGAGCGCCTTCGCCACGACGCTGTGGCGCAGGCGCATCCGGCTCCTGACCTTCGCCACGGTGGTCATGTTCGTGCTGTACAACGGCGACCAGAACAACGTGTACCGCCTCATCGCCGCGCTGCTCGGTCTCGCGCTCGGCGTGATCCTCCGCCGCGGCCGCGTGCACCGGATGCGCCGCAGCTCGCACGCCGAGACCCGCAACCTGGTCGCCGCGATCGTCGCGATCACGGCGGTCGGGCCGCTCGCCGCACTGCTGCCGCCCGGTGGCCTCGGGCCGCTTTCGTTCATCGCCGCGCTCTTCCAGCACCGCCAGGTGGACGCCGTGACCGTGCTGGCGGCCTGCCGTGCGGCCGACACCAGCAACTGCCGCGACGAGCTCGCGGCCGTCTCGGTGCAGGGTGTCGGCCCACTCCTGCTCAGCCTGCTCCCCCTGGTGCTGCTGATCGTGACCGCCATCGGCCTCCGCCGCGGCCGGCACTTCGCGTGGGTCCTCGGGATCATCGTGAACGCGGGGATGATCGTCCTCCCGTTCACGGCGCTCCCCGGCGGACGGATCACGATCAACGTGGACAGCCTGGACGCGCTGGCGCCCGCGATCGAGGTGCTGCTCTGGCTGATCGCGACGCTGCTGGTCCCGCTGGCGTCGATCGCGCTGCTGGTGGCCACACGCCGCCAGTTCCAGATCCGCGCGCCCAGGGACGCGGTGGTGCGCTTCACCATCCTGGTGGTGGTCGCGTTCGCGCTGCTCGCGGTGCTGTACCTGATCGCGGCGCTCGGGACGCTGTCGTCGTTCGTGCCGGAGGCCTCCATCGGCGACGTCTTCGCCTCCATGCTGCGCCGGTTCGTGCCCTCCGGCTTCGAGTCGGTGCTCGGCTCGGTGATCGTCCCGACCGCGCCGTTCACCCTGCTGCTCTACCAGTGGGTGGGCCCGGTGTTCTGGATCATCTTCGTCGTCGGGACCATGCGGCTGTACCGGGCGACCTCCACTGGCCGCACCGTCGGCGACGAGCTGCACTTCCGCGAGCTCCTGCACGCCGGCGGCGGCGGGACGCTGGGCTTCATGGGCACCTGGCCCGGCAACGTGTACTGGTTCTCCGAGGACGGGGAGGCCGCGGTCGCCTACCGGGTCATCAACGGGGTGGCGATCACCCTGTCCGACCCGGTCTGCCGCCCCGAGCGCGCGGAGCAGACCATCATCGACTTCATCGGGTTCTGCGACGCCAACAGCTGGACGCCCGCGTTCTACAGCATCCACGGCGCGTTCCTCCCGGTGTTCGAGTCCCTCGGCTGGCAGAGCGTCTCCGTCGGCGAGGAGACCCTCATGCACCCGCAGACCTTCGACATGCAGGGCAAGCCCTGGCAGAAGGTGCGGCAGGCGCACAACCGGGGTGTGAAGGAGCGCATCTCCACGCTGTGGACGACGTGGAACGAGCTGCCCCCGATCCAGCAGACCCAGATCGTCGCGCTGAGCGAGCAGTGGGTGTCCGAGAAGGAGCTGCCGGAGATGGGCTTCACCCTCGGCGGGATGGCCGAGCTGAAGGACCCCGAGGTGCGGCTCTACCTGGCCTACGACCCGCAGGGCGACCTCCAGGCGGTCACCAGCTGGCTGCCGAGCTGGCGCGACGGCCGCATCGTCGGCTACACGATCGACTTCATGCGGCGGGCGGACAAGACCATCCCGGGGATCATGGAGTTCGTGATCGCGTCGGCGGCGCAGCGGATGCGCGGCGAGGGGGTGGAGGTGCTGAGCCTGTCCGGCGCGCCGCTGGCGACGAAGCCGGCGGGTGCGGCCGCTCCGGAGGACGCCGACGAGGATGGACCCGACGAAGAGCCCGCTGTGATGGACCGGCTGCTCGCGTTCCTCGCCCGGACGCTCGAGCCCGCGTACGGCTTCCGGTCGCTGTTCGCCTTCAAGAGCAAGTTCAACCCGACCTACGAGACGCTGTGGCTGGCCTACCCCGACGCGGTGTCGCTGCCGGCGATCGGGAACGCGATCGGGCGGGCGTACCTGCCGGACGCGAACGCGCGGGAGTATGTGGCGCTGGCACGGACTCTGCTGGGGTGAGGGCGCTGCTGGGGTGACGGTCTGCTGACGGCAGACCCGGGATCCTGCCGCGGCCGCGCCGCTCGGCGTACGGTTGCGCCATGACGGTCGACTCCGGCGCCGCGGGGCGCACCGCGATGATCATCGGCGGGACCGGGCAGATCGGCTCCGCCGCCGCCCGCCGGCTCGCCGCCGACGGCTGGTCCGTGCTGGTCGCCCACCGCGGGCGAAACTTCGGCGACACCGCCCTGGCCGACCTGGACGTCACCACCGTCCGTCTCGACCGCGACGACACGGACGCCCTGCTCGCGCTGGCGCGCGGGCGCGATCTGATCCTCGACACGGTCGCGTACGAGCCGAAGCATGCCGACCAGCTCGCCGCGCTCGCTGGCGACGTCGGCTCGCTCGTCGTCATCTCCACCGCTTCCGTCTACATCGGCCGGGAGGGCGGCTACCTGGACATCGTGACCGGCCCGGACGACTTCCCCGAGTACCCGCTCCCGCTCCGCGAGACGGACCCGACCGTCGACAACGCCGAGCGCACATACTCCCCGCTGAAGGCCGCGATGGAGCGCCGGCTGCTCGGGGTCGAGGACCTGCCGGTAAGCATCCTCCGCCCCGGTGCTATCCACGGCCCATTCAGCCCGGCGCTGCGGGAGTGGTTCTTCATCAAGCGCGCGCTGGACGGCCGCCGGACGGTGCTGCTCTCCGATGACGGCGGCAACCGGTTCAGCACGTCCGCCACCGTCAACATCGCCGAGCTGGTCGCCCTGTGCGCCGACCACCCGGGCCGCCGCGTGCTCAACGCCGTCGACGAGGACGACGTGAGCGTCGCGGAGATCGCTCACGCGGTGTACGCGGCACTCGACCAGGAGGTGGAGGTCGTGACCTTCGCCGGGCCGCCCGTGAACGAGGTCGGCGGCACGCCCTGGAGCGTCGCGCACCCGCTCCTGCTGAGCATGGCCGCGGCCATCGTGGAACTCGGCTACCGTCAGCCGGTGCCGTACCGCGCGGCCGTGGCGGACGCGGTGGACTGGGCCGTACGCGAGGTGCGCGCAGGCGAGCGCCGCGGGCAAGGGTGGGAGCAGGTCTTCCCGACGCTCGCACAGCGCGCGGCGGCGGACCGGTGGTTCGACTATGAGGCGGAGGATGCTTTCTTGGCGGGGCGATGACGCCTCAGAACACGTACTCCAGCAGATCCAGCCCCACCGTCCGCATCCCGTCGATGACCGCCAGGCGGGCGGGCAGGGCCGTGTCGTCGAAGTAGGTCGACACCGCGTAGGTGACGCCCGCGCGCGGCCCGCGCAGCACGCCGACCTCGCTGCGGACTCCCGCGTCGGTGCCCGTCTTGTTGACCAGCAGGATGCCGTGCTCCGGGTGGCGGTGCGAGTGCGGGTCGAGGCCGAATGCGCTCGAGACGAGGGAGAAGTCGCTGTTCAGGGAGAGCCAGGAGATGACCTGGCGGCTCGTCGCCGCGTCCACGACCTCGCCGCGGGCCAGGGCCGAGAACAGCCAGGTGAGCTCGTTCGCGCTGCCGACCGAGAGCTGCGGGGCGTCGTCCGGGCCGCGGTGGTCGCGGACCAGGTCCAGGAGGGCCGTGCGGGTGAGGCCGAGGGACTCCGTACGGGCGCTGACGGCCTCCAGGCCGACGCGCCGCAGCAGGACGTTCGTCGCGAGGTTGTCGCTGGTCGCGCCGACGAGCGCCGCGAGGTCCGCCACCGGCAGGGCGGGGACCTGCAGGTGCTGCCAGATGCCGGACTCGCCCGCGATGTCCTGCGGGCTGCGGTCGAGCTGGGCCAGCGGGCTCAGCTGGCGGGACTGCAGCCGCGCCGCGACCTCCACCAGCAGGAGCACCTTGCCGATGCTCGCCGTCGGCATCACCACGTGGTCGTCCACCGAGAAGAGCACCTCGCCGGTCGACAGGTCCGTCGCGCGCGCGGAGACCTGGACGCCCTGCACGGCCAGCCGGCCGAGCGCCTCGAAGCCGCGGCTGAACACCTCGGGGGTGGAGGCCGCGGTGCCGCGATGCCGTCCTCGACGGGCGGTCGCATGCCTGCGGCGGCGCTCGGTCTCCTGGGTCTGGATCGTCACTGTCGCGCTGGGTCTTTCTTCCGAGTCGGGGGCATCGGTCGGTGCTGCGGTCCCCCCGGCCCGCCACGCGTCGAGGTAGGGCTCCTCGACACGATAGGGATGATGTTACCCCGGACGGGGGGTCCCGGGGCGATCCCGTTCGCGCACGTCGGCGCGCGTCACCAGATGGTCACGCGCTCCTCCGGCGCCAGCCACAGCGCGTCGCTCTCGGTGACGCCGAACGTGTCGTAGAAGGCGTCGATGTTGCGGACGATCTGGTTGCAGCGGAACTCGTTCGGCGAGTGCGGGTCGATCGCCAGCAGACGGATGACCTCCTCGTCGCGGCCCTTCTGCTGCCAGGCCTGCGCCCACGACAGGAAGAACCGTTCCGCGCCGCTGAGGCCGTCGACCACCGGGGGCTCCTCGCCGCCCAGCGACAGCAGGTAGGCCTTCCACGCGATGCCGAGGCCGCCCAGGTCGCCGATGTTCTCGCCGATCGTGAGGGCGCCGTTGACGTGGTGGTCGGGCACCTGGGCCGGCGCGAGCGCATCGTACTGGGCGATCAGGCTGCCGGTGCGCTTCTCGAACGCGGCACGGTCGGCGGCGGTCCACCAGTCGTCGAGCTTGCCGTCGCCGTCGAACTTGGAGCCCTGGTCGTCGAAGCCGTGGCCGATCTCGTGGCCGATCACGGCGCCGATCGCGCCGTAGTTCGCGGCGGCGTCCCGGCCCTGGTCGAAGAACGGGTACTGCAGGATGGCCGCGGGGAACACGATCTCGTTGAAGCCGGGGTTGTAGTACGCGTTGATCGTCTGCGGGGTCATGAACCACTCGTCGCGGTCGATCGGCTTGCCGATCTTGTCCAGCTCGCGGTTGAACTCGAAGAGGGCGGCGGCGCGCACGTTGCCGACGAGGTCGGTCGGGTCGATGACGAGCGCGGAGTAGTCGCGCCACTTCACCGGGTAGCCGATCTTGGGCGTGAACTTGCTCAGCTTGTCGAGCGCGCGCTCGCGGGTGTCCTCACCCATCCACTCGAGCTTCTGGATGCTCTGCCGGTAGGCCTCGATCAGGTTGGCGACCAGTTCGTCCATCGCCTGCTTGGCGGCGGGCGGGAAGTGCTTCTCGACGTAGATGCGGCCGACGGCCTCCCCCATCACGCCCTCCACGAGCGAGACGCCGCGCTTCCAGCGGGCGCGCATCTCGGGCGTGCCGGTGAGGGTGCGGCCGTAGAAGTCGAAGTTCGCGTCCACGAAGTCGCCCGTCAGGTAGGGGGCGGAGTCGTGGATGATCTGCCACGCCAGCCAGTCCTTCCAGGACTGCAGCTTCTCCTCGGTGAGGAGCGCGGCGACGCCGGAGGTGAACGACGGCTGGCGCAGGACGATCTCGGCGAGGGCGCCCTGCGGAGCGCCGAGGCCGGCGGCCCAGCTGTCGAGGCCGGTGGCGGCGTGCGCGTGGCCGCCGTCCGCCGCCGCCCCGGCGAACAGGGCGGTCGCGTCGGCCCAGGTGAAAAGGTTGTAGGTCTTCTCGGAGTCGCGGGAGGTCACGTTGTCCCAGTGCTGGGCCGCGATCTCCACCTCGAGGTCGTAGACGCGCTGGGCGCGCTCCGGCGCGTCCTGGAAGCCGGCCAGCTCGAACATCCGCTGCACGTGCGCGGCGAACGCCTCGCGGATCGGGGCGAACCGCTCCTCGCGGAAGTAGGACTCGTCCGGCAGCGAGATACCCGCCTGCTCGGCGAAGACGAGGTAACGGGAGGGGTCGCCCGGGTCGTTGTCGACGAACAGCTGGTAGATGCCGCCGACGCCGTGCCGCTCCAGCTCGCCGAGGGTCTTCAGGAACTCCGGGATGCTGGACACGTCGCTCGCGATGGCGAGCTGGGCCTCGATGGGCTTCACCCCGAGCGCGTCGACCCGGTCCTCGTCGAGGAAGCTCGTGTACAGGTCGCCGAACTTGCGCTCCTCGGTGCCCTCCGGCGCCGACTGGGCGGCCTCGACGATCTCGCGCACGGCCGCCTCCGACTGCTCCGCGAGCTCCATGAAGGAGCCCCAGCGCGCCTTGTCGGACGGGATCTCGGTGCGGGCGATCCACGTGCCGTTCACGTGCCGGAACAGGTCGTCCTGCGGGCGGATCGTGGGGTCGAGTTCGTCGGTGGCGATGCCGGAGGAGAGCGTCATGCGCCCCAGCCTACGGCGCGGCCGCCCGGCTGTCAGGTGCGCGCGCCGCCGCTGACGCGCGGGCGTGGGCGGAGGCACGCGTACGAGTTGAGGAACAGCGCCGCCAGGAGGAGCTCGGCGACGATCGAGACCGTTCCGGAGAGGCTGCCGTAGCCCGCGAGGGAGAAGCCGACGTTCACCACGGCGAGGACCGCGTAGCCCGAACCGACGAGCAGCGACAGCAGCGGCCGGTTCGTCATCCGCCACCACGGCCGCGCCGCGCTCACCGACTCCCCCGGGCCGCGGAACACGCGCGTCGCGAAGTACCAGCCGGCGACCTGGAGCACTGTCAGCACGATGGAGGCCGCCTCCGAGTGGAGCGCGTCGAACAACAGCACGAGCACCACGTCGACGGCGAGCAGCACCGCGACCACGAGCGCCTTCTGCGCCGGAGTGGTGAAACGCATGGATCGGTCCCCCTGGGTGAGTCGATCACTAGCATTTCAGATGTCGACAGCGGTGGAGGCCAGGCACGCCGGTCGCCGGACGGATCCGCGGCTCCGTATGCTCGCCGATCCCCCGCTACGGCTCGATGAGCAGGCTGCCGCGAGACAGCTCGAGGACCACCTCGTCGTCGATCGACGTGCGCGCCGAGCGCACCCGGTCGCCCAGCAGCTCCGCGAGCCGGACCCGGTATTCGGCGTGGCCGAATCGGAGCACTCGGTTGCCGACGACGAGCGCGGGCCACCGGGTCAGCGTGACCACCAGGCGCAAGTCCTTCTCGAACTCGAGCTGCGGGTCCGAGCCGTCGAAGGTCACCCGGGAGAGGACCGCCCCGTGGAGCTCTGCGAGATTGTTGGTGGTGCCGACGGACCAGGCCGCCGAGCGGGCCCGCGCCGATGCGGCCCGGGTCCCTCGCCGGCGCTCCACCACGATCCACACCACGATCGCGATCACCGACGCGGCGGCGAAGGCCACGCCGAGCCACAGATATCCGGTCGGCACGACGATCAGGATACGGGCGCGGTGCTGATGGGGGCCGCTACGCGTCCCGCGCCGCGCGGATCTGCTCCCACTCGTTGAGCATGTCGGGCAGGCGGTCCCGCATGAAGCGGTAGAAGCCGGCCATGTCACGCAGGCGCTCGGTGGCGGGGTCGTCCGGGTCGTCGATCGCCGCCAGGCCGGCATCCGCCTGGTCGGCGAGGACGCCGTAGATCGGGCTGTTGCGGACCATCAGCGCATACCAGTCGGCGGGCATCTGGTAGAGGTCGCGGCGGCTGCCGTTCTGGGAGAGCCGCCGCACGATCCCGAGGGTCTGCAGGTAGCGGACCGCGCCGGAGATGGCCGCGGCGCTCACGTCCAGCCGCTCGGCCAGCTGCGCGGCCGTGAGACCGGCCGAGTCGGTCACGGTGAGCGCCATCAGCACCCGGGCGGGCATCTTCGGGAACCCCGCGGCGGTCAGCACCGCCGCGGAGTGCTCCATCATCTCCGTCAGCGCCCGTTCGTCCCTGGCCATTCCCGTCCCTACCCGATCGCGAAGTCGCGGCGGCGGATCAGCACCGCCGAGGCGGCGAGCGCGACGATCGCGATGCCGAACATCCAGTATCCACCGGTCCAATCGACCTTCCCGACGACCACGGGCGCGTCCGCGAACGGGGAGACGTGCCGCAGCCAGTCCGGGAGCTTGATCAGGGCGCCGAAGATGCCGATGAAGGCCCCGGCGCCGAGGGCGGCCCAGCCGACCGGGACGGTCCAGCTCGGCAGCACCACGAACACCAGCGTCAGCACGCCCAGGTAGACCAGGGCCACCGGGAACTGCGCGGCGGCGGCGGCGAACGCGTCGTTGAAGCTCGACGCCTTCTCGCCGGCCGCGATGGCAGACAGCCCGGCGGCGAGGGCCGCGGCCACCAGCACCAGCACGATCGCGATCAGGCCGACCAGGACGAAGTCGAACAGCCAGCGCACGCGGGAGACCGGAGTCGCCATCATCACCTCGGCCGAGCCGCCGACCTCCTCCTGCCGCAGCCGGATGACCGCCTGCACCGCGCAGGCCGCGGCGAGCACGCCGACGATCGACATGATCGCGGAGAGGAACAGCGCCGTCATCGGTCCGGAGCCGCCCGCGCCCAGGTGGGCGACGGCATCCCGGATGTTCGCCAGGTTGGGGTCGTTGGCGATCGAGGAGCTGACCACGCTGCCGAGCGCCCCCGCGAGGACACCGGTCAGGAGGCCGCCGACCGTCCAGCCGAGGATCGTCGGCCACTGCAGGCGCCAGGCGAGCCCCAGCGGGCCGTTCAGCGTCGGCAGCGCGTCCGCGCGCCCCGCGCGCTCCGGGACGATTCCCGCGCCCGAGTCGCGCACGGCCTGGAGGCCGAACACGGCGGCGATGAGCACGACGGCGAACCCGAGCTGCAGAAGCAGCGGCGTCCAGTCGTTGCGCACCCACGGGGAGAACTGCTCGCCCCAGCCGATCGGGCTGAGCCAGGTGGGCCAGCCGGACACCATGGTCGTCCCGCTGCTCGTGACCGTGCCGATCGCGTCGCCGATCCCGCGCAGCACCCAGGCCAGCACGACGACGGCGGAGGCGTATCCATTGGCGCCGCGGGAGGTGCTCATCACCTGCGCGAGCAGGAGGCCGACCGCGAGGAAGGCGATGCCCGCGCCGCCGACCGCCGCGCCGGCGACGAGCGAGCCGTACGCGGGCAGGCCCGCCGCCATGAAGCCGAGCGCGGTCGCGAGCGCCAGCACGATGTCCGCGAGGACGCCGTGGACGACCGTGGCCACGGTGGGCGTCAACCGCGCCGCCGGGGTGGAGCCGATCAGCTCGGCGCGGCCCGACTCCTCCTCCGCGCGCGAGTGCCGCACGGCGAGGAAGGTGTTCATGAGGCCGGCGAGCAGCGCCAGGAAGGTGTAGATCTCGAAGAAGGTGACCGCGGCGAGTCCGGTCCCCTGCGGCAGCCCGCGGAGGACGAGGACGGTCGGATTGGCGATCGCCAGCCGGATGAGCTCCTCGCGGCCGGCCGCCGACCCGTAGGTCTGGACGATGCTCGCGGCCGAGAACAGCGCGAGGAAGGCGATGGAGAGGATCCAGATGAGCAGCTGCCAGCGGTCGCGCCGCAGGCGCTGACGGAGCAGGACCCCGAGGGTCGCGACGCGTCCGCGCTCGGGGACCGCGGTCTGCCCGGCCCGCGCGGCCGGGCGGTCGGTGGTCGTGGTGCTCATCGCCCCTTCGCCTCCGCCTCCAGCTTGTCGACGCCGGCCAGCTCGTCGCCGTAGTGGCGGAGGAACAGCTCCTCCAGGGACGGCGGCGCGACGGTCAGGCTCTTCACGTTCAGCTCGGCGAGCGCTGCGAGGACGGGTGCGAGGCCGTCGCTGTCCGCGGTGAACTTGATCCGGCCGTTGTCGGTGCGCAGGTCGTGGGCGTCGGGGATGCGCGCGAGCTGTGCGTCCGTCGTGCCGTCCTCGGCGAACGAGACCTCGGTGCGGGTCAGGTGGCGGAGCTCGTCCAGCGTGCCGGACTCGACGGTCTTGCCCTCGCGGATGATGCTGACCCGGTCGCAGAGCTGCTCGACCTCCGAGAGGATGTGGCTGGAGAGCAGCACGGTCGCACCGTCCCGGGAGATCCGGGCGATCTCGGCGTTGAAGGTGGCCTCCATCAGCGGGTCGAGGCCGCTCGTCGGCTCGTCGAGGATGTACAGGTCGGCCGGGGTCGCGAAGGCGGCGACCAGAGCGACTTTCTGGCGGTTGCCCTTCGAGTAGGCGCGCCCCTTCTTGGTCGGGTCGAGCTGGAAGACCTCGATCAGACGCTTCTTGCGCTCGGCGTAGGCGGCCTTGTCGGCGGTGCCGCCGCGCAGCCGGGCGAGGAGGTCGATGGCCTCGCCGCCGGACAGGTTCGGCCAGAGGCTGACGTCGCCCGGGACGTAGGCGATGCACCGGTGGAGTGCGACGGCGTCCCGCCAGGGGTCGCTGCCGAAGACCCGAGCCGAGCCGCCGTTGGAGCGGGCGAGGCCCAGGAGGATGCGGATGGTCGTGGACTTGCCTGCGCCGTTCGGCCCGAGGAAACCGTGGACTTCGCCCTCGCTGACGGTGAGGTCGAGTCCGTCGAGTGCCCGGACCCTGCCGAATCGCTTCTCGAGGCCCGCGGCCTCAATCACTGTGGTCATGGCGTGACTCTACGCGCGTTTCAATAATTTGTGAAAACTTCTAACAGAATCTTTACGCGTGTCGCCGGCCGCCGATGCTTGTCGCGTCAGGTCGGGATGCACTGCAGATCGTCGATGCCCGCGTACGGGTGCGTGGACGCCGTGTCGGGCACGGTGTACGTGTACGGGACGCCCGCCTTCAGGGTCACGGTCTCGGTGCGCTGGTCGATCGAGTCGCCGTCGACCGTGTCGGCGAACCCGACCACCACCTCGGCGCCCGGGCAGTCGCGCTGCGAGGTGAGCAGGAAGGTCCACCCCTGCTCCGGCTGGATGGTCACGCCGTCGATGACGTAGCTCTCGCTCCCGCTGGCGGACGGCGACGAGGTGGAGGGCGCGGCGGCCGAACCGTGCTGGGAGGCGTCCGAGGCGCCACGGTGCGCGCTCCCGACGACCGTCAGCACGACGACGAGCAGGAAGACGAGAAGCGCCGCGGTGCCGCCGAGCGCGATGCCGATGATCCCGCCGGTGGACAGGCCCCTGCGCGGCGGGGTCGGGGCGGCGGGATAGCCCGCGTACGGCGGGTAGCCCGGGGGCGCGTAGCCGGGGGGCGCGTAGCCGGGAGGCGCGGGGACGACGGGCTGCTGGCCGAAGCGCTGCTCGGGGAAACGCTGGGCCGGCTGAGGTGGCTGGGCGCGGTATGCGGGCTGCGCGGGGTAGCCGGGGTAGCCGGGCTGCGCGGGGTAGCCAGGCTGCGCGGGGGCGCCGGGCTGCGCAGCAGGGGCGGGCTGCGCGGGGGCCCCAGACTGCGCGGCAGGGGCGGGCTGCGCGGGGGCGCCAGGCTGCGGTGCCACGCCAGCCTGCGGCGGGGCGACGGAGCCGGCAGGCGTCGAGTACCCGGCGGCCGACGGCGGCACGGAGCCCGGCTGGAGCGGGTACCCCGTCTGCGACGGCGCCGCGGGACGTGCCCAGGCGTCAGCGGACGAATGCGCCCCGTTCTGCGGGACGCCGGGCGCGCTCTGCGCACCTCCCCCAAGCGCGCTCTGCGGAGCTCCGCCGGGCGCGCTCTGCGCACCTCCGCCCTGCGGCGGCTGCCAGCGGACGCCGGCGAGCAGCGCATCCCGAGCCCGCGTCAGGGCGTCGACGGCCGCGGTGTCGCTCTCCGGGACGGCGGCGACGCGCGCGGCGTACGCCTCCTCGATCTGGGCTTCGGTCGCGCCGTCGGGGAGTCCGAGGAGGCCGGCCGCCTCGGCGGGCGTCACGGTCGCCCCGCGGCGGCGCCGGACCGAAGGCGGATCGTGCGCTCTGGCTGCTGCATGCGTTGATCGTAGCGGCGTCCACGGCGCCCGGCACGCGGCGACGCGACGGTCAGCAGGCGGCCAGGATGCCCTTCAGGGCCGCGCCCTCCGCGGGCGTCACCCACAGGCCGTACTTCGCCTTCACCGCGACCTGCCGGGCCGCGTACTCGCAGCGGAATCCGCGGTTCGGCGGCAGCCACGTGGCGGCGTCGCCCGCGCCTTTGGCCTGGTTGGTGGCGCCGTCCACGGCCAGGAGTTCGAGCGGGTCGTTGGCGAGCCGGACCCTCGCCTCCTGAGTGAGGCCCTGCGCGCCGGTCTGCCAGGCGTCCAGCAACGCCACGACGTGGTCGATCTGCACGAGGGCGGAGGTCTGCACGCCGCGCGTGAACGCGATGCTCCGGCCGGTGTAGGGGTCGTCCAGGGTGCCGGTGAGGACCTTGCAGTCCGTGCGCCGGGTCACGCCGGCGAGATCCCGGGCGAGGATGTCGTCCCGGGTGTCGCAGCCGTTCCCGTCCACGTCGAGCCAAGCCTCCCCGAAGCGCGCGACACGGTCATAGCCGGTCGCGGGGGCGCGGCCCTTCACCGGGAGCTGCGCCAGCGCGGCACGCGCTCCGGCCGCGTCGAGCAGGCCGTCCGCCGCGCGGGCGCCGGCCGGGGAGGCGAGCGTGGAAGGGTCGGAGGACGCGACGGACGACGACCGATCCGCGGGTGCGCCGCCGGCACCGCCCCCGGTCAGCGCCGCATACCCTCCTGCGCCCGCCAGGACGACCAGCAGGGCGACGACGACCGGCAGCGACGCCGGCCCGCGGCGCCGCGTGGAGGCGCGGCTCACAGGAAGGAGTCGTCGGTGAGGCCGCGGTGCAGGCCGCGCCGGGAGATGTGGACGCCGGGGCGCTGCGCGGTGGCGATCTCGCCCAGCTCCCGCATCACCCGGCCGAAGTACGGCGCGGCGGTCGCGTTGCGGTAGGCGCCCGGGTTGAGGTCGGCCTCGTTGCGCAGCCGGATCTCGGCGCGCGCCGCCTCGATCGGGGCGATGATCTTTGCTCCGCTGCGGTAGCGGATCAGCCGGTGCACCCACTGGTCCAGCGCCTCCGGGAGACCCGTCGGGACCCGGTCGTGCTCGGCCGCGAGGGAGGTGCGCTGGGCGCCGGCGCTGTCCGGCGCGGTCGCGTAGCGCTCACGCGCGGGCTGGTCCTGCGAGCGCCGCTCGGCGCGCAGCACCGAGAGGAGGTCGTCGCTGCGGTTGGCCTGCTGCGCGAGCACGCCCAGCGCGTCGAGGGCGGTGGCGTACTCCTCCTCGTAGCCGGAGTAGTCGGCCGGGTGCGCGGACCGGTCGTGCAGCAGATCGGTGCGGGCGGAGGCCGCCTGCCCCTTGGTGAGCACCGTGCGCCCGTTGCGCACCCGCTCGAGCCGCCAGGACCAGGTGGACAGCAGTTCCGGCATCAGGTGGCTCATGCCTCCACTGTAGGAACAGCCTCCGACACCGGGCCGACCGACACGACGTCGCCCGGACGGGCCGGAGCGATGGGCCCGTCGTAGTTCCCTGCGGCGCGCCGGACGGCCTCCGCGGGGTCCAGGCCGAGGGCGAGGTGGGTGAGCAGGAGGCGTCCGGCGCGCGCGTCCGCGGCGAGCGCGCCCGCGTCCTCCGGCGTGAGGTGGCTGCCGTCCGGCCGGTCGGCCCCGGCCTCCGAGAGCAGCAGGTCGCACCCGCCGGCGAAAGCGACGAGCCCGGGCGACAGGGTCGCGTCGCCGGTGTAGACGAGGGAGGCGTCCCCGGCCCGCGCCCGCAGCGCCCAGGCGGGGACGTCGTGCGGCACGGCCTCCCAGTCCAGTTCGAGGCCGCCGATGCGCAGGCTCCGGCGGTCGGCGAGGGACGCGAACGCGAACACCCGGTCGAGCTCGGGGCCGGCGCCGGGGCCGAGGAACCCGACGAGCCGCCCGCGCAGGTCGGCCGGGCCGAGCAGAGGCAGCGGCGGCCGCGGCGGGAGGTCGCCGAACGCGAGCGCGTAGTAGAGCGGGAGCAGGTCGGCGGTGTGGTCCGCGTGCGCGTGCGAGATCCAGAGCGCGTCGAGGTCGGCGGGCGAGCGGTGCCGCTGGAGCTCGGCGAGGCTGCCGGGCCCGGCATCCACCCAGACGGCGGCGCGGCCGTGCTCGAGCAGGTAGCCGGAGCAGGCGGCCTCCGGGGTCGGGTAGTGGCTGGCGGTGCCGAGGACGGTGAGGCGCATCCGGCGATGCTAGCGGGCGGACCTCCCGCACGTCGTGTGTCGCACGCCCGCGGTAGCGTTGTCGGGCCGTGAACGTCCTCCCCCGCCGCCCGCTCGACCGCGAGATCCTCCGTCTCGCGGTGCCCGCGCTCGGCGCGCTCGTGGCCGAGCCGCTGTTCCTGCTGGCCGACTCGGCGATGGTCGGGCACCTGGGAGTCGCGCCGCTCGCGGGACTGGGGATCGCGAGCGCCGTCCTGCAGACCATCGTCGGCCTGATGGTGTTCCTCGCGTATTCGACGACCCCCGCGGTCGCGCGGAAGCTCGGCGCCGGGGACGAGCGCGGGGCGGTCGGCGCCGGGGTGGACGGGAGCTGGCTGGCGCTCGGCCTCGGCGTCGTGCTCGCGGCGGCGGGCTGGGCGGCGTCCCCGGTGCTGGTGGGACTGTTCGGGGCGTCCGCCGAGGTCGCGGCGCAGGCGGAGACCTACCTGTCGATCTCGATGCTCGGCCTGCCCGCCATGCTGCTCGTGTTCGCCATGACCGGGCTGCTGCGCGGCCTCCAGGACACCCGCACCCCGCTGGCGGTCGCGGTGGCCGGGTTCGGCGCGAACATCCTGCTCAACTTCTGCTTCATCTACCTGGCCGGCCTCGGGATCGCGGGCTCCGCGCTCGGCACGGTCGTGGCGCAGTGGGCGATGGTCGCCGTGTACGCGGTCATCGTCGTCCGGCACGCCCGGCGCGTCGGCTCGCCGCTGCTCCCCCACCACGCCGGGATCGGCCGCACCGCCCGGGCGGGAGGCTGGCTGTTCGTCCGCACGGCGAGCCTGCGCGCTGCCATGCTGCTGGCGGTGTTCTGCGCGACCCGGCTCGGCCCCGGTGAGCTGGCCGCGTTCCAGGTGACGATGACCGTCTTCGCGACCCTCGCGTTCGCGCTCGACGCGCTCGCGATCGCGGCGCAGGCGCTGGTGGGCAAAGGACTCGGGGCCGGCGAGCTGGACGACGTGCGCCAGGTCCTCCGCCGCTGCGTGCAGTGGGGACTCGGGGCGGGGGTGGTGCTGGGAGCGGTGACCGTCGCCCTCAGTCCGGTGGCCGCCGGCCTGTTCACGAGCGACCCGTCGGTCGCCGCGCTGCTGCCGCCCGCGCTCACGATCATCGGCGTGAGCGCGCCGCTGGGCGGGTATGTGTTCGTCCTCGACGGCGTGCTGATCGGCGCCGGCGACGCCCGCTACCTCGCGCTGACGGGGGTGCTCAACGTCGCGGTGTTCGTGCCGTTGGCGCTCGCGGCGGTCGCCTGGGGGCCGCCCGGCGCGGGCGGGCTCGCCTGGCTGACCGCCGCGTTCGCGTTCGGCTACCTCGGGGCGCGGGCGCTGACGCTCGGCCTGCGGGCGCGCACCCGGGCGTGGATGCGGGTGGGGGCGGTGCGGTAGCGCTGGCTCACGCCAGCCACTCGCGCGCCGCCGCCACCAGGGCGCGGACGCCCGTGTCGATGGTCGGCTGCGGCACCGGCGCGAAGAACGGCGAGTGGTTGGACGGGATGTCGGTTTCGACTGTCCCGGCAGCGATCGCCGCGCGGACTCTCTCCGGGTCGCCGCCGCCGAGCAGCCAGTAGACGAGCGGGACGCCCGCGGCCGTCGCCAGGTTGCCCACGTCCTCGCTGCCGGACAGCGCACCCGGCTCCAGCACGGCCTCCTCGCCGAACTCAGCCGCGAAGGCCGCGTTGACGCGTGCGGTGGCCTCCACGTCGTTCACCGTGACCGGGTAGCGCTCGCCCCAGTCCGTGGTGGGCTCGTGCGGCGAGCCGCTCGCCTGCAGTTCGGCGCGGAGGATGCGGTCCACCCCGTCGAGCACCCGCGCACGGACGGCATCGTCGAAGCTGCGGACGCTGATCCCCAGGGTCGCGGACGGCGCGATGATGTTGTTCTTCGTCCCGGCGTGGAGGGTGCCGACGGTGACGACCGCGGTGTCCTGGGGCGCGATCTCCCGCGACACGACCGTCTGCAGCCGCATCACGGCGGACGCCGCCATGACGACGGGGTCGATGGTGGTCTCCGGCCGGGAGCCGTGGCCGCCGCGGCCGTGCAGCGTCACCTCGAACGCGTCCACCGCGGCCATCGCGGCACCGGGATGCGCGCCCGCCATCCCGGCCGGGAACGGGGTGACGTGCTGGCCGAGGACGATGTCGGGGGCGGGAACCTTCTCGTAGAGGCCGTCCTGCACCATCACCTCGGCGCCTCCGCCGTGCTCCTCCGCAGGCTGGAAGACGGCGACCAGCGTGCCCGACCAGTCGTCGGTGGTCTCGGCGAACCGCTCGACGGCGCCGAGCAGGCAGGTGATGTGGATGTCGTGGCCGCAGGCGTGCATCACCGGGACCGGGTTGCCGTCGTCGCCGGGCGCGGTCTGCGTCGACGCCCACGGCAGGCCGGTCTCCTCCCGCACGGGCAGGCCGTCCATGTCGGCGCGCAGGAGGACGGTCGGCCCGTCGCCGTTGCGCAGCACCCCCGCGACGCCGGTGCGGCCGATGCCGGTGTGCACCTCCAGGCCGAGGGCCGACAGCTGCTCGGCGACGATGCCGGCGGTGCGATGCTCCTGGAACGAGAGCTCGGGATGGGCGTGGAGGTCGCGGTAGAGGGCTTCGAGGTCCATGGACCCACCCTATGCGGGCCGGGGTGGAGGGGTTTGCGGGGGCGTGTGTCGGCAACGGAGGAGATCCCGGGCGACACGCCGGGCGGACGCAGGCTGCGGAGGAGATCCGGGATGGGAGCGACTGCATGTCCTCCGCTCTCCGCGGCGCCGGCATCGTGGCGAGCGCGGCTGGCGGTGGCGTCGGCAACGGAGGAGATCCCGGGCGACACGCCGGGCGGACGCAGGCTGCGGAGGAGATCCGGGACGGGAGCGGCCGAATATCCTCCGCTCGCGACGACTCCGGGCGCCCGCGCTAGGCGCGCGGCTCGGCGGTGGTGTTGCCGCGGTGGAACTCGCTTGTGAAAGAGGTGGGGCGCGGCGGGCGGCCCTCCAGCATCTCCACGATGGCGTGGCCGGCGGCGCGGCCCTTCTCGACGGCGGGCTGGACGAGGGTCGTGAGGTCGTAGGGCCAGAGGCCGTCCACCCGGACGCCGTCGAAGCCGACCACGCTGAGGTCGGCCGGGACCTCTAGGCCGAGCTCCTCCGCCGCGCGGATCACCCCGGCCGCCAGCAGGTCGCTCTGGGCGATGATCGCCGTCGGCCGCCGCGACGGGTCGGAGAGGAGGGCGACGCCCGCGATCCGGCCCTCCTCCACGAACGAGCCGCGCGTGGTCCAGCCGCCCGCGTCCGGGAACACGTCCCGCGCGCCGGCCAGGCGCTCGGTGGCGGTGGTGGAACTGCTGCCGCCGACGAGCGCGGGGGTCAGCGGCCCGCGCGCCCGGTCCCGCGTGAGCGGCAGCGTGACCAGCGCGACCTCCCGGTGGCCGAGGTCGTGGAGGTGCTGCGCGGCGAGGCGGGTGGCCTCCCGGTTGTCCTGGCCGATGGAGGGGACGTCGTCCGCCGGGTCGCCCTCGATCGCGACGAGCGGGATGCCGCGCTGGCGCAGCATCGCCACCGACTCGTCCAGGCGGGGGCTGCAGCCGACGAGGACGACCGCGTCCATCGGGGCGTCCTCGATGCGCTGAGCGGTGTCGCCCGCGTCGGTGAGGATGAGGAGGCCGGCGTCCACCGCGGCGATCTCGTCGGAGATGCCGTCCAGGAGCGCGATCTTGATCGGGTCGCGGAAGGCGTCGCCGACCCGCTCCTCCATGACGACCCCGACGATCCCGGACCGTCCGCGCCGCAGCGACCGCGCACGCGGGTCGGGGCCGGCGTAGTTGAGCTGCTTCGCGGCGTCGAGGACGCGCTCGCGCGTGGCGTCCGAGACGGGGCCGGTGCCGGAGAAGGCGAGCGATGCGGTGGAGTTGGAGACACCGGCCAGGCGGGCGACGGCGGCCAGAGTCGGCCGGGCGCCCGCGAGGGGTGTGCTGCTGTCGTTCACGTGTGATAGCTTAGTCGAATCGTTTCGATCGAAACGATTCGAGCGGCGAAAATCCGCTCCCCACCAGAACCCGGCGGCCGCCCGCGGCCCCCTTCGCTCTCCCAGGACAGCCGATGTCACAGCCGACCCCGACGACGACCCGCAGCCGCCGCGAACTGCGCGCCTGGCGGAACGCCGTCTTCGTCATCTTCATCCTCAGCGGGCTCGCGATGGCGACCTGGGTGGCCCGCATCCCCGGCGTGCGGGACGACCTAGGCCTCGGCCGCGACCCGTCGTCGGTCGGCTACCTCATCCTCGGCATGTCGGCGGGCGCGATCGTCGGCCTCTCGGTGTCCTCGCTGGTGCTCGTCCGCTTCGGCCCGCACAAGGGGATGGTCGGCAGCCTGGCGATCGTCGCGATCGGCACCCTGGCGATCGGTTTCGGCTCGACGGTGTTCCACGCGGTGCCGATGGTCGCGGTCGGCCTGATCCTGCTCGGATTCGGCAACGGGATGGTCGACGTGATGATGAACGTGGAGGGCACCGCGGTCGAGCGCGAGATCGGCAAGACGCTGATGCCGCTCATGCACGCCTTCTTCAGCCTCGGCACCGTCCTCGGCGCCGGCATCGGCGCCGGCGCCGCGGCCCTGCACATCGGCGTGGTCTGGCACCTCTCGTTCATCGCCGTCCTGATGGTCGTCGTGGCGCTGGTCGCGATCCGCTTCATCCCGCGCGAGGCCGAGCTCGGCGACGAGACGGGCGAGACGGAGCGCGTGCCGTTCGGGCAGCGGCTGCGCGCCTCGCTGGCGGTCTGGGCGGACTGGCGGCTCATCCTGATCGGCGTCGTCATGCTCGGCATGGCGTTCGGCGAGGGATCCGCCAACGACTGGATCGCGCTGGCCACGGTGGACGGCCACGGCCAGTCCAACTCCACCGGCGCGCTCGTGTTCGGCTTCTTCGTCTCCGCGATGACCCTCGGCCGCGTGCTCGGCGGCCCGATCGTCGACCGGGTGGGACGCGTCGCCGCGATCCGGCTGACCGCCGCGATGGGCGTCGCCGGGCTGCTGCTCTTCATCCTCGGCGGGCCGCTCTGGGTGGCCGTGATCGGAACCGTGCTGTGGGGCTTCGGCGTCTCCCTCGGCTTCCCGCTCGGCATGTCGGCGGCCTCGGAGGGGACCGAGAACCCGGCCGCGCGCGTGTCCGCCGTGGCGATCATCGGCTACTGCGCCTTCCTGGTCGGGCCGCCGCTGATCGGCTTCCTCGGCAAGGAGTTCGGCCTCCTGAACGCGCTGTACCTCATCCTCGTGCTGCTGGTCGCGTCCTTCCTGGCCGCGCCTGCGGTGCGCCCGGCGGCCGAGCGGCGCGCGCGGGACCTGGCGGCCGCCGCCGACTGAGCTCGGGCCTCGCATGCGAGCGCACGGAAAGTCAGGCGAAGCCGCGCGAGTCCGCGGATAATCCGCGTACTCGGCAGTCGCCCAACCCGCGAGTACGCGGAAAGTCAGGCGAGAACACGCGAGTACGCGGATAATCTGCGTACTCGGCTGTTGCCCAACCGGCGAGTACGCGCAAAGTCAGGCGAGAACGCTCGAGTACGCGGATTATCTGCGTACTCGGCTGGTGCGCGGCCGGCGGGAGCCCGATGTGGAGTCGGACGCGCGTCGCGCGACGGGTTCGCTCAGGCGAACGCGAGGCAGACGGGGGTCGGCACGGGCGAGGAGCCCAGCCGGCGCAGCGCGCGCGTCGCGGGGTCGAACGCGAACACGACGACCTCGTCGCTGTCCTGACAGGCCGCCAGCACCCGGTCGCCCTCCGGCGAGAGGACCAGGTCGCGCGGCGCCCTGCCGCCCACGGGGACGACCTCCACCAGCTCCAGCCCGGACGTCGACGCGTCGAACGCGAAGACGGCGATCGTGTCGTCGCCGCGGTTGGTCGCGAGGACGGTGCGCCCGTCCGCCGTCAGCCGCACCGCGGCGGTGAGGTTCGCGGCCGACGCGTCGGCTGCGGGTCCCCGCGTCCCGACCGAGGAAACTCGCTCGAACCGATCGCCCTCGCGGCGGAGGACCTCGAGCGTGCTGCCGAGCTCGTTCAGCAGGAGGATGTGCCGGCCGTCCGGGTGGTACGCCAGGTGCCGGGGCCCCTCGGCACCGACCGCGACGGTCGCCTCCGGCCGGAGCGTCAGCTCGCCCGCGTCCGAGAGCGCGTACCAGCGCACCTCCCCGATTCCGAGGTCCACGACGACGACGGCCCCGGTGACCGGGTCCATGCCGAGCTGGTGCACGTGCGGCGCCTCCTGCCGCACCGCATCCGGGCCGCGGCCCTCGTGCTGCACGAACGCGGTCCGCTCGCCGAGCGCTCCGCCGGCGTCGAGCGCGAAGACCGAGACGTTCCCGCCCACGTACGTCCCGGTCAGCAGGAACCGGCCGGAGGGGTGCAGCGCCAGATGCGCGGGCGAATCGCCGCCGCTCGACACCCGGCCCAGCGGCCGCAGCGATCCGTCGGCCGAGCGCGCGAACGCCGAGACGCCGCCGTCCGGCCCGGTCTCCTCCACCGCGTAGACCCGCGAGCCGTCGACCGACACGGCTACCCACGACGGGTTCGGGACGCGCGCCGCCACGGCGACGTCGCCGACCGCCGTGCCGTCGAACCGTGCCGAGAGCACTCCCTCGGCGTGACCGTCGACGTGCGGGAGGCGCTGGGTGTACGTGCCGATGAGGAGGTCGTGGGCCATGCCCTCATCCTGCCAGCACCGCCCAGGCGGCAGCACCGCCGGCACCGTACACTTGACCGGTGCGCCTCGTGATAGCCAACTGTTCCGTCGACTACGCCGGCCGCCTGAGCGCCCACCTCCCGCTGGCCAAGCGCCTGCTCATGCTCAAGGCCGACGGCAGCCTCCTCGTCCACTCCGACGGCGGCTCCTACAAACCCCTCAACTGGATGAGCCCGCCGTGCACCCTCACGGTCGACGAGCCCGACGAGCTGCAGCGGGAGGCCGGGATCACCGAGGTCTGGCGCGTCACGCAGGCGAAGACCGCCGACATGCTCATCGTCTCCATCCACGAGGTGCTGCACGACTCCGCGCACGACCTCGGCATCGACCCCGGGCTGCAGAAGGATGGTGTGGAGGCGCACCTCCAGAAGCTGCTGGCCGAGCAGATCCACCTCCTCGGCGATGGCCATGTGCTGGTCCGCCGCGAGTACATGACGGCGATCGGGCCGGTCGACATCCTGGCCCGTGACGAGCGCGGCGCCTCAGTCGCGGTCGAGTTGAAGCGCCGCGGCGACATCGACGGCGTCGAACAGCTCACCCGGTACTTGGAGCTGATGAACCGCGACCCGCTGCTGGCTCCCGTGTCCGGGGTGTTCGCGGCGCAGGAGATCAAACCGCAGGCCCGCACGCTGGCCGAGGATCGCGGCATCCGCTGCCTCGTGCTCGACTACGACGCCATGCGCGGGCTGGACGACAGCGACAGCAGGCTGTTCTAATGGCCGCACCCGCGGGACGCTTCCCCCAGACCTACGAGAACGGGCCGGTCCGCAAGGCTCTCGCGGCCATCACGGCAGAGCCGACGCTGGAGAACCTGGAGGCTCTGCTCGCCGCCGCGACGAAGGGCGGCCTGGTCGTCGACGTCACGGGGTCGACGCCGGACGAGGTGAGACTGCGCACGATCCAGTCGACGGCGGGCGAGCCCGTGCTGCCGCTGTTCACCTCCATGAAGGCGCTGCGGAACGCCGTCGGCGCCGCCGGAGGCAAGGGAACCCGCGTGCAGGCCGTCATCGTCCCTGCCGCCGAAGCGCTCGGCTACATCGCCAATGCCGACTTCGTGGCGGTCCAGTTCGACCCGGGAGCGGCGCACACGATGGTCGTCGCGCGCTCGCACATCGAGTCAGCTCTCAGCGAGCACTGACGGCACGCACGAACACCTCACATATCATGGGACGGCTATGACAAACCCGATCACCACGACCACCGACGCGCCCACGACCGTCGCGCGCACCTGGACCTGCGTCCTCTTCGACCTCGACGGCACCCTCACCGACTCCGCACCCGGCATCACCGCCTCCCTGGTGCGCATGTTCGAGACGCTCGGCCTCCCCATCCCCACCCCCGCCGAGCTCGTGGAGTACGTCGGACCGCCGCTGCTCGACTCGCTGCAGTCGATGGCCGGCTTCGACGAGGCGGCCGCCCGCGACGCCCTCACGGTCTACCGCGCGGACTATGCGGCCAACGGCGCGTTCGACAGCGCCGTCTTCCCCGGCATCCGCGGCCTCCTGCAGCGCCTGCAGGCCGCCGGCATCCCGCTCGCCGTCGCCACCAGCAAGCCGGAGACGCAGGCCACGCGCATCCTGGAGCACTTCGAGCTCGCGCAGTACTTCGACGTCATCGCCGGCGCGACCGACGACGAGAGCCGCAGCGCCAAGGCCGACGTCGTCGCCGACGCGCTGCGCCGCCTCGGCGAGCAGGGCGTCGCGCTCGACCACACCGTGATGGTCGGCGACCGCCAGTTCGACGTGGAGGGCGCCGCCGAGCACGGCATCCCGACCATCCTCGTCGAGTGGGGCTACGGCTCGCCCGCGGAGGCGGCCGGCGCGATCGCGGTCGTGCACTCGGCCGACCAGCTCAGCACGCTGCTGCTGGGCTGACCCGGGCGCGGGAGGTCCCGCCGGGAGCGTCGGAGGCTGCGCAGTAGGCTGGAGTGTTGCACTACCGCACTCCATACAGCACTAGGAAGAATCATGCGCACCAACAGCAAAATGCTCGTTCCCGCCGCCCTGGTCGCGGCACTGTCCATCGCCGCACTCACCGGCTGCTCCGGCAGCGGTAGCGGCTCCAGCTCGACGCCGTCGGCGTCGGCCTCCCAGGAGGCGACCTCCAAGTCGCTGCCCTCCGACTTCCCGAAGTCGGACGTCCCGATCGTCGCCGGCACCGTGCTCGTCGCGAACGGCGACCACAACGACGGCTGGTCCGTCACGGTCCAGCCGAAGGACAAGAACGGCTTCGCCGACGCGAAGGCCGCACTCGAGAAGGCCGGTTACACGGTCCAGCCCGGCGCGACCGACAGCAAGGCCGTCTACAAGAACGACAAGTACACCGTCGCGATCGGCACCCCCGGTGTCGCCGTGACGTACCTCGTCACCGCCAACTGACGGCGGCCCGGAAGCCGTCGGGCGCGCACGTTCCGCTGCGCGCCCGGCGGCTTCCGCCGTTCCAGCGCCGCGCGATTCGTGCTGAATGTCGCGAATCGCGCCGCCAAACGCGACATTCGTGCTGAATGTACGCCGGCACATTCGTGCCGAATGTGGGGAATCGCGGCGGCAAACGCGACATTCGTGACGAATGTGCCGCCGCTAGGCGTCGATGATGCGGACGAGCTCGTCGATGAACGCCGTGAAGGTGTCGGCCCGGCGGATGAGGCCGAGCACGGCCTCCCGGTCGGAGAACACCTCCACGAACTGGTCGAACACCGTCTGGAACGCCGCGCGGCCGCCCTCCGAGAACGCGATGAACGCGATCACGTTGACCCGGGCGTCGCCCCAGTCCATCGCGGTGTCGTTGACCACGATCGCGATGGCGGTGCGCTTGGCGTTCATGGTCATCGCGTGCGGCACCGCCAGCGTGTCCGTGAACGCCGTCGACGACATCTGCTCGCGCTCGACCGCCTGCTCCACGTAGTCGCTGCCGATCGCGTCGGCCGCGATCATCCGGTCGCCGAGGGCGCGGATCATCGTGATCGCGTCGCGCGCGTAGAAGTTGCGCAGGAACAGGCTCTCGTCGAAGTACTCGAGCAGCTCGTTCTTGATCCCGGCCCGGCGCCGCTGCCGGCGAATGCGGGCGACCGACTGCCGGATGTGCTCCACGTCGGTCTCGGTGAGGAACGGCTGCACGATGACCGTGTTCTCCCGGCGCCCGCGCGGGTCGATCGTGGTCAGCACGAGGTCGGCGTCGATGGCCGACCAGTCGGCGTCGGTCGACGTGATGACGCTCACGATGTCCAGCTCGTCGCCGAGGGCGCTCTCCAGCTTCTCGCGCAGCAGGATGTGCATGTCGTAGTAGTTGGGGCAGACCACGGCGGTGCGCACGGCGTCCCTGCGGCGCGACTGCTGCTCGAGGTAGGCGCCGACGTGCATGGCGATGTAGGCGATCTCGTCGTCGTTGACCGCGATCCCCTCCGCGGCCTGCAGCCGGCTGGCGATGTAGACGGCCAGCTCGTAGGTCATCGGGTAGGAGCTCTTGATCGAGCGGGTCAGGGGGTTGCGGGAGTAGGTGTTCTCGTGCGCGCGCGCCACCAGGTTCTGGACGTGCAGCGTGAGCCGCACGATGAAGTCCTCGTCGCGGAGGTCGACCAGATACTCGGTGGAGGCCCGTGCGACGATGCCGCGCACGACGGCCAGGTCCTCGTCGCTGACGAACTCGGCCACGCTGTCCGCACGCGCGCCCGGCGCGATCACCCGGGTGCGCAGCAGGATGGCGAGGTAGCGCAGCTCGGTCGGGTCCAGCTCGACGCCGAAGTGCTTCCGCACCAGCCCGCCGAGGTCGTCGGCGAGGCCGCGCAGTGCCTCCCCCGCGTCGGCGCCGCCCGCGGCGGGGAGCACCCGGTCCTTGGCCACCCGGTCGAGCGCGACGGCCATGTGCAGGAGGACGTCGTTGATGCCGTACTCGTTCACGAAGAACCCGCGCGCGTCCAGCATCTCCACCAGGTCGGACTTGAACGCGGCCAGCCCCTGCGACCCGAACGCCTCCTGGATGCGGGACACATCCACGACGCCCTGGCGCGTCTCGTCGCGGAACAGCCGGCTAATGAGCTTGCGCCGGGCGATCTCCGGGCCGGTCAGCTGCGCCACCGGTCCGTGCCGGTCGAGCGCGAGCTCGGTGCCGGCGAGGAGGCTGCGGACCCGGGTGAGGTCGGACTCGATGGTGGAGTCGGACACGAACAGGCTCTCCGCCGTCTCGTAGACGTCGATCCCGTCGGGCTCGTCCAGCAGCCTCCGCGCGAGGAACGCCAGCCGCTCCTGCGGCGACCCGGCCGCCGGGGCCGCGCCGGAGGTGTCGGCGAGGTAGGCGGCGTACGCGTCGCCCTTCACCCGGTACCCGGTGGGACCGGACTCGACCAGCTCGCCGAGCGCGGCGGCGTAGCTGCGGATGCTGCGGGAGGTGACGCCCAGGTCGTGCGCGAGCTCCGCGGCGGTCACCCAGGCAGCACGACGCGACAGGATGTCGAGCATCCTCGTCTGCTTCGCGGAGAGCGCCATGGACCGCGACCACCTTTCCCACCCGAGTCAATCACTCGGCAGCGGTTGCCGCAGGTCGCTCGCGGCAAGTTTCCGCCCCTCAGGAAGTTCGTCTGGACCGCGCCTCCAGCCTGGCGACCGGTGAGAACACGAACCGGAAGAGGGACCGCCAGAGCGGCGCGCCCGCCCGCTCCACGAGGAAGTGGACCGCGGCGGCGACCCCGAGGACGACGAGGAGGGCCGCCGCGATCCCCGGCCAGATCGCGCCCGGGTCCACCCATCGGTTGAGCAGTGCGTAGCCGAAGACGGCGTGACTGAGGTAGAGCGGGTAGGTCAGCGCCCCCAGGAACCGGCTCCCCGGGACAGGGAGCGCGGCGACCGCGGGCCGGGTGAGGACGAGCACGAGCACGAAGAGCAGGACCACGACGACCCCCAGCGCGACCGGGTCGGTCGCGGCACCGTCGCCCGACTCGTCCGCGTGCCGGATGGTCGCCACGACACCGCCGACGACGCTCGCGAGCAGGCCGGCCGCGCGCAACGCGGTCCACCCGCTGCGCGAGATCATCGCGATGATCGCGCCGCCCGCGAACAGCGTGAACAGGTCGCCGCAGAGCGGGAGGGCGGCCACCCGGGGCACGAACAGCGTCGTCCCGAGCATCCCGATCGCCCACAGCGGGAAGAACGTGTCGAGCCAGCGCCGCCGCCGGAACAGCAGGAAGAGGAAGACGAGCGCGTAGAACTGCAGCTCGAGGGTGAGCGTCCAGTACACCCCGTCGAGCTGCGGCTGCCGGAACACGGCGGGCGCCATCGTGAGGTTGGCGAGGAACTTCGGCAGCAGCTCGAGCGGAGCGGTCTGCCCGGTGACCAGCAGGGTCGCCGAGGTGAGCGCGACCCCGGCCCAGTAGGCCGGATACAGCCGCGTCGCCCGCCCGGCAGCGAACGCGGACGCCTCGCGCCCGGACGCGGACAGAAAGATGACGAACCCGCTGATCAGGAAGAACAGCTGGACACCGAGGAACCCGTACGCGGCCAGCCAGGAGACGGGCGTGGCTCCGAACGAGTGGATGGCGCCGTGCTCGATGCCCCAGAACAGCCAGTGGTAGGCGACCACGGAGAGGGCGGCGGCGAGGCGGAGGAGGTCGAGGATGGCGAGGCGGGGGTGGGGAGTGGCGCGGCGGGCACCCCTGCGGGTGAGCGTGGAGGCGACGTCGTCGGTGGGAATCGGCATGGGAGACTCCGCTACTGCGCGACGTCGATCGCGTCGATGTCGGGAGCCCAGCCGGACGCCTCCGCGGCGAGCGTGATCGAGTTGAGTCCTTCGACGAGGTCCACGCTGATGGTTCGGAGACTCCAGTCGTCCCACGACGCGGTGCGCGGGAACGTGACGACGCGCTCCGGTCCTCCGTTGACGCGGACGACGATGGACCGCACCTGAGCGGAGGCGTAGCGGATGCCGACCGTCGTCGCGCCGGCCTTCATTGCCGTCACGCCCGTGAAGGTCACGGAGGCGCCGTACCCGAGCTGGCCTACCATCTCGCCGCTGCAGCCGGCCGCTGCGCACGGCGCCCGGGTGGCCCTTCCGGTGAGGACGTTGGCCGCGTCCTCCGCCTGATAGGTCCGGATGAGCTCGACCCGGTCGAGGTCCGGGGCGTTCCCATCGGTCCCGGACAGCACGATCGTGTGCTTCCCCGGCGCGAAGTGAAGAGGCACGTCGATCGTGCGGGGGACGTTCCAGCCGTTGGGATCGCCGCTTCCACGCCCGGACTCCGCCGGAGTCACCGGCGGCGACGCGACCCCGTCCACCGTGACGGTCAGCCTCCGCTTCTCGCCGGAGAGGTAGGCGATGCGGGCGGTGTACGCGCCCTCAGCTTCGACGTCCGAGAACGTGATCCCCGCGTAGCCCACATAACCGGCCTTGGCCCCGCCGGAGCAGGACGCACAGGGCGCGACGCGTGCGCTGCCGCCCATCGCGGCGGACTCGGCCTCGAGGATCCGATCGGCCTTCGGGGTCGGCGCGGGATGCCCGGGCGTCAGGACGACCATCGCCCCGCCGTGCTCCGCGAGCGGGAGGGTGAGCGTATCGGCCGAGGTGACCGCGGATCGCTCGACCAGGGGCTGCCCGTTCGCCCCGCCATCCCGGTAGACCGTCGCCGTGTAGGTCCCAGACCCGAGGAAGTCGAGCGGCACGGGGAGCTGCCGTGCGCCATCCGTGATCGCGCCCACGTACCAGTCCTGACCGGACCGGCGGGCGAAGGCGGCGTGGCTGTCCGGGGCCGCGTCGACAAGCAGGGACTGGTCCCAGACGGTCGGGAGGGATCGGAGCACATCCACGCCCGGCCAGGTCTCGTACGCGGCCGGAGTGTCGGCCAGCGTGGTGAGCGCCGACGTGAAGGCGACCGACAGAGCCAGCTGGTGCGCTTGGGTCGTCAGCGGATTCGCGAGCGACAGGGCGACCGGTGTCGCGTCGGCGCTGCCGAGAAGCCCGCGGCCGAGCGTGAGGTTGACGTTGTCCCGCGCCGATGCCGGGTTGCCGTTCTTGTATCCCTCGGCGCCCGCGACGCCCTCGCTCGTGAGCACGTGCGGGTAGGTGCGCTGCTCGCCTCCCGGCTTGGTCGAACCGTGGAAGTCGAGCATGAGTTTCGCGCGGCCCGCGCCGATGCTGAGCCGGTCGTAGAAGCGCATGATGTCCGCACGATCGGAGTCGAAGAAGTCGATCTTCAGCCCGACGACGCCGCGCTCCGCGAGCTTCTTCATGGCGCTGTCGATCTCGCTTTGATCGAAGAGCGTCTTATCCGCCCTCCGGAATTCGTTGCGGTGCATCCACGCGAAGATGCCGACGCCGCGCGCCTTCGCGTAGTCCGCCAGTTCCTCGAGCTGATCCCACGAGGAGTAGCCCGCGTCCGCGGTCACGTACGGAAGGCCGAGTCGCTCGGCAGCGTCGACGTACTGGCGGTGCAGTGCGAGGTAGTCGTCGCCGCTCGCCATCGAGTTCGACCACCACGGCCAGAGCGAGACGCCCGGCCGGATCCAGTTCGCCGCCGACCCGGTCAGCTCCGGGGCCGGAGGAGCGTTGAGATCGGTGAGGAGGTGGGACTCCACCAGAGCGTCGAGCCCGCTCCCCATTCCGATCACGCGCCACGGTGTCGTCAGCGATCCGTCGAAAGGCACTCGCACGCTCGCCGGAGATTCATCGAAGACGGCGTTGTCCGGCCCGGGCAGCGCCACCCGGAGTGCCTGCCCTTTGCCGCGGGGGGCATCGAGCCGCACCGCCGGGTAGGGACCGCCGCCAGCGCGCACGGCGGCCTCCGTCAGCTGCACCCAGCGGCCGTCCGGTGCGGAGACGAGCGCGGGCATGGACAGCCGGTTACCACCCAGCTCCGTCGGCCCGAACCGCTGCGGCTTGCCTTCGTAGTTGCGCTCGTAGGGGCTCGCCCAGACCGTCGAGCCGGCCAGGAGTTCGAACGCGGTCGCTTCGGCCACGACCGCGGAGGAACCGGGGAGGTCGGCCGTGTACCGGAACGCCACACCGGACGGAGTCGCCCGGACCGCGACGGTCAGGCCGGCCGTCCCCTTGCGGTAGACGGCCACCAGCTCATCCATGACAGAGGAGACGGTCCCCTTCTCCGCGCCGCCGGGCGCGTAGCTGGACTGGATCCGCCGGCGCTCGGAGCGTTCGAAGGTCAGCCCGGTCGTGAGGTCGGCCGCTTCCGTCACGATGCCCAGCCGCACGGGCTGCAGCACGGGACGGCCGTCCAGCGACGTCGTGAGGTCGAGTGTTCCGTCCGGTCCCGTGTTCAGCGTCGCCGAGACGCGGCCGTCGACGGACTCGACGGACAGGCGCTGCGCGGCCGACGGATCGTCTGCCGAAGCCGCCGTCGTCGTGGCGACGAGCGCGCCGACGACGAGAGCGGCGGCGGGCAGACGAAGGGGTCTGGAGAGGGCCCGGAGGTGCATGCTCCCTGAGCATAGAGCATCAATGTCAATTCAACATGTTTCAGATCGCCCGCCCCTTCCGCCCCCCAGGAAGAAACCGTCCTGGCCCGCACCCGCCCGCCGGGCGGAGCATGGTCACGATCCACCGGACCACCCGTTCCACCGTTCCACCGAAAGGCATGAGGTCGATGAAGATCGTCGTTGTCTGCGGCGCGGGCGCCTCCAGCACCTTCGTCGCCGTGAAGCTGCGGTCCGCCGCGGCCGCTCGCGGGCTGCAGGTGCAGGTCGCCGCCGGGAGCGCGAGTCAGCTCGACTCGTTCGCCGGGATCGACGTCGTGCTCGTCGGCGCGCACCTCGAGTCCGGCGTGGCCGGGCTGCGCGCGAGGGCGGCCGGCACCGGGACCGCGGTCGCTGTGCTCCCGCCCGTCTCACCCGCCGCCCTGGACGGCGCCCAGGCGCTGGACCTGGCCCTGAGCGCGAAGGCCGGGGCACGATGAGAGCGAACGGCGCCGCGGGACCGCGGCGTACCGTGCCACCCGAGAACGAAGGAGACCGGAACAATGGCTGAGCGGATCATCACCGTCGGATCGACCCACGGGCTGCACGCCCGACCCGCCAAGCTCTTCGTGGAGGCCGTCGGCGCCTCCGGTGCGAAGGTGTCGCTCTCGAAGGAGGGCGGGCGCACGGTCGACGCCGGCAGCATCCTCGGCGTGATCTCGCTGGGCATCGACCACGGCGACAAGATCGTCCTCGCGACCGACGCCCCGAACGCCGAGGCGGTCCTCGACGACCTGGCCGAGATCCTCACCACGGACCACGACGCCTGACCATGTCCGAGACCACAGACAACACGACGCAGACGTCGCAGCTGACCGGGGCCGGCATCGGCCAGGGGATCGCCCTGGGCCACGTGCTCCGCATGTCCGACCCGCTCCCCGAGCCGGACACCACTCCCAGCACCCGCACCCCGGACGAGGAGAAGGCCCGCGTCGCGCAGGCCGTCGCGACCGTGGCCGCCGACCTCCGCGAGCGCGCCGGCCGCGTGTCCGGCACCGCGGCGGACGTGCTGGAGGCGCAGTCGATGATGGCGGAGGACTCCTCCCTCGCCGACGACGTCGCCTCCCGGATCGACGGCGGCACGACCGCCGAGCGGGCCGTGTTCGAGGGCTTCGGGGTGTTCCGCGACATGCTGATCGGCCTCGGCGGCTACATGGGCGAGCGCGCCACCGACCTGGACGACGTGGCCCAGCGGGTGATCGCCGCCCTGGAGGGCCGGCCGGCCCCGGGTGTCCCCGAATCCGACGAGCCGTACATCCTGGTCGCCCGCGACCTGGCTCCGGCCGACACGGCGCTGCTGGACCTGACGAAGGTGCTCGGCCTGGTCACCCGCGAGGGCGGCCCGACCTCGCACACGGCGATCCTGGCGCGGGAGAAGGCGATCGTCGCGATCGTCGGCGTCGCCGGGGCGGACGCCCTGGCCGCGGGCACCGAGGTGATCCTCGACGCCGGCGCCGGGACGGTCACGGTCGCACCGACTTCGGCGCAGTCCGAGGACGCCCGCCGCCGCATCGCCGAGCGCGAGGCGGCGCTGGCCGGTGGCCTGGAGCCCGGCGCGCTGGCCGACGGCACGCCGATCCCGCTGCTGGCCAACCTCGGCTCGGCCGAGGGCGCGCAGAAGGCGGTCGAGGCCGGCGCGGAGGGTGTCGGCCTGTTCCGCACCGAGTTCCTGTTCCTGGACGCCCGGATGGCACCGACCGTGGAGCAGCAGCGCGAGCAGTATGTGAAGCTGCTGCAGGCGTTCCCGGGCAAGAAGGTCGTGGTCCGGGTCCTCGATGCAGGGGCGGACAAGCCGCTGGAGTTCCTCAACGACGCCCACGAGGACAACCCGGCCCTGGGCCTGCGCGGCCTCCGCGCGCTGCGTGCCAACGAGGACATCCTCCGCGAGCAGCTCACCGCCCTCGCCGAAGCGGACGCGCAGACGGAGGCGGACCTGTGGGTCATGGCTCCGATGGTCGCCACGGTCGAGGAGACCCGGTACTTCGTGAGACTCGCGACCGAGTTCGGGCTCAAGACCGTCGGGGTGATGGTGGAGGTCCCCTCCGCCGCCCTGCTGGCCGACCGGATCCTGGCCGAGGCCGCGTTCGCGTCCATCGGCACCAACGACCTCACCCAGTACACGATGGCCGCCGACCGCCTCCTCGGCTCGGTCGCCGGCTTCCAGGACCCGTGGCACCCGGCCGTCCTCCGCCTCGTCGGCGAGGTCGGCGCAGCGGGTGCCGCGCACGGCAAGCCGGTCGGCATCTGCGGCGAGGCCGCGGCCGACCCGCTGCTCGCCGTCGTGCTCGTCGGCCTCGGCGCGACCACTCTCTCGATGTCGCCGGCGGCCCTCGCCGACGTGCGGCTGTCCCTCACCCGTTACACCCTCGACCAGGCGAGAGCCCTGGCCGAGGCAGCACTGGCCGCCGACGGCGCGGCCGAAGCCCGGGAGGCCGTCCGAACCACGGCCGCCGGGTTCGCCCATCCGCCTGCCTAGGCAGGAACCCCACCTGCCTCGGCAGGACCGACACAGAAACGAGGCACCATCATGACATCGGCGACAGCGACGACGCCGAAGCAGCCCAGCAGCGCTCGCGTCCACGTGCAGCGCTTCGGGACCTTCCTCTCGAACATGGTCATGCCGAACATCCCGGCGTTCATCGCCTGGGGGTTCATCACGGCCCTCTTCATCGCCACCGGCTGGCTGCAGAGCACCGGCTGGGCGATCAACGGCATCCTGGGCGGCTTCGGCGATCAGGCGAAGATCGGCTGGACCGGCGCGGCCACCGTGCTCGCGCAGGACCCCAGCGGCCACACCTTCCAGCAGTACGTGGGCCTCGTCGGCCCGATGATCACGTACCTGCTTCCGCTCCTCATCGCGAACACCGGCGGCCGCATGGTCTACGGCGTCCGCGGCGGCGTGGTGGGCAGCATCGCGACCATGGGCGTCATCGTCGGCTCGAACATCCCGATGTTCATCGGTGCGATGATCATGGGCCCGCTCAGCGCGTGGGTCATGAAGAAGGTCGACAGCATCTGGGAAGGCAAGATCAAGGCCGGCTTCGAGATGCTGGTGAACAACTTCTCGGCCGGCATCGTCGGCATGCTGCTGTCGATCGGTGCGTTCTTCGGGATCGCCCCGCTCGTCGAGTGGCTGAGCGGCGTGCTGAGCAACGCGGTCAACTGGCTGATCTCGGTACACCTGCTGCCGTTCGCGAGCATCCTGATCGAGCCGGGCAAGGTGCTGTTCCTCAACAACGCGATCAACCACGGCGTGCTCACCCCGCTCGGCATCGAGCAGGCGCAGCAGCAGGGCAAGTCCATCCTGTTCCTGCTGGAGGCCAACCCCGGCCCCGGCTTCGGAATCCTGATCGCCTACTCGATCTTCGGCATGGGCATCGCCAAGGCGAGCGCGCCCGGCGCGGCGCTGATCCAGTTCGTCGGCGGCATCCACGAGATCTACTTCCCGTACGTGCTGATGAAGCCGATGATCGTCATCGCGGCCATCCTCGGCGGCATGACCGGCATCGCGATCAACGTGACGTTCAACTCGGGCCTGCGCGCTCCGGCCTCCCCCGGGTCGATCATCGCGGTCCTGGTGCAGGCACCGCTCAGCAGCATCCCCGGTGTCGCGCTCTCGGTGGTGGGAGCGGCGACGGTGTCGTTCGTGGTCGCGTCGATCATCCTGCGAGCCAGCCGCCGCCGCGACATCGCCGCCGGCAACCTGGGCGACCTGAACGCCGCCGTGGCTCAGACCGAGGCCAACAAGGGCAAGTCCTCGTCGGTCCTGGAGGGTCTGGTCCAGGAGGGCGAGCACGACACCGGCGACGCGCAGGGCGACGGCACCGACCGACTGGTGCGCAACATCGTCTTCGCGTGCGACGCTGGGATGGGCTCGTCCGCGATGGGCGCGTCCGTGCTGCGGAACAAGATCAAGAAGGCCGGCGTGGAGGGGGTCACGGTGACGAACCAGGCCATCAGCAACCTCGACGGCTCGGCCGACCTGGTGATCACGCAGCGTGAGCTCACCGACCGGGCCAAGGGCCAGTCGCCGGCCTCGCTCCACGTGTCCGTCGACAACTTCATGAACAGCCCCAAGTACGACGAGGTCGTCGACCTCGTCGCGAAGCAGCAGCAGACCGTTACGGAGGACGCCAGCAAATGACCGACACGATTCTCGACCGGGCGAACGTCGTGGCCGCGGGCACCGCGACCACGCGGGAGGACGCGATCCGGGAGGCGGGTGAGCTGCTCGTGAGGGCGGGCGCCGTGCAGCCGGGTTACGTCGACTCGATGGCGCAGCGCGAGGCGACCGTCTCCACCTTCATGGGGAACGGCCTGGCCATCCCGCACGGCACCAACGAGTCCAAGGACGAGATCGTGCGTTCGGCGCTCTCCTTCATCCGCTACTCCTCGCCGCTCGACTGGGGCGGCGAGGAGGTGCGGTTCGTCGTGGGCATCGCCGGGAAGAACAACGAGCACCTCGACATCCTGAGCAAGATCGCCATCCTCTTCTCGGAGGAGGACGATGTGCAGCAGCTCATCGACGCACCGGACGCGGACGCCCTGTTCGCACTGCTCGGCGACGTCAACGACTGAGGGGGAGCTCGCATGAAAGCCGTCCACTTCGGCGCGGGCAACATCGGGCGCGGCTTCGTGGGGCTCCTGCTCCACGAAGCCGGGTACGAGGTGGTGTTCGCGGACGTCAACGCCGAGCTGATCGAGGCGCTCGACGCGGCGGAGTCCTACGATGTCCACCTGGTCGGCGACGACGCGGAGACGAAGACCGTCACGGGGTTCCGCGCGATCAACAGCGCGACCGCCGAGGACGCGCTGGTCGCCGAGATCGCGACCGCCGACGTGGTGACCACGGCGGTCGGGCCGCGCATCCTGCGCTTCGTCGCTCCGGTGATCGCGCGCGGCCTCGCCGCCCGGGCCGCGGACGCTCCCCGGCTCGCGGTGATGGCGTGCGAGAACGCGATCGGCGCGACCGACCTCCTCGCGGCCGAGCTGATGGACGGCCTCCCCGACGACGACACCCGCGAGGAGCTGGCCGCCCGCGCGGTCTTCGCCAACACCGCCGTCGACCGGATCGTGCCGGCGCAGGCGCCCGACGCGGGCATCGACGTGACGGTGGAGACGTTCTACGAGTGGGTGGTCGACCGCAGCCCGTTCAACGGGAACGTGCCGCCGATCCCGGGAGCGCACTTCGTGGACTCGCTGGGACCGTACATCGAGCGCAAGCTGTTCACGGTCAACACGGGGCACGCGACGGTGGCCTACACCGGGTTCCTCGCGGGAGCGACGATCATCAGCGAGGCGATCGGCATCCCGTCCGTGCTGGAGGCGACGGAGGCCGCGCTGGCGGAGACGTCGGCTGCGCTCAGCGCCAAGCACGGGCTCGACCCGGAGGAGCTGGCGGCGTACCGGGCGAAGATCCTGAACCGCTTCCGCAACCCCTACCTGGTGGACGAGGTGATCCGCGTCGGCCGCGAGCCGCTGCGCAAGCTGGGCCGCAACGACCGGTTCGTCGGGCCGGCCGCCGACTACGTGCAGTACGTGGGTGGCATCCCGGAGGCGCTGATCGCGGCGATCGGCGCCGCGCTGCGCTTCGACGTCCCGGAGGACACCCAGAGCGTGGAGTTCCAGCAGCTCCTGCGCCGCGCGGACCCGGAGGACATCGTCGACGAGGTCATGGGCGTGACGCGCGGCGAGGCGCTCTTCGAGCCGCTCGTGGCGGTCGTGCGCGCCGCCGAGTACTGAGCGGCGAGTACTGAGTCTCCGGCATTCCTCCCGCTAGCGCGGGAGGATCGTGGCCGTCGGGTCGAGGCACCACTCGAACACCGACGGCCACGTTCCGTATCCGGACGCGAGCGTGAGATGGCCGCCGTCCGGGATCGTCGTGAGCGGGAGACCGAGCGGACCGGCGAACACGGCCGCCGCGCCCTCCGGGTTGCACGGGTCGGCGTCGGAGGCGACGATGCGCGTCTCGGCGCCCGGCCGGCTCGGCGCCAGCGCGGCGAACGCGGCGACCTCGGGGTTGTCGAGCAGGAAGCCGGGCGACGGCGGCGCGACGAGCAGGACGCGCTCGACGGCACTGTCGTCGGCGGGACGCGCGCCCAGCCAGAGCATCGCGCCCAGGCTGTGGGCGACGACCGTCACCCGGGCGCCGTCCGCTGCCGCCTCCGCGAGCGCCGCGGCCGCGGCCTCCCGCCAGGCGTCCACCTCCGGCCGCTCCGCATCGGGGAGCTGCGGGTACACCACCCGCTCGCCCCGCGCGCGCAGGGCAGCGGCGAGCTCGAACTGCCAGTGCCCAGGCGGCCGGAAGTTGTCCCAGCCGTGCAGGATCAGGAAGGCGCGCATGAGGCCGAGCGTAGCGCCCGGCCGGGCACGGCCTCCGTCCGGTGTCCTTCCGCGACGACCGGGACCCCCGCGACGAGCACCCACGGGATGCCGGCCGCCTGCCGGCGAGGCTCCTCGAACGTGGCCCGGTCGGCGACGGTGTCCGGGTCGAAGAGCACGAGGTCCGCGACCATCCCCGGCGCGATCCGGCCGCGGTCGGTCAGCCCGAGGCGTGCGGCGGGACGGGCGGACAGGTGCACGATCGCGTCCTCCAGCGTCAGGACGCCCTCCTCGCGCACGTAGTGCCCGAGGTAGCGCGGGAACGTCCCCCACGCGCGCGGGTGCGGCTTGTCGCCCACCAGGATCCCGTCGCTGCCGCCGGTGTGCCGCGGGTGGCGCATCATCGTGCGCACGTTGTCCTTGTCGCCGACGTGCTGGAGGATGCCGGTGCCGAGCCGGTCGGCCACCAGGAGGTCGAGCGCCGCCTCCGCGGGAGGGCGGCCCTGCTCCGCGGCGAGCTCGGCGATCGTGCGGCCGACCCGGTCGGCGAGCGCTCGGTCGCGGACGCCGGAGACCTCGACGGCGCTCCAGTCGACCGGGACGCCGTGCGCGCCGTCGGAGCCGACGACGTCGAGCGCGTGCACGATGCGCGCCCGTGCGACCGGGTCGGCCAGGCGCGCGAGCGTCGCGTCCGGGCCGCCCGCCGCCGCCCAGCCGGGCAGCAGCGCCGAGAGAGTGGTCGATCCCGGGAGGTACGGGTAGGTGTCGAGCGTGATGTCGGCCCCGTCCGCGAGCGCCGCGTCGATCAGGTCCACCAGCTCGCCGGCGCGGCCGCGGTTGACGGCGAAGTTCATGGTCGCGTGGGTGAGGTGGAGGGCGCAGCCGGCCCGGCGCGCGATGGCGATCATCTCGGCGTAACCCGCCAGCGCGCCGGCGCCGTACGAGCGCTGGTGCGGCGCGAAGTACCCGCCGCGGGCGGCGACGACCTCGCACAGCGCGACGAGCTCGGCCGTGTCCGCGAACATCCCGGGGACGTAGCTGAGCCCGGCCGAGAGCCCGAAGGCGCCGTCCCGCATCCCCCGGTCGACCTGGGCGCGCATCGCGGCGAGCTCGGCCGCGGTCGCGGGCCGGTCGTCCGGCCCGACGACGTTGAGCCGGACGGTCCCGTGCGGGACCAGGTACGCGACGTTCGTCGCGCTGCCGCGCCGGTCCACCTCCGCGAGATAGCCGGCGACGTCGGCCCAGCCGACGCCCGGGCGCTGGAGGCCGTTCCAGCCGGCCAGCTGCCCGCGGAGGACCGCCAGGGTCTCGTCGCCCGCCGGCGCGTAGGAGAGGCCGTCCTGCCCGACGACCTGCGTGGTCACACCCTGGCTGACCGCGGCGAGGCCCTGCGGGTCTGCGAGCACGGCGAGGTCCGCGTGCGCGTGGAGGTCGATGAAGCCCGGGGCCACGGCGAGGCCGCCGGCGTCGATCACCCGGGCGGTCGAGGCGTCGATCCCGTCGCCGACCTCCACGATGCGGCCACCGGCGACGAGCACGTCGCCGTGCCGCCCGGGACCGCCGGCGCCGTCGAGGACAAGGCCGCCGCGGATCAGCAGCGGCTCGGGGTCCCTGGCTCCCGTCACGCGGTCGCCGCCCGGCTGAACGCGCGCGCCCGTCCGGTCACCGCCTCCCACGCCGCCGCCTCGATGTCGGCCGCGCTGACCACGCTCGACCCCGCCGTGACGGCCAGCGCGCCCGCCGCCCGCCACTCCCCCGCGTTGCCCGCGTGGAGGCCGCCCGACGGGATGAACGGGATGCCGGGGAACGGCCCGCGCAGGTCCTTCAGATACCCGGGACCGACGGCCGACGCGGGGAACAGCTTCACCGCCGCAGAGCCGAGCTCGACGGCGCGCATGACCTCCGAGGGGCTGAGCGCGCCGAGCATGATCGGCACGCCGGCGTCGCGGGCCACCGCCGCCGCGCCCTCGCTGAGGCCGGGCGTCACCAGGAACCGTGCGCCCGCCGCGATGGCGGCCTCCGCCGTGCGGGCGTCGGTGACGGTGCCCGCCCCGATCAGCGCGCCGCGCGGGTCCGCCGCGGCCGCCGCGATCACCGCCTCCACGCCCGGCGTGGTGAACGTGAACTCGACCGTGCGGATGCCGCCGGCGGCGAGCGCTTGGCAGAGCGCCGCCGGGTCGTCGATGCGCGGCGCCCGGATGACAGCGAGCGTCCGGTCGACGGTGAGGGTCTCGATCAGCATGGGTGCTCCGGTCATCCGAACGTCGTCTCCACGAGCCCGATCACGCGCGGCTCCGGCGCGAGGGCGTCGTCCACCACGGCGAGCGCGCGCCACTTGTCGAAGGTCGTGCAGGGGTGCGAGAGCCCGAACCGGATGACGTCGCCGACCGCCACGGCGGCGTCCTCCGGCACCCGCACGAACGCGTGCTGGTCGTTGAGGGCGGTGACGACGGCCCCCTCCAGCGGCACCGCGGCCGTGGCGCCGAACGGGCGGACGGCCAGCGGGATCGGCAGCCCCTCGTCGTACGGGAGGTCGCGCTTGCCCGCGTCCACGAGCACCAGCCCGGGCTCCGGGTGGGAGACCACGGTCGCCCAGCCGTGGATCGCGGCGTGGAACTCGCGGCCGGCTGCGTTGTGGTGGCCTCCTCCGCGGCGCAACGGGGTGATCGAGCGGTAGAAGCCGTCGTCGTGCGTCACGTACGAGCCCGACCGCAGCAGCACCTCCACCTCGCGACCGTCTCCCCCGGCCGGCGAGCGGCGCGGCGCGAGGACCTCGGCGACCTGGTCGAAGTAGGCGCTGCCTCCCGCGGTCAGGATGACGGGTGCGCCCGGCGGGTACAGGCCCGCGGCCTCGATCGCGTCGTGCAGTGCCAGCAGCTCCTCCAGGTAGGCCTGGACGCGCGCGAGCGACGCCGGCGACGCGTCGTGCGCGAGCGCACCCTCGTAGCCGGCGACCCCGGCGAGCCGGAGGACCGGGGACGCCGCGACCGCCGCGGCCACGGCGAGCGCGGCCTTCAGACCGCGTGCGCCGGTGCGGGCTCCCTCCGCGCCGAGCTCGACCAGCACGGCGAGCGGCCCCGCGGCGCCGGCGCCGGTCAGCGTCTCGGTCATGATCTCGACGGCGCGCGGCGAGTCCGCCCACACCGTCAGCCGGTCGAGGTCGGCGGCGAACGCGCGGAGGGCGGCGGGCTGCACGAGCGCGTTCGCGAGCAGCACCCGCGGGATCCCCCAGCCGAGCGCGACGGACGCCTGCCACGGTGTCGCCACGGTGATGCCCCACGCGCCCGCGTCGAGCTGGCGCTGCCAGAGCTCGCGGCTCATCGTCGTCTTGCCGTGCGGCGCGAGCGCGACGCCGGCCTCCGCGCACCAGTCGGCCATCGTCGCGAGGTTGTGCGCCACCGCGGACTTGCTGAGGGTCACGACCGGGGTCGGGAAGTCGCGCAGCAGGGGGCGGGTGCGCGGGAGGTCGGCCACCTCGGCGGGGCCGAAGCCGAGCGGTACGGCCTTGTACGCCTCCATGCGCTCTCCCGTTCATTGCGTATCGTGCAACGTGCATTGCAGTTTGACTGCCCTCTTGTCTAGCATGAGGCCAGTCGATCGCGAAAGACGGTCGATCGCGAAGGCTCGACCCAGCCCATCGACGATCACGAGAGGACGGCGGATGCCCGCTCCCGCACGCCTGGTGACCATCGGCGAGGCGATGGTCGTGCTCTACCCCGACCACCACCTCCCCCTGGCCGACGCGCACACCTTCGGCTCCGACGTCGGCGGCGCGGAGTTCAACGTGGCGACGACCCTCGCCCGACTCGGCCTCCCCACCGCGTGGGTGTCGCGCCTCGGGGGCGACGGGTTCGGCGACCGGATCCTCGCTGCGGCGCACGAGGCCGGGGTCGACACCTCCGCGGTCGAGCGGGACGCGAACCGGCCGACCGGCCTCTACGTGAAGGAGCCCGTCGCCGGCGCCGGCGGCGTGCGGACCCGGATGCACTACTACCGCAGCTGGTCGGCGGCCTCCGCCCTCGGCGTGGCGCAGCTGCGCAGTGAACCCGCGGCGTCCCTGCTGCGCAGCGCGACCGTCGCGCACACCTCGGGCATCACGCCTGCACTGTCCGCCTCCGCCGCCGAGGTCGCGTCCACGCTGCGCTCGCTCGTCGGCCCGGACACGCTCATCAGCGTCGACCTCAACCTGCGCCCGGCGCTCTGGACCGGGCGCGACCGGATCGCGCTCGACGGCCTGGTCGCCCAGGCCGACCTGCTGTTCGCGGGCCACGAGGAGACCGGCGCGCACTTCGGGCACGTCGACCCGGCGCGTCTGTTCGCCGAGCTCCCGCACCTGGAGACGCTCGTGCTGAAGGACGAGGAGCGCCGCGCCTCCGCCTACCGCCGGGACGGCAGCGAGACGCACGTGCCCTGCCTGACCGTGGAGGTCGTCGAGCCGGTCGGCGCGGGCGACGCGTTCGCCGCCGGGTTCCTCGCCGGCCGCGCCGAGGGACGCGACGACACCGCCGCCCTGCGGCTCGGGCACGCGCTCGCCTCGCTCACGCTCATCGGTCACGGCGACCGGCCGCTGTCCGTCCCGGACCGCGGCGAGCGCGACACGATCTCCGCCGCGGAGGACGCGGTCTGGGAGCACTGGCGCGTCCACCCCGGGGACATCCCCTGGGCCGGTGGACGCGTCCCTGCGGCTTCGCGGGAGGCCGCATCGCCGGAGGCCGCGCCGTGAGCCAGTCCGTCGCCCGCGCCCTCGACCTGCTCGACCTCGTCTCGCGCGGCGTCCGCACGCTCGAGGCCCTGGCCGAGGAGGCCGGCGTGCACAAGTCGACCGTCCTGCGGCTTCTGCAGACGCTGGAGTCGCGCGGGTTCGTCGCGCACGACGCCGGCCACCGGTATCGGGTCGGCCCGGCGGTGTTCGCGCTGGCGTCCGACGCGCTCGACGCCGTGGACGTGCGCGCCGCAGCGTCGCCGACCCTGCGCGCGCTGGCCGCCGAGACGGGCCAGACCGTGCACCTGGCGACGTACCAGGACGGTGTGGTGACGTACATCGACAAGGTGGAGTCGCGGCAGGGGCTGCGGATGTACTCGCGGATCGGCCTCCCGGCGGCGATCCACGCGACCGCGGTCGGCAAGGTGCTGCTCGGCGGACTGGACCCGGCCGAGCGGGAGCGCGTCGCCGCCGGCCTGGACCTCCGCGCCTTCACCCCGCGGACGCACGTGACGGTCGACGGGCTGCTCGCCGACGTCGCGATCAGTGCCGAACGCGGCTGGGCCGAGGACCACGAGGAGCACGAGACGTTCATGAACTGCGTCGGCGCGCCCGTCCACGGGCCGGACGGCCGGGTCGCGGCGGCCGTCTCGATCTCGGTGCCGAACGTGGTCCTCCCCCACGAGGGCGTGCTCGCGCTGCTGCCGGCGCTGCTCGCCGCGACGGCGCGGATCTCCACCGAGCTGGGGGCGCGCACGGCGGCGCCGTCGCCCGCATCCGCACCCAGCACATCCGCACCGACCGCATCCGCAGCACCGAAGGGAACCCCATGACCGACCGCATCGCCGTCAGCACGGCCGACGCCCCCGCGCCCGCGCACACCTTCTCGCAGGGCGTGAAGCGCGGCCCCTTCCTGCAGGTCTCCGGCCAGGGTCCGGTCGATCCCGCGACGAACGAGTACCTGCACCCGGGCAACGTGAAGGCGCAGACCGAGCGCACCCTGCGCAACGTGGAGGCCGTGCTCGCGGCGGGCGGCGCCGGCTTCGACGACGTGATGATGCTCCGCGTCTACCTGACCACCCGCGACGACTTCGCGGCGATGAACGAGGCGTACGGGGAGTTCCTGTCCACCCGGGTCGCCTCCGGCGTGCTGCCCGCGCGCACCACGGTGTTCACCGGCCTCCCGCGCGCCGAGATGCTCGTCGAGATCGATGCGTTCGCTGTTCTATCTTCTGGGGCGTAACCCCGGTCTGACAGTTCACCGCGACCTCCGCCGCGGGAACCACCCCGGTGGTACGTTTCGCTTGTGAGCCGTATCGTCGCCGTGGCGCCTGTGCTGCCCGCCCGCAGCTACAGCCAGGGCGAGATCACGACAGCGCTGCTCGCGATGATCACGACCGACCCCACCCGGCAGGCCGTGATGCGGCGGATCCACGCGGCGAGCGGGGTGGAGACGCGCAGCCTGGTGATGCCGCTGGAGCGCTACAGCGAGCTCGCCTCGTTCCGCGAGTCCAACGACTTCTTCATCGCGGAGGGCACCACGCTCGCCGAGCGCGCGGTCACCCAGGCGCTCGCGACCGCCGGGCTCAGCGCGGCCGACGTCGACTATCTGCTCTTCACCTCGGTGACCGGGATCGCCGCGCCCTCCATCGACGCGCAGCTGGTCCAGCGGCTCGGGATGCGGCCGGACGTCAAGCGCCTGCCCAGCTTCGGCCTCGGCTGCGTCGCCGGAGCCGCGGGGATCGCCCGGGTGCACGACTACCTGGCCGGCCATCCCGGCGAGATCGCCGTGCTGCTCTCCGTCGAGCTCTGCTCGCTGACCGTGCAGGCGCGCGACGACTCGATGGCCAACATCGTGGCGAGCGGGCTGTTCGGCGACGGCGCGGCGGCCGTCGTCATGGCCGGCGACGACCGCGCCCGCGAGCTCGGCCTCCCCGGACCGGAGGTCGTCGACACCCGCAGCCGCATCTACCCGGACACCGAGGACGTGATCGGCTGGGACATCGGCGGGACCGGCTTCCGCATCGTGCTGAGCGCCGGCGTGCCGGACGTGATCGATCGCAACTTCGCGGGTGACGCCCGCGGCCTGCTCGCCGAGCACGGTCTCGCGGTGTCCGACGTGGACGCCTGGGCCGCGCATCCCGGCGGCCCGAAGGTGCTGGAGGCGTTCGCCCGCTCGCTGGACCTGCCCGCTGACGCCCTGGAGGCGAGTTGGCGGTCCCTGGCGCGGGTCGGCAACCTGTCGTCGGCGGCCGTCCTGCACGTGCTGGCCGAGCAGCTGGACGCGCACCCGCCGGGGACCGTCGGGCTGCTGTTCGCGCTGGGGCCCGGGGTCACCAGCGAGCTGGTGCTGCTGCGCTGGGCGGCGGGAGCCCAGGCGGCGGGCGCCGGGAACGCGATCGGCGCCGCGGCGTGATCTGGTACACCGTCCTCATCCTCGCCACCGGGGCCGAACGGATCGCGGAGCTGGTGGTCTCCACGCGCAACGCCCGCTGGTCGTTCGCCCGCGGCGGGGTCGAGTACGGGCGCGCGCACTTCCCGCCGATGGTCGCCCTGCACACCGGCCTCCTGCTCGCCTGCCTCGCCGAGGTGTGGCTGCTCGACCGGCCGTTCCTGCCGTGGCTGGGCTGGCCGATGCTCGTGCTGGTCCTGGCGAGCCAGGCGCTGCGCTGGTGGTGCATCGGGACGCTCGGGCCGCGCTGGAACACCCGCGTGATCGTCGTCCCCGGCCTCCCGCTGGTGCGCCGCGGCCCGTACCGGTGGCTGTCCCACCCCAACTACGTCGCCGTCGTCGTCGAAGGGTTCGCCCTCCCGCTCGTGCACACCGCGTGGATCACCGCGCTGGCCTTCACCGCGCTGAACGCCGTCCTGCTGCTGGGCTTCCGGATCCCGTGCGAGAACCGGGCGCTCGCCGGCGTCGCCGCCGCGTCTGCGCCCGCATGACCGCGGCAGGGCTCGTCGTGGTCGGCGGCGGCCCGATCGGGCTGGCCTGCGCCATCGAGGCGCGGCTCGCGGGGATGGACGTGCTGGTGATCGAGCCGCGCGACGACCCGATCGACAAGGCCTGCGGGGAAGGCCTGATGCCCGGCGCCCTCGCCGCACTGCACCGCATCGGCGTCGACCCGCCCGGGCATCCGCTCGCCGGGATCGCCTACCTCGACGGCGCGAACCGCGTGGAGCACCGCTTCGCCGAGCGGCCGGGGCGGGGCGTGCGGCGCACGGTGCTGCACCGCGAGCTGGCGCGACGGGCCGCCGAGCTGAACACGCGCGTCGTCCGGGGCCGCGTCGCGGGGCTGGAGCAGCGCAGGGACGGGGTGCAGCTGCGGCTGGCCGACGGGGAACTCGTCGAGGCCCCGTGGGTGATCGGGGCCGACGGCCTGCACTCCCCCGTCCGCCGGCTGCTCGGACTGGACGGGCGGGCGCAGCATCCCGTGCGCCGGAGGTACGGCCTGCGCAGGCACTACGCCGTCGCACCCTGGACCGACCTGGTCGAGGTGCACTGGTCGCCCCTCGTGGAGGCCTACGTGACCCCGGTGGACGACCGCACGGTCGGCGTCGCCGTCCTCGGCCCGCGTCCGCTCGACCAGGCCGCCGCGATCGAGGCGATCCCGGCCCTCGGCGAGCGGCTGGCGGGAGCGGAGGCCGTGACGGAGGCGCGCGGCGCCGGCCCCCTCCTGCAGCGTTCCCGGTCGCGGGCGTCCGGACGGGTCCTGCTCGCCGGCGACGCCTCCGGCTACGTGGACGCGCTCACCGGCGAGGGAATGCGCGTGGGGTTCGCGCAGGCGCGTGCCGCCGTCGCCGCTGTGCGGGCGGGGAACACGGAGCAGTACGAGCGGGCCTGGCGGGCCACGACCCGCGACTTCCGGATGCTGACGACCGGACTGGTCGTCGCCGCGCGGTCGTCCTTCCGGCCGCGGATCGTGCCCACGGCGAGCGCCCGGCCGCAGCTCTTCGGCGCGATCGTGGAGCGACTGTCGCGCTGACGCGGATCCCGCTCTGGCCTTCCTGAAGGTCATCACATAGTATGTTGCTGGCAGATCATACATGCGGTATTTTGCGAGGTGCTTTCGTGACTCTTCTCGACCTCCCCACTGTCAGCACGGAGACTCCGGCGGAGGACGCTCCCCCTGCGACGGAGGCGCAGGCCCCGGACATCGCCGGTGAGACCGCGGCCGAGCTCACCGGCTCGCGCGACGAGCCGCTCCCGGAGCCAGCAGGCCGGCCGAACGCGATCGCCGGCGCGCTCACCACCGACCGCCGCACGTCGGTGACGTTCTACCTCTCCGAGACCCTCCGCAACCGAGCGCGCGCCGCCTACCGCTCGACCTCGTTCGAGGAGCGGGACAGCAGCTGGTCGGAGATGCTCAACAAGGCGCTGATCGCCGAGGTCGAGCGGCGCGAGGCCGAGTACAACCGCGGCGAGGAGTACGCCGCCAGCGACGCCCCGCTCACACCGGGACGCCCGATCGGCTACTGACAGGCGCGCCAGGCCCGGGACGCGCCCGGGCCGGGCCGGCCTCTCGGCCGTCCCGGGCCCGTCGCGTCAGGGTTGTCGCTGTCGGGTGTGTGGGAGTCGGCGTTCCGCCTGCGTCACCGGGTGTGGTGGCGACGCTCCCGGTTCGCGGCCCCGAACAGGACGAGCGTGCCCAGCATGGCGAGCAGCGCCCCGATCCCACCGATCGTGAGCGCGTCCGACCCGGTGGACGCCAGGACGGAGGCGCCCGCCGCGGAGTCACCCAGCCCGGCCGAGCCCAGCCCAGCCGAGCCCAGCGCAGCCGCACTCAGCCCTGCCGAGCCCGGGTTCGTCCCGGCCACGCCCTGGCCCCCGACGTCGGTGGAGACGGACTGCCCGCCGCCACCCGTCGAGCCGGTACCCCCGGTCGAGCCGGTGCCACCGGTGGATCCGGTCGTCCCCGTCCCGACCGTGGCGGCGTCACCCCCGACAGCGAGGGAGTTGCCCCCCACCGTCACCGGGAGCGAGACACCGACCGGCGCCTGCAGACCCCCGAGGAGGCCACCGCCACCGGTCGTGTTCAGCGTCGGCAGGATCGAACCGGTCCCGGCCGGAGCCGACGCCGAACCGGAGTTGCTCGCGTTACCGAGGACGGCGACCGAGTTGCCACCCGCCGTCACGGGAGCCGCCAGGTTCACCGGCACCTGAGCGCCGGAGGCGGCACCGTTCGAGCCCGAGGTCGTCAGACCCGGAGTGCTGGAGCCGCCGGCGGTCGACGGCGTCGTGGAACCCGTGTTGCTCGCGTCGCCGAGCACGGCGATGGAATTTCCACCTGCCGTGATCGGAGCCGCAGCTCCCACAGGAACCTGAGCACCCGAGGCCAGACCGTTCGCACCCGAGGTCGTCGCACCGGAGGCGTTCGAGCCACCGGACGCCGGCGCAGCCGTCGAACCAGACGAGGCCGCATCACCCAGCACGGCTACCGAGTTACCGGTCGCCGCCACCGGAACGGCAGCACCGACCGGTACTTGAGTGCCCGAGGCCGCACCGTTCGTACCCGAGGTGGTCAGTCCGGAGGTGTTGGAGCCACCAGCCGCCGGCGAAGCCGACGAACCAGAGCCGGCCGCTTCACCCAGCACCGCCACCGAGTTACCGGTCGCCGCCACCGGAACGGCAGCACCGACCGGAACCTGAGTACCAGAGGCCACACCGTTCGCACCCGAGGTCGTCGCACCGGAGGCGCTGGAGCCACCGGCCGCCGGCGAAGCCGACGAACCAGAACTGGCCGCATCACCCAGCACCGCCACCGAGTTACCAGTCGCCGCCACCGGAACGGCAGCACCGACCGGAACCTGAGTGCCCGACGCGAGGGCGTTCGCACCCGAGGTCGTCGCACCCGAGGCGCTGGAGCCACCGGACGCCGGCGAAGCCGACGAACCGGACGAGGCCGCATCACCCAGCACGGCCACCGAGTTGCCGGTCGCCGCCACCGGAACGGCAGCACCGACCGGAACCTGAGTACCCGAGGCCAGACCGTTCGCACCCGAGGTCGTCGCACCCGAGGTCGTAGCACCCGAGGCAGCCGGAGCACCCGAGGCAGCAGGAGCGGTCGAGGCAGGGTAGAACTGCGGCGGAGCGCTCGCGGACGGGGCGGTGCTGCTCGCGTCGCCGAGGACGGCGATCGAGTTGCCGTTCGCCGCCACCGGAACCGCGGCGTCCACGGGCACCTGCGCGCCCGAGGCCACACCGTTCGTGCCCGAGGTCGTCAGACCCGGGGACGCCGGAGAAGCCGCAGCGGGAGCTGCCGAGGCCACGCCGTTCGTGCCCGAGGTCGTCAGGCCGGCGGCAGGAGCGGCCGGAGCAGCAGCAGGAGCAGCCGCGGCAGGCGCCGCACCCCCGCTCCCGGAGTCCCCCGCCACGCTCGCCGCGTTCCCGGTCACCGTGACCGGAACCGCGACGCTCACCAGCGCCTGATCCCCACCGGCCACTCCACCGAGTCCGATCGTGGATACGGCAGGAGCGGGAGCCGGCGCGGACGCGGGAGCCGCCCCGCCGCCCGCGGACGACGAGTCGCCGAGAACGGAGATGCCGTTGCCCGAGACCGTGACCGGTACCGTGACGCCGACCGCGGCCTGGTTGCCGGAGGCGACCCCGCCGGTTCCGTCGGTCGTCGTTTGCGCGGCGTTCGCCGCCGCTGTTCCGGCGAGCCAGAGCCCGCCGACGCAGAGGGTGAACCACAGCCCTCTGGAGACGTATTTGTTCATCGATCAGCCTTTCGAGTCGAGTGTGCTGCTCCCGGGCGGGAGCGCAGGATCGTGTTCTGCTCGGCGCGACGGCGTCGCGCGGGCAGAGCCGATCCCACTCAGTCGGGGCTGATGTCGTGATCGAAGAGAGGCGACGACGGGAGGTCGTCGTCCGCGGGCAGGCCGGCACGGCCGGTCAGCGCGGTTCCGGGCGACGCCGCAGCGGCGGCCCAGGCGGCGAACCCCGGCGCGGATCCGCCCGCGCCTCCGTTCGCCGAGTTCGTGCCGAGCGCACCGGACGGCGCCCCGGGTGACGGCAGGTCGGAGCCGCCGGGGGGAGCGCCGCCAGGCGATCCGGACGTCGTTATCGAGCTCGCAGCGGACGTGGGCGGCCCGGCGGCGCCGGATCCGGAACCGGCCGCCGCAAGAACGCCCGCGCCCGGGACGAGGAGGCCGCCCAGCGCCACAATCGACACCACGCCCGGCGCGGTCGTAGAAGGCTCGGTCACGCCGGCCACGCCTCCGCCGGACGGATCCCCGGCCGGTGGAGCAGACACGACGGCTGCGGCGAGCGGTGCGACGACCGCGTCGACCGCTCCCGCGACACCCGAGACCGCGTGATCCGCGGCGGATGCGACCGGCTCCGTCAGGTTCGCGACCGGGTGGTCGCCGAGAACGGAGCCGACGACCGGCAATGCGGCGGGAACCTGGGCCACCGGGGTCGAGGCGACGACGGTGTCCGCCGTCTGCGCGACCGGCGTCACCACGGCTTCGACCGGCGCGGCCTGCGCCACCTGCTGGACGGCCGCCGTCACGGGCTGCGTCACCTGCGCGACGACGTCGCGGACCGGCGCGGGCACAGCGGGGGCGGCCGTGGAGACCGCCGTCCCCGCGGTGTCCCCCACACCTGCGGCGACCGAAGTCACCGATGCGACCACGCCACCGAGCGGGTTCGGCGCGGGCGGCTCGGCCGCCTGGGCGGAGCCGCCGCTGAAGAGCAGCCCCAGCGCGACGATGCCGCCGCCGAGAAGAAGGGAACCGATCAGAAGCCGCGCAGGAGGGAACGCGGAGCGGCGTACCACCGGCACGTCCACCACACGATCACCCCCTGATCGTCGGCCTTCCGTTCGAGACAGGAGCGAGTGTACTCCGCTGTCTACCGGACCGGAAGCGTGGATTAAGCGCCGCCGCGGCCGCCGCGATCACGGCGAACGCGCCGAGGGTCATCGCGGCTCCGACCCACAACGGCGAGGCGAAGCCGAGGCCGGCGGCGATCGCGAGACCGCCCAGCCACGCGCCGAGGGCGTTGCCGACGTTGAACGCGGCGATGTTCGCCCCGGAGGCCAGGGTCGGCGCGTCCTCCGCCGACCGCAGCACCCGCAGCTGGAGGCCGGGAACCGTAGCGAACCCGAACGCGCCCATCAGCACGAGCGCGATCACCGCGGCGACCGGCAGCGCCGCCAGCAGGGCGAACGCCACCAGGATCGCCGCGAGGACGGCGAGCACGACCAGCAGCGTGCCGTCGACCGACCGGTCGGCGAACCGGCCGCCGACCGCGTTGCCGGCGAAGAGGCCCAGCCCGAACAGGATGAGCAGCCACGGCACCGCCGCCGCGGGGAACCCGGACAGGCCGGTCAGCGTGTAGGCGATGTAGGTGAACGCGCCGAACATCCCACCGAAGCCGAGCACCGTCGCCGTGAGCGACAGCCACAGCTGGCCGGAGCGGAACGCGCGCAGCTCGCCCCGGAGCCCGTGGTCTGCGGCGGAGTCCGCCCGCCCGGCGTCACGGGGCACCAGCAGCGCGAGCCCGATCAGGGCGAGCACTCCGATCGCCGTGATCGCCCAGAACGTCGAGCGCCAGCCCAGCTGCTGGCCGAGCAGGGTGCCGAACGGCACGCCGAGGACGTTCGCGGCCGTGAGCCCCGTGAACATGATCGCGATGGCGCGAGCCCTCCTGGCCGGGTCCACCAGGTTCGCAGCGACCACCGAGCCGATGCCGAAGAAGGCGCCGTGGCAGAGGGCGGCCAGGACCCGGCCGGTGAGCATCGTCGCGTAGTCGGGCGCCACGGCGGACACCGCGTTCCCCGCAATGAACAGCACCATCAGCCCGAGCAGCACGCCCTTGCGCGGCAGGCGCGTGACGGCCGCCGTGAGGCCGATCGCTCCGACGGCGACCGCCAGGGCGTAGCCGGAGATCAGCCAGCCGGCCGCGGCGGCGTCGACATGGAAGTCGGCGGCCACCTCCGGCAGGAGGCCGGCGATCACGAACTCGGTCAGGCCGATCCCGAATCCGCCCAGCGCGAGGGCGATCAGGCCAGCAGGCATGAGAACTCCTGAGAATGTCGGGGACGGGGAGGGCGACCGCGTACAGTAGTTAGTTGCAGACGCGCCATAAATAGTTGCACATGCAATTACTTCGCGCAACCCCGCCCGGAACCATCACGACCCGAGGAGCACACATGGGCATCGCCGACGACGCCGTCGAGGTGCGCGCGCAAGGCTGGCGCACCCTCGCCGCACTGCACAACTTCATCGAGAACGAGCTGGAGCGGGCGCTCTCCCGCGAGGCAGGACTGTCCGTCGTCGAGTACACGGTGCTCGACGCCCTCAGCCGGCAGGACGGTTGGCACATGCGCATGCAGCAGCTCGCCCGCGCCAGCGCGCTGAGCCCCTCGGCGACCACCCGGCTGGTCAACCGGCTGGAGGAGCGCGGCCTCCTCACCCGCATCGACTGCCTGGACGACCGGCGCGGTATCTACACCGAGCTCACCGCGGGCGGCCACCGCCTGCTCGACAGCGCCCGGCCGGTGCACGACGAGGCGCTGGAGGCCGCCCTCGCGGAGGCGCACCGCATCCCGGAGCTCGCCCCGCTGCTCGACGCCCTGCCGCAACTCGCCCTCGCCCGCACCTGAGCGGCCGGCGGCCGGAACGGCGCAGAGCTGCGGCCCCCTGTCAAGTCTGGTGAGTCGACCGCGGCAGGGCGTATAACGGGGGAATGGCCGACGCGATCACGACCTGGATCGACCGCTATCGCCGCGCGTGGGAGTCCAACGACCCCGACGACATCCGCGCGCTCTTCACGGAGGACGCGAGCTACCGCACGGAGCCGTTCGCCGAGCCGTGGGAGGGGCACCTCGAGATCGTCGAGGGCTGGCTGGACGCGCAGGACGACCCGGGCTCCGTCGACTTCGAGTGGCGGCTGCTCGGCCAGGACGGCTCCCAGTACTTCGTGGAGGGCGTGACCGACTACCACGACGGCCCGACCTACTCGAACCTCTGGGTCGTGGTGCTGGCGCCGGACGGCCGCGCCGAGGAGTTCACCGAGTGGTGGATGGAGCAGGAGGGCTGACCCTCCCCGCTCGGCCGTCGAGAGCCGGGATGTTCAGAGCAGGCCGCCCAGCCACAGCCCCAGCGCGGCGGCGGCGAGCGCGAGGATCAGCATCCCGACGCCGTTGAACAGCGCCGCCCGGTACCGCCGCTGCTGTGCGAGCCGCACGGTCTCGTAGCTCGCCGTGCTGAAGGTCGTGTACCCGCCGAGGAACCCGGTACCCAGGATGGCCCGCCACTCCGGCGGCAGGCCGTGGGCGAGCGCCAGCCCGGTGACGAGGCCGAGGACCAACGACCCTGTCACGTTGATGACCGTCGTGCCGAACGGGTAGCCGATCCGGAACCGGCTGCGCAGCACGCCGTCGAGCACCAGCCGGGAGACCGCTCCCAGGCCGCCCGCCACCGCCACCGCGAGCACCAGCAGCGGCGTCACCGGCCGGCTCCCGCGCGCCGCGCCCGTCGCCGGCCGAGCGCCGCGGCGGCCGCGATCCCGGCGACCGACGCCGCAGCGCCGATGAGGATGGTCGCGACCGCGTAGCCGATTCCTCCGCCCGGGTTGTGCGCGGCGAACAGCCCGTCGGTGTCGACGGCGAAGGAGCTGTAGGTCGTGTAGCCGCCGAGGATGCCGGTGCCGGCGAACAGCCGCAGGTCACGGCGCCGCCCGGCGTCCGGTCCGCGCAGGGCCAGCGCTTCCAGCAGCCAGCCGAGCACGAACGCACCCGTGACGTTGATGACCAGCGTGATGAGCGGGATGCCCGCCACGGTCGGCACGGCCGCCGACAGCAGGTAGCGCACGGTCGTGCCGATGGCTCCGCCGACGAAGACGAGCAGGACGGACCGCCAGTGCAGATGCACCGGCAACGGGGTTCTCGCGGGCAAGCGGCATCCACCCTTCACAATGAAGCGCAGGAACTAGGCGGATTCAACTGGTTGTCGCAACACCTCGATCGAGAGGTGTTCAGCGATGGTGACGGCGGATTGGAGCAAGAAGACCAGCGAAGTGCCCGTGAGTGCGCGTCGGCAGTGGCGTGCGGATCGGGCGTTGCGTCCGCCGATGCGCTCGCCCGGGCGGCCTGAGCCTTCGCGGGAGGTGCAACGGCAGTTCTGGCGTCTGATCGCGACGGGTATCACCTCCGCCGAAGCGGCGCTGACGGTGGGCGTGTCTGTGCCGGTCGGGACCCGTTGGTTTCGTCACGCTGGCGGCATGCCGCCGATCAGCCTCGCCCCGCCCACAGGTCGCTATCTGTCCTTCGAGGAACGCGAGGAGATCGCGCTTCTCCGCGCCAAGCAGCTCGGCGTGCGTGAGATCGCCCGCAGGATCGGCCGCGACCCGGGAACGATCTCCCGCGAGCTGCGCCGCAATGCCGCCACGCGCAGCGGCAAGCAGGAATACCGGGCGCTGGTGGCGCAGTGGAAGGCGCAGCAGGCGGCGAAGCGGCCGAAGAAGGCGAGGTTGGTGACCAACGCTAGGCTGCGCGAGTACGTCCAGGACCGTCTCGCCGGCAACGTCCGCCGACCCGATGGCAGCGTGGTCGTCGGCCCTGAGCCGCTGGCATGGAAGGGGCGGAACAAGCCGCATCGGCAGGACCGGCGGTGGGCGATCGCGTGGAGCCCGGAGCAGATCTCACACCGCCTGAAGGTCGACTTCCCGGATGATGAGTCCATGCGCATCAGCCACGAGGCGATCTACCAGTCGCTGTTCATCCAGGGCCGTGGCGCGCTCAAACGCGAACTCGTCACCTGCCTGCGAACCGGTCGCGCACTCCGGCAGCCACGAGCTCGAGCGCAGAACCGGCCGCAAGGGCATGTCACCGCCGATGTCGTGTTCTCCGAACGTCCTGCGGAGGCGGCGGACCGCGCCGTTCCTGGGCACTGGGAGGGGGATCTGATCATCGGAACGGGCCGATCGGCGATCGGCACTGTCGTCGAGCGCAAGAGCCGCTCGACTCTGCTGGTGCACCTGCCCCGCCTGGAGGGCTGGGGCGAGAACCCATATGTGAAGAACGGTCCTGCACTGGGAGGCTACGGCGCCGTCGCGATGAATGCTGCTCTCGTCGCGACCATGACGAAGCTTCCAGAACAGCTTCGCAAGACACTCACCTGGGATCGCGGCAAGGAGCTTTCTGCGCATGCCCAGTTCGCGCTTGAGACGGGCACGAAGGTGTTCTTCGCCGACCCCCACTCGCCCTGGCAGCGGCCGACGAACGAGAACACAAACGGGTTGCTGCGTCAATACTTCCCGAAGGGCACGGACCTCTCGCGGTGGTCGGCCGAGGACCTCGAAGCCGTCGCTCTCGCGCTCAACAACCGGCCACGGAAAAGCCTGAACTGGCGCACTCCCGCGGAAGTCTTCGAGGAACAGCTACGCTCGCTTCAACAACACGGTGTTGCAACGACCGATTGAGCCCAAGCTATCAGCGACCGTCGCGGTTCGGGCCTGCCGGCCCCGGCGAGATCCATCGCCGCCGCTCCACTATACCGGCGGGTCCTCCCACGGCAGCGTCTGGGCGCCGCTCACCGGCGCCAGCGGCACCACGATCACCGGCCGGTGCTGCCGGTGGGCCAGGTGCACCGCGACCGAGCCGTTGAAGAACTCGCGGAGGCTGCCCCGCAGTCCCGCCTCTCGCGTCCCGACCACGATGTAGCGGGCGTCCATCTCGTCGGCGAGTCGCGCGAGCGCCCATGCGGGATCGCCGGCGAGCTGCTTGAGCGAGTACGGGACGCCGCGGCCGTCCAGCGCGGCGCGGATGTCCGTCTCCAGTTCGGGGTCGAAGGTCTCGTCCTCCACCTCGGGGAGGTCGGGGTCGTACGGGAGCGCGACCACCGTGCCGTCCACGTAGCTGGAGACCAGGTAGCGGTTGGGGTCGACGTTGGCGCACACCAGCGGGACGTCGAGGTCGTCGGCGAGCCGGGCCGCCTGGTCGAGCACGACGGTCGGCTGGCCTGGGACGACGGCGACGAGCACTCCCCCGGACCCCGTGGCGCCCATCCCGCCGCTGCCGTTGCCGCTCATGCGACTAGTGTGCACCATCCGGTGGGCCACGCGGAGTCGGCACTCCCTTGGCTCGTCCACCACCGTGGGGTACGGTCGGACGCGAACCCCCAGGGAGGCCGAGGAATGACCGAGAGCAAGGCCGTGCTCCCCCGAGAGCGCCGCCGGACCACCCGCGGACTGCGGCCGCTTCCTGAGCTGACGCGCGACGCGACGGCCCAGCTGAAGCGGCTGGTCAGCGCCGAGCTGGCCCTGTTCAAGGCCGAGCTGACCGCCAAGGCGAAGGCCGCCGGCGTCGGCGTCGGGCTCCTCGTCGGCGCCCTGGTCTTCGTGTTCTTCGCGCTCGGCGTCCTGATCACCGCGGCCGTGTTCGCGTTCGCCCTGGTCGTCCCCGGCTGGCTCGCGGCGCTCATCGTCGCCGGCATCCTGATTGTCCTCGCGATCATCCTCGCCCTCATCGGCCGGGCCATGCTCAAGCGCGGAGTGCCGCCCGTCCCCGACGACCTCGGCCCCGAGCTGAAGGCGGACGCGCAGGCGCTGAAGGGAGAGCAGCCGTGACCGGCAAGGGGATGAACACGCTCAAGCTCGAGCTGGAGGAGACCCGCGACCAGCTCGCCGCGACGCTCGACGACATCTTCGCCACGTTCAACGTGCGCGTGCAGATCCGGTCGCACCCCATCGCCGCCGCGGCGGTGTACCTGACGGTGCTGGCCGGCGCGGCCGCTCTCGTGGCGCGAGGGGTCGCGCGTGGCCGCTGAGGCCTCCCTGCCCCGCCTTCCCTGGGGCTACATCCTGAAGCGCACACTGCGCAGCTTCGGCAAGGCCTCCTGCACCGACCTCGCTGCCGGGCTCACCTACTTCGGCGTGCTGTCGCTGTTCCCGGCGATGATCGCGCTCGTCAGCGTCCTCGGCCTGGTCGGGCAGAGCTCGGCGGGGATCCACGCGCTGTTCGGGATGGTCGACCAGCTCGCGCCCGGGATGCTCACGACCGTCCAGGGCCCGATCGAGGCGCTCGCGAAGTCCCCCGCGACCGGCGTCGCGCTGGTGGTCGGCATCGTGGGCGCCATCTGGTCGGCGTCCGGGTACGTCGGCGGCTTCGGCCGCGCCCTCAACCGCGTGTACGGGGTGCGGGAGGGCCGGTCCGCGTTCGCGCTGCGCCCCGTCCAGCTCGGGGTGACGATCGCGTCGCTCGTGCTCGTCGCGATCGTGGCGGTGCTGCTCGTGATCTCCGGGCCGATCCTCGAGGCCCTCGGGAACGCCCTCGGCGTCGGCGACGCCGCGAAGACGGCGTGGTCGATCCTGCGCTGGCCGGTCGTCGTGTTCGCCCTGGTGCTGCTCGTCGCGCTCCTGTACTCGGCGACGCCGAACGTACGGCAGCCGCGGTTCCGCTGGCTGACGCCCGGCGCCGTCGTCGCGATCCTGCTCCTCGGTGTCGCCTCCGCGCTGTTCGCGTTCTACGTGGCGAACTTCGGGCACTACGACAAGACCTACGGCACCCTCGCCGGGATCATCGTCTTCCTGCTGTGGATCTGGATCGCGAACGTCGTGCTCCTGCTCGGAGCGGTCTTCGACGCGGAGATCGCCCGCGCCCGGTTGATCCTCGCGGGCGTGGAGGTCGAGAAGGGCTACGACCTCCCGCTGAAGTCGGACAAGGCGATCGTGAAGTCCGACGATGCCGACGCGGCCGACATCCTGGCGGTGCGGGAGATGCGCCGGAAGCTGCGCTGACGCTGTCGAATCGGCGCCGTGCAGTTCGACGCACTGGTGACGACAGAGAGGATCATCATGGCCCAGTTCGCCATCTTCATCTACGGCAACGGTGTCGCCGGGACGCCGGAGGAGCTCGCCGAGCACGACCGCCACTCGGAGGACCTGATCCGCGACGGCTCGCTGACCGCGGCGTTCGCGCTCGCCCCGTTCACGGAGGCGACCTCCATCCGCGGCGACGGCGTGACCGACGGGCCGTACACCGAGAGCAAGGAGATCATCGCGGGCATCGGCATCGTCGAGGCCCCCGACAAGGACGCGGCGCTCGCGATCGCCCGCCGCAACCCGGCCACCTGGCAGGGCGGCGGCGTGGAGGTCCGCGAGGTGGTGGGGTTGTACATTCGGACGGGAGAGACCTCCGATACCCTCCTTCCATGAGCGGTGACGGATCCACGCAGCACGACGCACGACCCGGGCACGACGTCCCCGACAGCAGAGGGCGCACCGGGCTGCACCGCACCGGCCGTTCGGCGGCGGGCAACCCGGACGTCCGGGTGACCGACGTGGAGGTGGTCTCCGACGGCTGGCACGTGCTGCGCCGGACCACCTTCGACTACCGCGGACGCGACGGCGCCTGGGTGTCGCAATCGCGGGAGACCTACGATCGCGGCAACGGCGCCACCGTCCTGCTCTACGACCCGGAGGCGCGCACGATCCTGCTCACCCGGCAGTTCCGGTTCCCCGCCTACGTGAACGGCCACCCCGACGGGATGCTGGTGGAGGCCGCCGCCGGCCTGCTCGACGGCGACGCCCCGGAGGAGGCCATCCGCCGCGAGGCCGCCGAGGAGCTGGGCGTGCAGGTGGGCGACCTCCGGCACCTCTTCGACCTGTTCATGAGCCCGGGCTCGGTGACCGAGCGCGTCCACTTCTTCGCGGCCGAGTACCGGCCGGGCGAGATCGCGGGCGGCGGCGGTGTCGCCGAGGAGGGCGAGGAGATCGAGCCCGTCGTCGTCCCCTACGACGACGCCCTCGCGATGGTGGCTGACGGCCGGATCGCCGACGGGAAGACGGTCATCCTGCTGCAGTGGGCGGCGCTGAACCTGTTCTGACCGGCGCTCTCCTGCCTGGGCGTTCAGTGCTGCAGGAAGCGCTCCACGAGCAGGCTCACGCCGATGAGCACCATCATCGCTCCTGACAGCCTCCCCACGAGCGCCAGCGCGCGCGGCCGGGTCCGCAGCAGCCGCCGGGCGAGCAGGGCGACGAGCGTGTAGATCACGGCGATGTCCGCGAGGTGCAGCGCGCCGAGCACCAGCATCTGGGCCGCTGCCGGCATCCCGGTCGGCGAGGTGAACTGGGGCAGCAGCGCGAGCAGCAGCAGGAGCCCCTTGGGGTTGATCCCGGAGACGCCCGCACCGCGGAGGAACTGGGCGGCAGCGCTGCCGGTGATCGGCTCGCCGTGCGGACCGACCGGCTCCGCCCGCTTCACGAGGGCGGTGACCCCGAGCCAGATCAGGTAGGCCGCGCCGCCGAGCGTGAGCACGGTGAGCACGACGGGGTACTGCGTGACGAGCGTCCCGACCCCGAGCGCGACGGCCACGATCACCACGGCGTAGGCGGTCAGCATCCCGAGGATGGACGGCGCCGCGGACTTCGCGCGAACCCCGGCGCCCATGATGTACGCCCAGTCGGCGCCGGGCGTCAGCGCGAGCAGGACGGCGATCGTCCAGAACTGCGCGACGAGGACGGGATTCATGTCGCAGAAGCTACGCGATCCTTCGCGAAAGGTGCTTCGATATCTGCGGCAGAATCGCCGAATGCGCGGGAGAATAATCTGCATGGACAGCCTCGACCGGGAGATTCTCTCAACCCTCCAGCAGGACGGCCGGATCAGCGTCACCGAGCTCGCCGCGCGGGTGGGGCTGAGCCTGTCCGCGTGCCATCGCAGGGTGCGCGAACTGGAGCAGTCCGGGGTCATCGAGCACTACCGCGCGGTGGTGTCGCCGACCGCGGTCGGCCTGACGTTCGAGGCGATCGTCTTCGTGACGGTCAGCCGCACCGACCCGGACACCGTCGGGGCGTTCGAGGAGGCGGTCGTCGCCATCCCGAGCGTGATCGAGGCCGAGCGCCTCTTCGGCGACCCTGACTACATGCTGCGCATCCTCACCCCGAACCTCGCGGCCTACCAGGAGCTCTACGACGGCGAGCTCGGCGGCCTCCCGGGCATCCAGCGGATGACGTCGACACTGGTGATGAAGCGGCTGGGATCGGGGACGGCGGTGCCGTTGGGGTGAGGCCCGGTGCTGGACACGGCGCTGCGGGAGCGTGTAAGGTCTGGAATCCTGCGCCGACCGGCGCAGGGCGGCCCCACCGGACGCTCATGACGGAAGGAATCAGGATGCGGCACAACACCGACCTGAAGCGCTATCAGCGCGCCCTCCGGCAGAGTGAGCGCTCGCGGGGGCTGTAGCACCGCATCCACGGATGCCGCACAGCCCCGACCGTTCCCCGGGGCTGTCCTCTCCTCGTCTCTTCGAGGTGCGTTGGACCGTTCCGGACCACCCACGAGAAGAGACGAAAGGACAATGGAGAGAATCTCGAACCGCCTGCTGAACTGGGCCTCCCTGCTGGAGGACAGCACCAGGGACCAGGCGGTCACCACTTCGCGGATGCCGTTCATCCACCCGCACGTCGCGCTGATGCCGGACGCGCATCTGGGCCTCGGCGCGACCGTGGGCTCGGTCATCCCCACGCTCGGCGCCGTGATGCCCGCGGCTGTCGGCGTGGACATCGGCTGCGGCATGATCGCGGTCCGCACCCGGTTCACCCGTGACGACATCGCCTCGGCGCAGGCGCCGCTGTCGGTGCTGCGCGAGGCGATCGAGCGCGCCATCCCGCTCTCGGCCGGCGGCAAGAACAACCGCGTCGTCGCGACAGCGGAGCCGCGCGTCGCCGAGCTGACCCGGATGGCGGACGAGATCGGTTTCGACCCGTCCGCCTACGTGAAGGACTGGCAGCGCCAGCTCGGGTCGCTGGGCTCCGGCAACCACTTCATCGAGGTGAGCCTGGACGAGACCGACACGGTGTGGCTGTTCCTGCACTCGGGCTCCCGCGGGGTCGGGAACCGGATCGCGGGTCACCACATCGAGGTCGCTCAGGCGCTGATGGACAAGTGGTGGATCGACCTCCCCGATCGCGACCTGGCCTACCTGGTGGACGGGACGCCGGAGTTCGACGCGTACATCTCGGAGCTGCGCTGGGCGCAGCACTTCGCCCTGCTCAACCGCGAGGAGATGATGGATCGCGTCATCCGTCAGACGGCGGAGTACCTCGGCCAGGCGGTCGTGGAGGTGGAGCGGATCAACTGCCACCACAACTTCACCGAGCGCGAGCGCCACTTCGGCAAGGACGTCTGGGTGTCCCGCAAGGGCGCCATCTCGGCGCGCGAGGGACAGCTCGGACTGATCCCCGGCTCGATGGGGACGGCGTCCTACGTCGTCGCCGGGCTCGGGAACCCGCTCGCGCTGCACTCGTCGCCGCACGGCGCCGGAAGGCAGTTCTCGCGGTCCGCCGCGCGGAGGACGTTCACGATCGACCAGCTGAGGGAGGCCATGACGGGGATCGAGTTCCGGGACACGGATGCATTCCTGGACGAGATCCCGCAGGCGTACAAGCCGATCGACCAGGTGATGACCGACGCGGCCGAGCTGGTCGAGGTGCGGCACACGCTGTGCCAGCTCGTCAACGTGAAGGGCAACTGACAGCGGTCAGGTGGTCGCGTCGCTTCGGCGGCGCGGCCACTCCGCGATCACCCGTAGCGGAGCGTCGCCCCCTGGGACTTCAGGAAGTCGATGTGGACGTGGTTGCAGGTGTCGTCGAACGGCGCGAAGTTCTGCACGCTGATCGAGCCGCGGCACTCCGCCTGGCCCAGGCCGGAGCCCTTCGGGACCAGCGGGTCGAGGAGGCGGATCAGCTGGAGGGACTTGGCGTCGCCGCCGGTGAGCGCCGAGCCGTTGAGGAGGTAGAAGTCGACCGCGTGGCCGCCCCCGTCGGCGTAGTGGGCGGAGTCGGTGCCCGCGCCCTCGATCTGGCCGGTGCACCTGCGGTTGATGTCGCTGACGCCGACCTGGCTGAAGTTGTCCAGCGCGACCGAGATGGCCTGCAGCACGCGGTAGTCGACGCCGCAGTTCGGCACGACCTTGCCCTCGGCCAGGTTCGCGATCTCGGGGATGTGGTCCGGAGTGGAGCCGACCAGGCGGCCCGCTGCGACGGCGCCCATCAGCTGCACGGCGAGGGCCTGCACGGTGGGCGAGACGGCGTTGTTAGTGGTGGAGTCGAGCGCCTGCGGGCTCTCGGCGATGCCGAGGCCGTCGCGGGAGACGACCTGCGCCGTGGCGTTGCCGCCGGTCAGCGTCTGGACGGCGAGCGCCGTGCGGGCGGCGCCGGCGACCGAGGCCTCGCCCGTGGTCGCGTAGGCCGGAAGAGAGGCGGTGCCGAAGAACGCGGTGAGCGCGACGAGCACGAAGAGGTGGAAGCCGCGACGGCGACGGCTCTCGGTGTGGAGCTTGCGGTAGATGCCCCGGCGCGGGTGCTTGGGGTTCGCGGGATCGGCGACCGACGGGCCGGCGGACACCAGCGCGCCGGGCACGGCCGACTGCTGGGCGATGGCGGCGCGGCGCTCGGCGCGCGAGGGGCGGGTCGGCTTGACGACGACGCGCTCGCGGACGACCCGCTTCTTCTTCCGCGGTGCCGTGTGCGGCTCGATGGCGGAGCGCTGGGCGGCAGGGCTCGGGGCGGCCGGGCTCACGGGAGCGGGGCTCTCGCTGAACAGCGACTCGAGAGTCTGGCCCGCGGCGGCCGGCGCTGCGGCCTGGGACGCGACCGCCTGCGGCTTCGCCGCGGCCGGCTTGCGGCGGGACTGCGCCCGCTCCGCCTCCAGCGCGGCACGGCGGCTCAGCGGAGCCGGCGCGGCGGGAGCGGCGGGGACGACCGGCGCGGGCGGCACCAGCGACTCGGCCCGGGTGAAGTCCGTGATCGGGTCGGCGACCGCCTGCGTCTGCTCGTCCACGTCGAGTACGACGGGTCCCCGAAGGCTGCGGCGAGACCGCAGAGGGGCAGAGGACTCGGGCAAGCTGGCCTTCCTGGGGACGAACGGGAGCAGCCTGGGACGGTGGCGTCCGGACGTCGCGGGGGGACGACGTTTCAGGCGTACCCGATCATTCTTATCAAATTTCCGCTGGACGTTCTATCAATGCAGACGAATAGATCCGGCGAATTCGCACGAAGGCCGTCTAGCGCACGAGCGCGGAGAGACGAGCGGGCGATCGGCGAGACCCGCGGAAAACCGGGGGCGGGGCGCATCCCGCGCGTTCGGGTCGCGCGGCTACACCCCGTCCCGGATGCGGTCGGATGCGGGGTCCGATCATCCCGACCGTAACCCTTCGAGTCCGCTCAGGACGCCGGAGGTACGGCTGCTACGACTGCCGGCGCGACGCTCCCGCGGGACGCTACGGGATCGCCACCGCGAGCTCGACCCGGCCCGCGACTTCGCGCAGCGCGACGTCGCCGCGCTCGGCCAGCTGCCGGAGCCCGATGCCCGGCTGCGCGCTCGACAGCGCACCGCCCGAGACGACGACGACCGACACGCCGCTGCCCGTCTCCGGGAGCACCTCCAGCGTGACCTCGGAGCCGTCGCCGTGCCGCACCGCGTTCGCCAGACCCTCCGAGATCGCGTCCACGACGGCCTCCGCGCGGCCCGGCTCGCGGAGCCGCTCCCACACGCTGTCGCCGAACGAGGAGCGCAGCGGGATGGCGGAGCCCCAGCTCTCGACCAGCACCGCGATCCGGTCGGCGGGGTCCGGTTCGCTGCGCGGCGCGCTCAGCTCTGCACGGATGTGGGAGACCACCTCGCGGACGCCGTCGGAGGCGTCGTCGCCGGTCCCGGCGCCGAGCGCGAGGGCCGCGGCGATCAGCTCCGACTGGACGCCGGAGTGCAGGAGGCGCGCCAGCCCCGCGCGCTCGCGGTCCAGCGCTTCGCGGCCGGCCGCGGCCTCCCGGACGTTCGCCTGCAGGGCCGCCTCGAGCTCGGCCTGATCCCGCCGGACGCGCGCGGACAGCGACGTGACGAGGGCCGCGCCGAAGCCGACGGCCGGGTAGGTCACGGCCTCGACCCACGCCAGATCGGGGTCGCCGCCGAGAGCCTGGACCACGAGCGTGGTGGTCAGGGCCAGGAGTACGCCGATGGCTCCGTACCCGAGCAGGAGCACGGGCGCCCGCAGCGCGGGCCGGATGCTCCGGACGAGGTGGTCCAGCCCGACGTTCCCCGCCCAGACGACCGCGAACCCGCAGACGAGCGGAGCCAGGCAGAACAGGAACCCGTACTGGGCGACGCCGAACGGGGTCATCAGCACCGCGAACAGGAGGGCGAGCGGCAGCGCGGGGGCCGTCCGCATGCCGAGCAGGACGGAGCCGACCCAGTCGAGCCGGCGCACAGGGCCCTCCGTGCTGCTCTCCTCCGGAAGGGCGACCTCGTCGGAGTACAGGCGGTGACTCGCCGGCCGGACGACCTCCTGGGCCAGGTCGCGGAGCAGCCGGGCGGCGTCGGCGGGCCGGATGCCGTGCGCCGCGGCCGCCGCCGTTGCGTCGTCGAGCTGCTCCAGCACGGTCTCGACGACCGAGCAGCGGAGTGCGGCGATGCGCTCCGCCGTCCGCTCGGCGTCGCGCGCGGACGCACGCTGCGCTGCGCGCAGGCGCCGGTAGACCCCGAGGTGGTCGCGCACCAGGTCGACCGCCGCCGCGATCAGCGAGAGCATCGCGATGGTCGTGACGACGTTGATGAAGATCCTGCTGACGAGGTCGCCCGCCGCGACCGGGATGCCGAGCACCCGGCCCGAGGCGAGGAACAGCAGCGGCCGCAGCAGCCCGATCGCGGCGAACACCAGGAAGACCACCGGCACGCGCACCCGGTGCGGCGTCACGCGGAGCACCGCCCAGCCGGCCAGCATCGTCGCTCCGACCGCCGCGTGCTCCAGCGCGCCGACCGCGGCGACCGCCCACGGGCCTCCGCTGATGTACTGCAGCCCGGACATCACGGTGACGGCGAACGGGAGAGTCACCAGCCAGGACCACCAGGTCAGCGCCGACGGCCCGGTCGCCCGGACCACGGCACGTCGCATCCAGGGGGCGACCGCAGGCGTCACAAGCCCGCCTCCGGGTCCCCGAAGGTCGCGGTGTAGAGGGTCGCGGCCGCCACCCGCGGCGCGATGCCGTCGTCACCGGTGAGCCCGAGCGCCTGGAAGACCCGCTCGACGCTCTTCTCGACTGCGCGCACGGAGACGCCGCGGCGCCGTGCGATCTCGGCGTTGGTGAGCCCGGCGGCGAGCAGCCGGGTCGTCTCCCGCTGCGCCGGGCTGAGCCGGAGCAGGGCGCCCTGCGCTCCGCTGGCGCCGGAGAGGTGCTCGACGGGGCGGTCTGCGAGGACCGCCTCCGCGGCGTCGACCAGCTCGGCGACGGAGCCGATCGCTCCCTTGTTGACGAACGAGGCGCCCTCGACCGTGTCCCGCGCCTGCGCGGCGGCGGCCTCCCGCGACAGGTTGCTCAGGAACATCACCGCGATGTGCGGCGCCCGTTCGCGCAGGATGGTCGCGAGCTCGACGCCGTTCGGGCGCGACCCCAGGTCGATGTCGGTCACCAGCAGGTCGGGGTCGGCGGAGTCGACGAGGCGCAGCGCCTCGACCGCTGAGGGGGCCGTGCTGATCTCGAAGCCGCGCTGCGCGAAGGCGTCGGCGACGAGCGAGCGCATCAGGGCGTGGTCTTCGACCACCAGGACCCGCCTCCGCCACGTACCGACCGCCACGCTGGAAAGGATAACCGGGCGGAAGGAATGCTTCCGCCCGGTCGCGCGCCCCCAGTTCGGGACGCGCGACCGGCCGGGCGCTGATGTTGCCCGCCCCGGGGTTCGCGCGGCCCGGGGCGGGCGGTCGGGGTCAGCCGCGGACGAACCGCAGCGTGACGAGTTCGAAGGGGCGCAGCGCGAGCGTCGTCGTGCCCGCGCCGGTCTCGCGCTCCAGGAGGTCGGTGCGCTGGATCCGCTGGTACGGGAACCCGACGGCGAGCGTGGACTCGGCCCGCGACCCGTGCGCCTCGTAGAGCCGCACGACGACGTCGCCGGAGCCATCCTCGGCGAGCTTCACCGTCTCCACCACCACGGCGGGCGAGGAGGAGGCCACAAGCGGCTCGACGGCCGCGGCGGCCGGGCGCAGCGGGAGGTTGAGCCGGTAGCCGGCCTCGATCGCCGCGTCCGCCCCGCCGACCACGATCGAGCTGCGCAGCGTGTGCTCGCCCTGGTCGGCCTCGGGGTCGGGGAAGAGCGGGGCGCGCAGCAGCGTCTGGCGCACCAGCGAGTACGTCCCGCCTCCGTCGCGGGAGTGCCGGGTGATGTCGTGGCCGTAGCTGACGTCGTTCGCGATGCCCACGCCGAAACCGGGCTCGGAGACGTGCACCCAGCGGTGCGCGCTGGTCTCGAAGCGGGCGACGTCCCAGCTGGTGTTGGTGTGCGTCGGCCGCTCGATGTGCCCGAACTGGATCTCGGACCGCGCCGATGCGGTGTGCACGTCGACCGGGAAGCCGAGCTTCAGCATCCGCTGCCGCTCGTGCCAGTCCACGTGGGTCTCGATGTCGAGCGCGGACGAGCCCGCTGCGAGGGTCAGCGTCTGCGTGACGGTCGAGGCGCCGAACCGCCGGACCAGCCGCAGCGACACCGCCTCCGGGGTCTCGGCGGCCACGTCGAGGGACTCCACGCGCGTGAGGTCCTCGCCGGACAGCCGGTACTCGATGTCGACGTCCCAGGCGTCCCACTGCGTGGGAGTGTCCCGGAAGAGCTGGAGGAGGTTCGCGCGGGCGCCGGCGGGGACGGCCTGCCGGCCGGTCGCGACCTCCACGATCGACGGGATGAGGCCCTCGGCGTCGACCGTGACGGCGATCCGGTCGTTGACGAGCCGGAAGCCGTCGCCGTCGCGCTCGACCCGGGCGTCCGCGCCGCGCGAGGGGACGCCGGCGCCGCCGGGCGCGATCCCGTCCACCGCGAACGGCGACGCGTTGGCGACGGCGGCGGCGGCAGACTCGTGCTCGTCTTCTGCGGCGAGCGCCGCCAGCGACCTCCCGATCACGTCCTCCAGGCTGCGCGCCACCTCGGCGTAGTTCTCGACCGCCTGGTCGTGCACCCAGCCGATCGACGAGCCGGGCAGGATGTCGTGGAACTGCTGCAGCAGCACCGTCCGCCAGGCCTCCCGCAGCTCCTCCGCCGGATAGGCGGCACCGGTCCGCACGGCGGCGGTCGCCGCCCACAGCTCGGCTTCGTGCAGCAGCGCCTCGCTGCGGCGGTTGCCCTGCTTGGTGCGCGCCTGCGACGTGTAGGTGCCGCGGTGGAACTCCAGGTAGAGCTCCCCCGCCCAGACCGGCGCCGGGTCGAACTCGGCGCGCGCGGCGGCGAAGAACGCCGACGGCGCCGCGATCCGCACGGTCGGCGAGCCCTCCAGATCGGCCGTGCGGGCGGCCGCGGCCACCATCTCCCGGGTGGGGCCGCCGCCGCCGTCCCCGAACCCGAACGGCACGAGCGAGGTGTTCGCGCGGCCCTTGTCGGCGAAGTTCTGCTCGGCGTGCGCCAGCTCGCCCCCGGAGAGGATGGAGTTGTAGGTGTCGACCGGCGGGAAGTGCGTGAAGATGCGCGTCCCGTCGATGCCCTCCCACTCGAAGGTGTGGTGCGGGAACCTGTTGGTCTCGTTCCAGGAGATCTTCTGGGTGAGGAAGTGGTCCATCCCGGCCTCCCGGGCGATCTGCGGCAGGGCGCCCGAGTAGCCGAACGAGTCCGGCAGCCAGACCTCGCGCGGCTCGTAGCCGAACTCCTCCAGGAAGAACCGCTTGCCCTCCACGAACTGGCGGGCCATCGCCTCCGAGCCGGGCAGGTTGGTGTCCGACTCGACCCACATCCCGCCGACCGGGACGAACCGGCCCTCGGCGACGCGCACGCGGATGCGCTCGAACAGCTCGGGGTAGAACCGCTGCATCCAGGCGAACTGCTGCGCCGACGAGCAGGCGAACACGAAGCCCGGGTCCTGGTCCATGAGGTCGAGGACGTTGGAGAAGGTGCGCGCGCACTTGCGGATCGTCTCGCGCACCGGCCACAGCCAGGCGGAGTCGATGTGGGCGTGGCCGACCGCGAACACCCGGTGGGCGGTCGCCGCCGCGGGCGAGGCCAGCACAGCGGCGAGCGCCTCCCGGCCGGCGGCGGCGGTCGCGCCGACGTCGAACGGGTCGACGGCGGTCACCGCGTCCTCCAGCGCGGCGAACAGGGCGGCGCGGCGCGGGGAGGTCGCCGGGAGCTCGGCGGCGAGGGTCCGGACGGTGAAGATGTCCTGGATCAGCTCCCACACCTCCCGGTCGCGGTGGACGACGTCCACCCGCCGCAGCGTGTAGATGGAGTCCGTCGGCGCGGTCGACTTGCGGCCGACCGGCGTCGGCCGGAACGACCAGTCCGATCCCACGTCGGGGTTGGAGGCCGCCTCCACGAACAGTTCGAACGACTCCCCCGGCGCCGCTTGGAGGCGCACGTAGTTGTTGAGCGGCTCCAGCGCCTTCAGGATCGTCCCGTCCGTCGCCCAGACCAGACCCTCGGCCTGGAATCCCACCTGGCCCGCCGAGAAGCCGAGGTCCACCACGAGCTCCACCTCGTCGGGAGCGGCCTGCCACTCGGCCGGGACCGTCCCGGTCACGCGGAACCAGACCGTGCCCCACGGCCGCCCCCACGGCCGGCCGACGGCGAAGGGCTCGAACGGGCCCTGCACCGCCTGCGCGAACGGCACCGGCTCGTCCGGCACCTCCCACGCCTCCACGGTCACCGGCACGGCCGCCCGCTCGAGGGCGGGCGTCAGGCGCTCGCGGACGAAACGGTCGACCCGCAACTCGGCGAGCTGGTTCTGCTGGTACAAGGACGGCTCCTTCTATAGAGAGGTACGCACTAGCCCTTGACCGCGCCGGCGAGCGCGGACGAACCGCCGAGCGCTCGGGACACGATCACGTAGAGCGCGATGACGGGGACGGAGTAGATGAGCGAGTAGGCGGCGAGCTGACCGTAGGCGACGGCCCCGTACTGCCCGAAGAACGTGAAGATGCTCACCGCGGCCGGCTGGTTGCCGGGGCTGAGCAGCAGCACGAACGGGACGAAGAAGTTCCCCCACGCCGCGACGAACACGTAGATGAACACGACGGCGATGCCCGGACGCACGAGCGGGACGACGACGGTCCAGAGCGTCTTCATGCTCGACGCCCCGTCGACCCAGGCCGCCTCCTCGAGGGAGATCGGCACGGAGTCGACGAAGTTCTTCGTCATCCAGATCGCCATGGGGAGCGACGACGCCGCCATGAACAGGATCGTCCCACCGAGCGAGTCGATCAGGTTGAGCGACACGAACAGGCTGTAGACCGGCACCATCATCGCCGTGATCGGCAGACAGGTCCCGAACAGGATGGCGTAGAGGAACGGCCGGTTGAACCGGTTGCGGTAACGGGACAGCGGGTAGGCGGCGAGCACGGCGATCACCACGGTGACGATCGCGCAGCCGGCCGACAGCAGGAGGCTGTTCCACAGCGGCAGGAACGCCAGCTCCGGCGTCAGCACCTTCTGGAAGTTCTCCAGCGTCCACTGCTTCGGCCACGCGACGGAGAGGGTCGCGCCGCCGTCGAACGAGGCGAGCACCACCCAGACCAGCGGCAGCACGAAGACCACGCCGATGAGCAGCAGCAGGATGTTGGCCGTCCACTTGAGAGCGATGCCGTTGGGCGACGAGAGCTTCATCAGTCCACCTCCGTCTTGAGGGCGCGCACGTAGACGATCGCGAAGACCGCGCCGACGAGCAGCAGGATGGTCGCGATGGCCGTGCCGTAGCCGAGCTCGGAGAACTTGAACGCCTCCTGGTAGGCCAGCACCGGCAGGGTCATGCTCTTGTTGCCCGGGCCGCCGCCGGTCATCACGTAGATGAGCGTGAAGACCGAGAGCGTCTGCAGCGTGATCAGCATGAGGTTCGTGGAGATGCTGCGCCGGATCATCGGCAGCGTGACCAGGAAGAACCGCTTGGCCCCGTTGGCGCCGTCGACCTCGGCGGCCTCGGTGATCTCGGGCGGGACCTCCTGCAGCGCCGCCGAGTAGACCAGCATCGAGAACGCCGCGCCGCGCCAGGTGTTGGCGAGGATGATCGACAGCATCGGGAAGGCGAACAGCCACGAGGGCCCGACGATCCCGAACGCGGCCAGGATGGCGTTGAGCGTGCCGTGCTGGCTGAAGAACGCGTACGAGGCGAACGCCGCGACGATCTCCGGCAGCACCCAGGCGCCGACCACGAAGGTCGAGACCAGCGCGCCGACCCAGCGGCTGCCGCTGCGCATCAGCAGCGCGAGCGCCATGCCGACCACGTTCTGGCCGATGACCGCCGAGCCGATCAGGAACACCAGCGTCAGCCAGACCGAGACCGGGAAGTCCGGGCTCTTGAACAGGTCGATGTAGTTCTGGAGGCCTACCCACTCCGCCGACGCGGCCGAGGAGCCGGTGAGCGACATGTTCGTGAAGGAGCCGTAGAACGACGACAGGATCGGCCCGACCAGGAAGACGACCAGCAGGCCGATGGCCGGGACCAGGGGGACGGCCCGGGCGAGGGAGCGCCGGGCGTGTGCGCGCGAACGTGTCTTCGGCCCGCGCTGCGGCCGGACCGGGGTGGTCCGGCCGCGCGCGTCGGAGCCGACGGCATCCAGGGTGGAGGTCACGTTACTTGGACTCCGTCTTTTCCTTGCCGACGATGCCCACGACCGAGTCGTCGTAGGTCTTGGCGGCCTGCGCCGGCGTGGCCTGCCCGGTCATCACCGACTCCATCGCCACCTGGATGCCGTTGGAGATCTTCGGGTAGTCCGGGGTGGCCGGGCGGAACTTGGTGACCGCGACCAGCGAGGAGAAGAACTCCGACGTCGGGTTGGAGGTCTTGTACTTCTCGTCGTTCGCCACGTCCTTGCGCACCGGGATACCCGCAGTGTTGATGTTGTACTCGAGCGAGCGCTCCTTGTCGGTCAGGAAGGTGATGAACTTCCAGGCCGTGTCCTTCGCCGAGCTCTTGGCGCCCATCGAGAAGGTCCAGCCGCCGGAGAGGCTGATCGAGCCGGGCTCCTGGCCCTTCTGGGTCGGCATCTTGGCGGTGCCCATCACCTTGTCCCAGTCGGCCCAGGGCGTGGCGCCGGTGGGCAGCCACGCGTTGGAGGCCCAGGACCCGTCGAGGTTGATCGCGAGCTTGCCCTGCGGCACCAGCTGGTTGTTGACCGTGTTCTGGTAGTTGGTGTCGCTGGTGATCTCCTGGCTCGGGCCGAGGCCGCCCTGGTAGACCTCCTTGATGACGTCGAGCGCGTCGGTGAACGCCTTGGAGCCGGTGATCCACTTGGAGGTGGAGTCGTCGTAGAGGCCCTTCTCGCTCGCTCCGTACATCAGCATCTCGAAGCCCTGCATCGAGCTGGCCTCGCCCGCGGCCTTGCCGGAGAAGATGTTGAGCGGGATGACGCCGGGGTCGGCGGCCTTGATCTTCTTGGCCGCGCCGATCACGTCGTCCCAGGTCTTCGGCTGCCACGGCGTGGGGATGCCGGCCTTCTCGAAGATCTGCTTGTTGTACCAGAGCCCGCGGGTGTCGGTCCCGGTGGGGATGCCGTACACCTTGCCGTCGTCGCCCTTGCCGGCGTCCTTGGCGTTGTCGAAGAAGTTCGACCAGTCGGACCACTTGGAGACGTAGGAGTCGAGGGGCGCGAGATAACCGGCCTGGGCGTCCGCGCGGATGAGGAAGGTGTCCTCGCTCATCACGTCCGGCGCCGTGGTGGCGGCCCGGTTCATCAGCGAGAGCTTGGTGTAGTAGTCGTTCTCCGCCGCCTTGATCGGCACCAGCGTGATGGTCGTGCCGGGGTTGGCCTTCTCGAACTCGGTCTTGGATTTGTTCATGAAGTTGGCCATGATGTCCGACCCGAAGTCCTGGAAGGCGACCTTGATGGTCTTGCCGTCCCCGCCCCCGGACGAGGACGAACAGCCCGCCAGTGCGACGAGAGCGGCGGCGGCGACTGCTGCGGCCATTACCCTGCTGCGCTTCATCGATGCTCCTTTGCATTGAGGCCCCCGGCTCCCATGCCGCGGACTCTTGGTAATTTATAAATCAATTTGATTTACAAGTAAAGAGAGTTCGGGAAATTGGTCGTCTGCCCTCGGGTGGGGGTGAAGAAGACGGATCGGCCCCGGCCCCCTGGTTGCGGGGCCGGGGCCGAGGTATGACCCGATGTCTACTTCCGGCTTAGGCGTCTAAGCCAGATCACTGCGAGCACGATGACAGCCACGGTCAGAGCGATGCCGATCGTGCCGAGGGTGTTCCACAGGATCACGGCGCCTCCTCAGTTGTCATTCCAACTCACCCGCGCGGATCCACCGCTGACCGTGAGCTGCAGCCAGAAGACGGTGGCGTACGGGAGGGCACACATCTGCGCCGCAACGTTCAGCCGCGCGATGTTGGCGGCCGGCCTGTTGAGACTTGGCGATGCACCGCACGCGGTGAGAATCGTGTACTCGGCCCCATACGCGTTCGTGACCTGGTTCGTGCCGAGGTTGTATGAGGCACGGAAGGCCATTTGAACGAGTCCGACCCACATGTCGATCTTGCAGTTGCTGTAAACCTTCCCACTCACACCGCAGCCGCTGATGCCCTTCGCACGGTCCGACACGTTGGGATCGGGCACTTCCGCCCTGGTGACGGCGATCGAACCGTCAGCGTAGGTGCCGACCGTGTATGCGCCGTCCGCCTCCGTGAAGCTCCGGGTCGAGACCGGCTGCTTCGAGCTCGACATCGAGTCCCAGACCCGTCCGGCGCGATATTCGGCGAGAAGCCGATCCTGGGTGGCTTCATCCGCGCCGTACTGGGCGAGGAAGCCGCGGACCGACGAGGTTCCGTCATCCGGGACGCCCTGGGCCGGCGCTCCGGATGCGGTGACGAGCGCCGCGGCGGTGAGGAGCACGGCGAGCGCGCTCCTGACGCGCCACCGCTTGATTCTGGTGATCACGATGCATCTCCTCTCGAGCGACAGCCGTTGTCGCTCTGAGATTTAGCACCTTAGCACTGGAACAATAGTCCGTAGCCCGGATTCACCCCCGCCCCACCCGCGGCGAGAACGTCTCGTTCAGCACCAGGCACGCCGCCCCCACCGCCGCGACATCGTCGCCGACCGCGCTGCCCTCCAGCAGCACCGGGTGGGTCAGGATCCCCATGTCGATCTCGGCCAGCCGCTCGGGGAGCTGGTCGAGGTAGCGGTGTTCGACGCGCGACCAGGACGGGCCGCCGAACACGACCCGGTCGAGGTCGAGCAATGCTGTGAGGTTGGACAGGTAGAACGCCGTGTTGCGGATGGACCGGTCGATGATCGCGGCTGCGCGCTCGTCGCCCGCGTCCGCGGCCTCCGTCAGCCGGGTGAACAGCGCGTCGACCGTGTCCACATCGAGGTCGAGGTCGACGCCGTCCGCGACCTGCTCCCCGTCCGGCGCCGGCAGGACGCCCGCCCAGAGTCCCTGCAGCACGAGGCGCTGCGGCCGGACCGACTCGCCCCAGCAGCCGCGGCGGCCGCAGGCGCAGAGGGCGCCGCCCGGCTCCACGAGCACGTGGCCGGCGTCGCCCGCGTTGTCGGTCGACCCGGTGTAGACCTCGCCGCCCAGCACGAGCCCGATGCCGGCGCCGGTTCCGTAGTAGATGAACGCGTAGTCCTTGCTGGCGCCGGTGGGGTCGCGCCAGCGCTCGGCGACGGCGGCGCTGATGACGTCCTTCGCGACCAGCGACGGCAGCCCGGTCGCCGCGGTGAGCTCGTCGCGCAGGTGGAAGTCGTTCCAGCCGGGGACCAGCGGAGGCCGCACGACGACGCCCGTCTCCGCGTCGATCGGTCCCGGCGCTGCGACGCCGACCCCGATGACGCGCGACGGGTCCGCGCCCGGCGTCGCGAGGACCGCCCGGATGGCGTCGACGACGACCGCGAGCGTCGCCTTCGCGTCGCCGTCGGGAGGCGCGGGCTGGCGCACGTGCTCGACCACCTCACCCTCCAGATCGAGCAGCACGCACGTGATGACGGTGGGGTCGAGGTGCACGCCGACCGCGTAGGCGCCGGCCGGATCGAGGCGCAGCAGGGTGCGCGGCTTTCCCGGGCTCCCCTCGCTCTGCTTGCCGGCCTCCCGGATCAGCCCCTGGCCCAGCAGCCGGCGGGTCACGTTCGTCACGGTCTGGGCGGACAGCCCCGTGACCGACGCCAGCTCGACACGGCTCAACCCGCCCTCCGAGCGCCGCACGGCGTCGAGCACGACGGTCTCGTTGAACGCGGCGATCGCCGGGAGGTTCGCTCCCTTGGGCACGGCTACCTCCTCAGACGGGCTCGGGCACCCGGCGTTTCCTCGTAATATACCCACGCGGACATCCGACCCCGGATCCGTACATCCGTACCCCAGCCCGCGCCCAGCCTGGTGGGGCATGGTGAGAGCCGTGGAGATCGTGGTCGACGTCGTGCTGCTGGTGCTCGCCGTCCTCGCGATGGCGGCGGGGTGGAGCAATGGTGCGATCCGTGCTGCCGGTGCGCTGATCGGTCTCGGCGTCGGGCTCTCGCTCGGCCTCCTGCTCGCCCCGATGGTCGTGAACTGGATGGCCGCGTCCGGGCTCACCGGCGTCAGTCAGCGCTCGATCGTGGCCGCCGTGGTCCTGGTCGTGTGCGCCGGCGTCGTCTACGCGTTGGCGACGGCCGCGGCGTCCGTCATCGGCAAGGTGCTGCGGCACGGGCCGATCAAGTGGCTGGACTCGCTGATCGGCGCCGTCCTCGGCTTCGTCACCTGGGCCGTCGTCGTCTGGCTCGTCGCCGGCTTCGCGATGGCGACCAGCCTCGCGACGGTCGTCCAGGCCGCGAACTCGTCGCAGGTCGTCTCGACGCTCAACAGCATCGCGCCGATCCCCTCCTCGACCGTGCTCGGGGCCGTGGACGACGCCCTCGCCGGCGCCGGCCTGCCGAAGGTCTTCGAGGGCGGCGAGTCGATCAAGAGCATCGGAGCGCCCGATCCGAACATCCCCGCGGCCGTCGCGTCATCGCAGCAGTCGACCGTCACCGTCCTGGCCTCCAAGCCGGCCTGCGGCGTGGACTCCGAGGGCAGCGGCTGGGTGGTCCAGCCGGGCCGTGTGGTCACGAACGCGCACGTCGTCGCCGGCGCCTCGTCGGTGGTGGTGCGCGAGTCCGGCGGCACGACGGTCGACAGGGCGACGCTGGTGGCGTTCGACCCGGAGCGCGACCTCGCCGTCCTCGACGTCACCGACCTCCGCGCCCCCGCGCTGAAGCTCGGCCAGAACCTCGCGGCAGGCGACCCGGCCTACGCCGCCGGCTATCCCGGCGACGGCCCGTTCAGCATCAGCCCGCAGCGCGTCCGCGACCAGCTGACCGCGCGCGGCACCGACATCTACCAGACCGGCGCGGTGGAGCGGCAGATCTACTCGCTGCGCGGGACCATCCGGCCCGGCAACTCCGGCGGCCCGCTGCTCGACCAGGGCGGCCAGGTGGTCGGCGTCGTGTTCGCGCGCTCGACCGTCGACCCGCAGACCGGCTACGCGCTGACCCTGGACGAGCTCCGTCCGGTGCTCGGCGCCGTCGGCTCCGCGCCCATCAGCTCGGGGGCCTGCTCCGCGGGCTGACGATTCGCACCGTCCCGTGGTTGGCTTGACCCATGAAGGCTGTCAGCTACACCTCGACCGGCGACTCCGACGTGCTCACCCTCGGCGAGCGCCCCGAACCGCACCCCGGCGCGGGCGAGGTGCGGGTCCGCATCCACGTCTCCGGGGTCAACCCGACCGACTGGAAGGCGCGCCAGGGCGCCGGCCCGGCGGAGCTCCCCCGCCCCCAGGTGCCGAACCAGGACGGCGCGGGCGTGGTCGACGAGGTCGGCGACGGGGTCACCGGGCTGCGGCCGGGCGACCGGGTCTGGGTGTGGGACGCCGCGTACCAGCGCCCGGACGGCACGGCCCAGGAGCTCGTCGTCCTCCCGGAGGACCATGTCGTGCCGCTGCCGGAGGGCGTGAGCTTCGACGTCGGCGCCTCGCTCGGAATCCCGGCCCTCACCGCGCACCGCGCGCTCACCGCATACGAGCAGGCGCCGGGCGAACTCGCGCCCGGGTCGCTGGACGGCCGCACGGTGCTCGTCCAGGGCGGCGCCGGCGCGGTGGGCCACGCCGCGATCCAGCTCGCCGTGTGGGCGGGCGCCACCGTGATCGCGACCGTCAGCAGCCACGAGAAGGCCGAGCTGGCGCGCGCGGCCGGCGCGCATCACGTCGTGAACTACCGCGAGCCGGACACCGCCGAGGCGATCGGGGCCCTGGCGCCGCGGGGCGTCGACATCATCGTGGAGGTCAACGCCACCGCGAACGCCGAGCTCGACGCGAAGGTCGCCGCCGGCAACGCCACGATCGCCGTCTACGCGGACGCGCCGGGGTCGACCGAGGTGACGATGCCGATCCGGCCGTCGATGCAGAAGAACCTCCGCTGGCAGTTCGTCCTCACCTACACGGTCGCGCCGGCCGCGAAGGCGGCCGCCGTCCGCGCCGTCTCGGCCGCGGTCGCGGCGGGGGCGCTCCCGGTCGGCACGGAGCACGGCCTCCCGCTCACCCGCTTCCCGCTGGAGGAGACGGCGAAGGCCCACGACGCCGTGAAGGACGGCGCCGTGGGCAAGGTACTCATCGACGTGGCGTGAGTTCCGGCTGCGCGGCGGCCTCCGCGTCGCCACGCACGGTGCGCGCCAGCCGCACGATCTGCACCACCATCGCGACGGCGGCGGCCGCGGCGATGGCCGCCGCGTAACCGAGAGCGGTCGGCAGGATCCCGATCACCCCGATCAGCTCCCCCGCCGCCAGCGCCGGGACGCCGTAGGCGAGGTAGCTCACCAGGAACACGCCGGCGAAGAGCTCGGCGCGCTGATCGTTGGGGGCGAGCGGCGCGATGATCCGCAGCATCGCCGAGAACCCGGCGCCGAAGCCGGCGCCCGCGACCACGGCGCCGGCGAACAGCACGGGCAGGAGGCCGGCGGCGATCCCGACCGCCGTCAGCGCGATCCCGAGCATGATCGCCGCCATCGACCAGATGGTGGTCGTCCGGGCGGGCGCGCGGGTCAGCACGAGGCCGGCGATCGCGCCGACCGCGGGAGGAACGGCCACGATGGCGCCGTTCAGGATGCCGGAGTCCAGGTGGAAGACGCCGTGCAGGATCGACGGGGATAGCCCAATGAACAGCCCGGCGAGCATCCAGGTCGCCAGGAACAGCGGGAGCGCCGCCACGTACTCGCCGCGAGCCGCGCGCGGGATGAACAACCGCGGGGTCAGCGAGCGGAGAGCGCCGGGACGCGCGGCCACGGTCTCCGGGGAGGCGAGCACCACGAGGATCCCGGCGACGAACAGCAGCGCCAGGGTGACGAAGACGAGCGTGGTCGGCTGGGAGGTGAACTGGACTGCCAGACCGGTGAAGAACGCGCCGAGCGCGATCCCGCCGACCGGGGCCGTCGAGCCGATCGTCGCACCGAGCTTCTTCTGACGCTCGGGCGCGAGCTCGACCAGCGCGGCCGTGAACGTGCTCATCGCCGCGCCGGTGGCCACACCCTGCACCGAGCGGGCCGCGATGATCGCGCCGATGTCCCTCGAGAACAGGAACATCAGCATCGCGGCGACCTGCAGCGCGAGCGCACCGACCAGGACGGGGCGGCGGCCGATGTGGTCCGACAGCGAGCCGGCGACCAGCAGCGTAATGAGCAGCGTCACCGCGTAGATCGCGAACGCCACGGTCAGCAGCCAGGACGGGAAGCCCCACTCCTGCTGGTACAGGACGAACAGCGGGCTGGGCGCGCCGACGGCGAGCGCAACGGCGACGAACGCCAGGGCGGTGCCGGCGAAGGCGGCGGTCGGACGGAGCCGGAACGAACGCCGCCGGGGCGCGCTCACGGCGACCGAGCCGGTCGCGATCGCCGGTCGGGCGAGGGTCGGGCAGCTTTCCCCTGAAGTGGACATCTCGGCCTCCTAAAGCAAATTTGATTGCTTTAACGGACTATAGAGCGGGATCTGGTAAAAAGCAACGATTTTTGCTTTAAGCTATTCCCATGACTACGACCACACCGTCGAAGCGGACGGGCGGACGCAGCGCCGCGGTCATCCACAGCGTGCGCACCGCCGTCGAGGAGCTCGTCCGCGAGAAGGGCCCCGAGCGCGTGACCGTCCCGATGGTCGCCGAGCGCGCGGGCGTCAACCCGACCAGCATCTACCGGCGCTGGGGCGACCTCCCGACCCTCATCAACGACATCGCCACGTACCATCTCGACCCCGAGCGGCCGCTCGCCGACCGTGGCGACCTGCGCGCCGACCTCACCGACTGGGCGCGCGACATCGTCGCCCACTTCCGCAAGCCGGTGAACGCCGCCCTGCTGCGCGGCGGTGCGAGCGCTGCGGGCGAGCGCACCTCCGACTGCCTCCGCAACCGGCGCACGGAGGCCGGCATGCTGCTCGCGCGGCACCCGGAGACCTCGGTCACCGAGGACGACGTGATGGACGTCGTCATCGCCCCCATCGTCTACCGCGTCATCTTCCAGCCCTGGATGCTCGACGACTCCACCGCGGACGACGTGGTCGCGCGGCTGTTCCAGCCCGGCGCCGGCTCCGGCCTCGGCTCCGACGAGCCGGCGTCCGCGGAGTAGGGCCGCCTCCGCCCGGTCGCGCCCGCTAGTCTCGACAGGATGGCACGCCGCCCACGAACCGCACAGGAGCGCGCGGCCGCCCGCTCGGGTTGGGCGGTCGGCGTCGCGACGGCTCTGTACGGCATCTCGTTCGGGGCGCTCGCGACCGCGTCCGGCCTCGACGTCTGGCAGGCGTGCGTCCTCAGCCTGGTCATGTTCAGCGGCGGCTCGCAGTTCGCGCTGATCGGCGTCCTCGCGTCCGGCGGCGTCGCCGCCGGCGGCACGGCCATCGCGTCGGCCGCCCTCCTCGGCGTCCGGAACTCCTTCTACGCGCTGCGGCTGTCGCGCATCATCGGACCCGGATTCTGGCGCCGCTCCGCCGCCACCCAGCTCACCATCGACGAGTCCACCGCGGTCGCCACCGCCCAGACCGAGCCGCGCGCTCAGCGCATCGGGTTCTGGGTCACCGGGCTCGTCGTCTACCTCGGCTGGAACCTCATGACCCTCGCCGGGGCGCTCCTCGGCAACCTGATCGGGGACGTCAAGGCGTACGGCCTCGACGCGGCGGCGGCCGCGGCCTTCCTCGGGCTCCTGTGGCCCCGGCTGAAGGCCCGCCAGACGCAGGCGGTGGCCGTCGCGGCAGGGTTCGTCGCGACCCTGCTCACCCCGTTCCTGATGCCGGGGCTGCCGGTCCTGGCCGCAGCCGTGGCGGCGATCGTCTTCGGCGTCCTCGACCTCTTCGGGCGCGGCGACGACCGGCCCCACCCCGACCCGATCCCGATGGAGCGGGAGGTGGAGCCGTGACGACCTGGAACATCATCCTGCTCGGCTCCATCGCGGTGCTCGCGCTCAAGGCCGCCGGCTGGCTCGTCCCGCCCAAGGCGCTCGACCACCCCACGGTCGCCCGCACCAGCGACCTGCTCACCGCCGCGCTGCTCGCCGCGCTGATCTGCGTCCAGACGTTCGGCGCCGGGCAGTCGCTGCAGCTCGACGCCCGGCTCCCCGCGGTCGCGATCGCCGCCGGCCTGTACGCCCTGCGCGTCCCGTTCATCGTCGTGGTGCCGGCGGCCGCCGTGGTCGCGGCGCTCATCCGCCTCCTGACCTGAGCCGTTCGGCAGTCGGGCAGAGCCGCCGCGTCGCTGTCGGCGGCCGTCTCTAACGTTCTGACGTGACCGCATCCTGGCATCCCGTGGCGAACGCGCAGCCCACGGAATGGCTGCTGAGCCAGGGTGCCCTCGGGATGCCGTACGCCGTCGTGCGGCGCTTCGCGTTCGGTGATCCCAACCGTCCGGACGTCTGGTTCCGCGTCGTCACCTGGGCGCCGAGCTCGGAGGGCCGGGAGCTGATCGGCTGGTGCCGCACCCTGGAGGCCGCGGCCGGCGTGGCCTGGGACCACCGCTGCGCCGCCGAGTCGTGGCGGCACCACATGGCCGCCCGCCGCTCGGACACCGCCACGATGGCGGCGGAGCGGCCGAGCGCGGCGGAGCTCGTGCGCTTCTACCGCGCGGCGCTGGCAGCGCAGGGGGCGCGCCCATTGCGTCCCTCACCGACCGGGACGACGATGGGGCGATGACGCAGAGCGGCGCGGCCGACATCGACCCGGAGGACGATCGTCCCGAGTCCGCCACGCAGCGCGCCGACCGCAACTGGAACGAGATCCTCCAGGAGCTGCGGGTGACGCAGACGGGCACTCAGTTGATCAGCGGCTTCCTGCTCGCCATTGCGTTCCAGCAGCGGTTCGGCACGCTGGACGCCTTCCAGGTGGGCTTCTACCTCGTCCTCGTCCTCCTCGCCGCCGGCGCGACAGGGCTCGGCCTGGCTCCCGTCGCCCTGCACCGGCAGCTGTTCCGGCACCACGAGAAGGCGCAGACCGTGGCGATCGCCAACCGTCTGCTGAAGATCACGCTGGCGCTCGTGGCGCTGCTGACGTCGGGAGTGGTCTCCTTCGTCTTCGACGTGACCCTCGGCCCGACGGCGGCGATCCTCGCCGGGTGCGGGATCCTGCTCGTGCTGGCGCTCCTGCTGCTGGTCTTCCCGGCGCGGGTGCTCAGCCGGCTCCGCCGACGCGCGGACGCAGATCGTCCACCAGTCCCTGGAGCGCCGCGTCCATGAGGTCGACAGCCCGTTCCTCGCTGTGGGCCATCGCCCGCGCGAAGTCGAGGACGTGCTGCCGGGAGAGCGCCTCTGCGCCCTCGGGCGACAGCGACACGTAGCGGACGAAGCGCGGGATGAGCATCTCGATCGATTCGGCGAGCACCCGATCCGGGATCGCGTCCAGCACCACGGTGGTCGCGCGCTGGAAGGCGTCGACGACGGGGGCCTCCGCCTCGCGCTCCAGGCGCTCGGCGAGCACGGTCAGCTCGAGCTCCATGTCGACGTCGACGACGTGGAGGGCCTCGCCGATCGCCGTCGGGAAGAGGAGCCGCATCACCCCGATCACGTTGAGGATCTCCTTGATCTCCATCGGGGCGACGAGCGTGTAGCGGTTGGGGGCCGTGCGGATCAGCCCGACCTGTTGGAGTTTGCTGATCGCCTCCCGCACCGGCGTGCGGGAGACGCGGAGGGCTTCGGTGAGCTCTCCGTCCTTCAGTCTCTCGCCGGGAGCGAGGTCGCCGGTGAGGATGCCGACCAGGAGGACCTGGTACACGTCGTTGCGCAAGAGGCGCCGATCGGCGGCGAGGGATGGGTATCGTGCGCGGAGTTCTTCGAGGGTCATGGGGGGCTCGTTTCGTGAACACAGTCAGCTGCTGGTATATTTCTAGATTACCAGTAAGAATCTGACCAGAGCAAACCATTCGTTCCACCCTCGCTCTGGCCTTCACCGACCCACGGGAACCGGACACCCGTCCCGGGACCCCGAGCCAGGAGCACCCGAACATGCCAATGCCCACCGATCACGTCGCGCGGATCTCGCTCTCCGAAGAGGCGTACGTCCGTATCGAAGCCGCCATCATGGACGGCACCCTCGAGCCGGGGGAACGCCTCCGCGACTCCGACCTCGTCGAGTGGCTCGGGATCTCGCGCACCCCGATCCGCCACGCCCTCGACCGCCTGGCCGAGCAAGGCCTGATCGAGATGGAGCGCAACCGCTACACGCGGGTCTCCGAGTTCGACATCACCGGGGTCCTCGAGTCGGTCCACGTCGCCGCCGACCTGTGGTCGGGCGCCGCGCTGCACGGCATCCCGGCCTGGGACGAGGAGGACGACGAGCTGACCGGCGACATCCAGACCGAGCTGGTCGCGGCGGCGACCGAGGACGACACCGTCCGCTTCATCACGGTCTTCGAGCATCTCGTCGTCGCGTTCGCACGGATCGAGGGCAACGACGTGCGCATCCGGACGCTGGGCAACGTCCTCCCCCAGGTCCGCCGGCTCGGCCGCAAGCTGCACGGCCGGCTCGACCCGCTCGTGGTCTCGCGCTTCACCCGCGACCTCCGCGAGGCCACGCTGAGGCGGGACGGCCGCGCCGCGGTCCTGGTCATCGACGGCTACGTCAGTCGCATCGGCGAGGTCCTCGCATCCCTCTGACCTCGCGAACCGGCCCGCGCCCTCCCGCCGTGGGTGCCACCACGGGTGCGGATATCCGTGGTGGCCCGGATGCCGCGCGGGCGGCCCGCGCTCTACCGTGTCATCAGGCCCGGCCAGAGGGGGCAGTCCAGGGGGGACGACAGAAGGCCGGTCCCGAAAGGGACCGGCCTTCTGCTCTGTGCTGGTGACTCGTGGGGCTGACGCTTACTTGGTCAGCGGCTCCAGGGTCGGGTCGTTGGCGTAGGCCTCCGCCGCGTTCGCCTTGGTGACGATGACCGGCTTGAGGAGGTAGGCCGGGACGACCTTGACGCCGTTGTTGTACGACTTGTCGTCGTTCGTCTCCGGCTTCTTGCCCGCCTGCAGGTCCTTGACCATCTGGATGGCCTGCTTGACCAGGTTGCGGGTGTCCTTGTTGATGGTCGAGTACTGCTCGCCCGCCATGATCGACTTGACCGACTCGGCCTCGGAGTCCTGACCGGTGACGACCGGGACCGGCTTGCCCGCACCCTTCACCGAGGTGATGATGGCGCGCGCGAGGGTGTCGTTCGGCGAGAGGACTCCGTCCAGCTCGGTCGAGCCGTAGCTCTTGGCGAGCAGGGTGTCCATCCGGGTCTGCGCGTTCGCCGGCAGCCAGCCCTGGGTGGCGGTTTGCTTGATGTCGGTCTCACCGGAGACGACCTTCAGCGTGCCGTCGTCGATCTTCGGCTGCAGGACCTTCATGGCGCCGTCGAAGAAGACCTTCGAGTTGGCGTCGTCGGGCGAGCCCGAGAACAGCTCGATGTTGAACTTGGTCTTGCCCGGGTACTTGGCCTTCATGCCGTCGACGAGGGCCTGGCCCTGAAGCTCGCCGACCTTCTCGTTGTCGTACGCGACGTAGTAGTCGACGTCCTTGGTGTTGAGGATGAGGCGGTCGTAGGCGATCACGGTCGCGCCGGCGTCGTGCGCGGCCTTGGCCTGCGCGGCGAGCTGGCCGCCGTCGACGGCGCCGATGATGACGACCTTGGCGCCGTTGGTGATCATCGACTGGATCTGGGACTGCTGGTCGGAGACGCCCGAGCCGCCCGCGTACTGCACGTCGCCCTTGAAGCCGGCGGCCTTGAGGCCGTCGGTGAACAGGCCGCCCGCGAGCACCCAGTTCTCCGAGGTCTTGGTCGGGAGCGCGACGCCGATGGAGGCGTCCTTGGCGAAGCCGGAGGCCGTCGAGGCGGTGCCGGAGCCGTCACGGCTCGAGCAGCCGGACAGGGCCAGCGCGGCGGCAGCTGCGACAGCCACTGTCGCGAGTGCGATCTTGCGCATTCTTATCTCTTTCTCTGGTTGTGATGGTGCAGGGTTCGGGAGGTGCGGGTCAGGAGGTGAGCGAGCGCGCCGAGTCCTCGGCGGGGTCGCTGGTGGGGAGCACGGGGGGCTGCTCGGCGCCCGCGGCGTCGGCCGCGGCCTCCCGGCGTCCGCCGCCGCCGAACAGGCGCCCGATCAGGGAGGGGCCGCCGCGGCGGTGCGAGTAGACGTCGATGCCGACGGCGATCAGGAGGACGAGGCCCTTGATGATCTGCACCCAGTCGCTGGTCACGCCGAGCAGCTGGAGCCCGTTGTTGAGCACCGCGATGACGAGACCACCGACGATGGAGCCGGCGACGGTTCCGATGCCGCCGGAGACCGCGGCGCCACCGATGAAGACGGCCGCGATGGCGTCGAGCTCCCAGCCGAGGCCGTCCTGCGGGCCGGAGGAGACCGAGCGGGCGACGGCGATCATGCCGGCGAGCGCGGCGAGCACCGACATGTTCATCATCACGTAGAAGTTGACGCGCTTGATCTTGACGCCCGACAGCTCCGCGGCGTGCGAGTTGCCGCCGACCGCGTAGATGTGGCGACCGAAGATCGTGTTCCGCGTGATGAACGAGTACAGGATGATCAGGACGCCGAGGATGATGCCCGACACCGGGAAGGAGGTGCCGACGCGGCCGCCCGCGAACAGGAACGTGAAGTAGATCACGACGGCGTCCAGCACGACGACCTTGAAGACGCTCACCCAGAGCGGCGCCTTGTCGGAGCCCATCTTCGTCTGGTTGCGGCGGGTGCGGACCTCGAGCAGCGCGATGACGACCGCGATGACGATGCCGAGCAGCAGCGTGGAGTTGTTGTAGCCGGTGTTCGGACCCCACTCGGGCAGGAAGCCGCCGCCGATGAAGGTGAAGCCGTCCGGCACGGGGATGGTGTTGGCGTTTCCGATGAGCTGGTTGAGGCCGCGGAAGATGAGCATGCCCGCGAGGGTCACGATGAACGCCGGGACGCCGACGTAGGCGACCCACCAGCCCTGCCAGGCGCCGATCACCGCGCCGACAGCCAGGCCGAGCACGATGGCCAGCGGCCAGGGCAGGTTCCACTGCGTCATCGCCTGCGCGACGATGATGCCCACCACGGCGGCGACCGAGCCGACCGACAGGTCGATGTGGCCGGCGATGATGACCATGACCATCCCGATCGCCAGCACCAGCACGTAGGCGTTCTGGTTGACCAGGTTGATCAGGTTCACCGGGTCGAGGGTCTTGCCGCCGGTGAGGATCTCGAACAGCAGGACGATGACGACGAGCGCGCCGAGGATGCCGAACTGGCGTCCGGTGGACTGGCCGCCGCCGAACATCTTGCCCAGGTCGCGGATCCCGCCGGACTTCTTCTTCGCTTCGATCTGAGTGGTCATTATCGGGTTGCCTTCTTCTTGGCCGAGGTCATGCTTTTCAGGAGGGTCTCGGGGGTCGCCTCCGCGATCGGAAGCTCGTTGGTGATCTGCCCCTCGAAGATCGTGTAGATGCGATCCGAGATGCCGAGCAGCTCGGGGAGCTCGGAGGAGATGACGATGACGCCCTTCCCCTGCGCGGCGAGCTGCTGGATGATGCCGTAGATCTCGTACTTGGCCCCGACGTCGATGCCGCGGGTCGGCTCGTCGAGGATGAGGATGTCCGGGTCGGTGAACATCCACTTGGCCAGGACGACCTTCTGCTGGTTGCCGCCGGAGAGCGTGCTCACGCCGCGGTCGACGTCCGGGGTCTTGATCCGGAGGCTGGTCCGGTAGTCCTCGGCGATCGCGTGCTCGCGCTGGTGGTTCACGACGCCGCGCTTCGCGATCTTGGTCAGCTTGGCGGAGACGATCGACTGCTTGATGTCGTCGAGGAGGTTGAGGCCGAGCACCTTGCGGTCCTCGCTCACGTAGGCGAGGCCGTTGTCGATCGCCTCGGAGACGGTTCGGAGCTGGATCTGCTTGCCGTCCTTGTAGGCCTCGCCGGAGACGAAGGTGCCGTAGGAGCGGCCGAAGACGCTCATCGCGAACTCGGTGCGCCCGGCGCCCATCAGGCCGGCGAAGCCGACGATCTCGCCGCGGCGCACGGTGAAGCTGGAGCCCTTGACCACGAGCCGGTCGGCGACCTGCGGGTGCTGCACGACCCAGTCGCGGACCTCGAACAGGACCTCGCCGATGTTCGGCGTGCGGTCGGGGAACCGGCTCTCGAGCGTGCGGCCGACCATCCCGCGGATGATGCGGTCCTCGTCCACGCCGTCGCCCTTGACGTCGAGGGTCTCGATCGCGCGGCCGTCGCGGATGATCGTGATCTGGTCGGCGACCTTCTCGATCTCGTTGAGCTTGTGGCTGATGATGATGGAGCTGACGCCCTTGTGCTTCAGACCGACGATGAGGTCGAGCAGGTGGGCGGACTCCGCCTAGTTCAGCGCGGCGGTCGGCTCGTCGAGGATGAGGAGCTTGACGTCCTTGTTGAGCGCCTTGGCGATCTCGACGAGCTGCTGCTTGCCGACGCCGATGTTCTTGATCTGGGTGTCCGGGTCGTCGCTCAGGCCCACGCGGGCGAGCAGCTCGACGGCGCGGCGCTTGGCCTCGTTCCAGTCGATGACGCCGCCGCGCCCCGGCTCGTTGCCGAGGAAGATGTTCTCGGTGATCGAGAGCTCGGGGATGAGCGCGAGCTCCTGGTGGATGATGACGATGCCGCGCTGCTCGGACGAGCGGATGTCCTTGAACCGCATCACCTCGCCCTGGTAGACGATGTCGCCCGTATAAGTCCCGAACGGGTAGACGCCGGACAGGACCTTCATCAGCGTGGACTTGCCCGCGCCGTTCTCGCCGCAGATGGCGTGGATCTCGTTGGCGTGGACGGTGAGGGAGACATCCTCGAGCGCCTTCACGCCCGGGAACTCCTTGGTGATCGCGCGCATCTGCAGGATGACTGCGTTCGACGGCATCGTCGCTCCTTGGTGTGCTGTTCGGGCTGGGTCCCCGCTGTGCGGGTGCGTGGGTTGCGCCTAAGTAGTAAACGCTAAATTCAGTCTTGACGTCAAATAGTGAAGACAACGGATCGGTAACGACGAGGTGGACCGCACGGTCCACCGGTGGCGGCCAGTGGCCCACCGGCTTCGGCGCCTGCGCCCGCGCCCGCGTCCGCGCGTCCCGGAGGGCTATTCGTTGCCGTCGAGGGCGCCCTGGATGACCAGGGCCGCGGCGCCGAGCGACTCGGCGCGGTCGCCGAGCGAGGAGATCCGCACGATCGTCGTCTCGGCGATGACGGGGATCGCGTTGCGCTGGATGCCGCGCCGGATCGGCCCGAGCAGGGCGTCGCCGAGCCCGACCAGCGGTCCGCCGATGAGCACCAGCTCCGGGTTGATGACGTTGGCGATGTTGCCGATCGCCTGCCCGATCGCGGTGCCGGCGTCGCTCACCACGCGCAGCACGGCGGGGTCGCGTTCGCGTCCCCGCTGCAGGATGTCAGCGGTGCTGACCGGCGCGTTCACCCCGTGGCCGAGCGTCTCGATCATCACGCTCGTGGACGCGATCGTCTCCAGGCAGCCGCGGTTGCCGCAGCGGCAGATGACGCCCTGCTCGGCGACCGGGGTGTGCCCGAGCTCGCCCGTGATCCCGAGGAACCCGTAGTACGGCAGGCCGTTGAGGATCAGCCCGGCGCCGATGCCGGTGCCGATCTTGACGAAGATCAGGTTGCGGACCCCGCGGTTGGCGCCCCAGGTGACCTCGGCGAGGGCGCCGAGGTTGGCGTCGTTGTCCACGACCACCGGGAACCGGAACGCCTCCTCCAGGTCGCGCAGTCGCACACCGACCCACTCCGGGAGGATGGCGCCCTGGAGCACCGTTCCCGTGCGCCGGTCGATGGGGCCGGGGATGCCGATCCCGACCGCGAGCACCGAGAGCCGGTCATGCGCGCCGGCCACGAGCATCCGGTCGAGGAGCGCCGCCGCCTGGAGCACGGCGCCGGGGACGTCGTAGCCGAGCGGCAGCGCCATCGCCTCCTCGGCGATCACCTCGTAGCCGAGGGTCGAGAGCACGATGCGCACGTGCCTGCGGCCGAAGTCCACCCCGACCGCGATGTCACCCGTGTCGGTCAGCTGCACCAGCAGCGCCCGGCGGCCGCTCGAGGTCACCGGCGAGGTCGCCACGACGCCCTTGACCGCCATGTCCCGCACGATGTTGGAGACGGTGGCGGTGGAGAGTCCCGTCCCGCGCGCCAGCTCTGCCTGGGTGGATGGTCCGTTGGCCAGGAGGAACTCGACGAGCCGCTCCTGGTTCAAGTGCCTCAGCGCGCCCTGCGACCCGGGATTGCGTGCGCCACGCGGGGGAAGACCCGGAGTGGCGGTCATGCGATAAGAGTGAATGATCGCTGAGATGTAGTCAAGTTGTGAACGTAACGGTTCGGCCTGGACGGCTGCGAAGGTGTTCAGGCGCCCTGCCACAATGGATCCATGCCCATCCTGAACAAGGACATGCAGGTCTGCATCTCGCTCTCCGGCCGCCCGAGCAACATCGGCACGCGGTTCCACAACTTCCTGTACGACGAGCTCGGGCTGAACTTCGTCTACAAGGCGTTCAGCACCGACGACCTGGAGGGCGCGGTCCGCGGCATCCGGGCGCTCGGCTTCCGCGGCTGCTCGGTGTCGATGCCGTTCAAGGAGGCGATCATCCCGCTGGTCGACAACCTCGAGCCGTCGGCGCTCGCGATCGAGTCGGTCAACACCGTCGTCAACGAGGACGGCCTGCTCACCGCGTCCAACACCGACTACGAGGCCGTGGCCCAGCTCCTCGCCGAGCACGCCGTCGACCCCGCGTCGCGGGTGATCCTGCGCGGCTCCGGCGGTATGGCCAAGGCCGTCGTCGCGGCCTTTCGCGGAGCCGGGTTCGACGACCTCACCGTGCTGGCGCGGAACGAGGCGGCGGGGAACGCCCTGGCCGAGAAGTACGGCTACTCCTGGACGGCGGCGGAGCCCGCGCCCGACTTCGACGTCATCGTGAACGTCACGCCGCTCGGCATGCGCGGCGCCGACGAGGACACGGTCGCGTTCGACCACGAGTTCGTCGACCGCGCCGCCGTCGTCTTCGACGTGGTCGCGTTCCCCTCGGAGACACCGCTCATCGCGGCGGGACGCGCCGCGGGCAAGCGGCTCATCACCGGCGCGGAGGTGATCGCGCTGCAGGCGGCGCGGCAGTTCGAGCGGTACACCGGCGTCGCGCTCACCCCGGACCAGGTGGCCAGGGCGTCGGAGTTCTCCCGCGCCGAGTGACGGGACGGAGCCTAGAATGACCGACGTGTCCGAAGACCTCCTCGCCCTGGAGAACCAGGTCTGCTTCGGTCTCGCCGTCGCCGCGCGCAGCGTGATCGCCCTGTACCGGCCGGTGCTGGAGCCGCTCAACCTGACCCACCCGCAGTACCTCGTCATGCTCGCGCTCTGGGAGCGCGAGCCGCGCTCGGTGCGGGAGCTCAGCGACGCGCTGCAGCTGGAGCCGGCGACCCTCTCCCCGCTGCTGAAGCGCCTGGAGGCGACCGGCTACGTCGAGCGCAGGCGCTCGGCCGCCGACGAGCGCGCGCTGGAGGTCACGCTCACCCCGGCCGGGCGCGAGCTCCGCGCCGAGGCCGAGAAGATCCCGCCGCGGATCGTCGAGCGGCTCGGGCTGCCGATGGAGGACATCCTGAACCTCCGGGAGAGCCTGCGCACCATCATCGCCGCGGCCGTCCGCGAGCGCTGAGGCCCGAGAGCCGAGAGCGCTGAACGCCCTCGCGGGCGAGCGGTCAGGCCGCGACCGGGCAGACCAGCCGGGTGGCGTCGCGCTGTCCCTCGGGCCGGAGCACGGAGTGCTCGGTCATCGGGCGACCGCACATCGGGCACGGCGCGGCCGCCGAGCGGAGGTCCGGTCCCTCGGGATGGCCTGCGCCGAGCTGCGCCGGGCCGGCGACGCGGATCAGCTTGGCGTTCCAGTTCGCATACCACTGAGCGAAGCGACCGGACATCACGATTCTCCTACCGACATTCTTATTCGTTAGTGTACTAACTAATAGTGTAGCGCGGTTTGACCATGACCCGGGGGTCAGGGTTTACGCTGACGGCGGAGCGGAAACGTCTGCGCTCCGCGAGGTGGGACATGCAGATCGGAGAACTGGCCGAGCGCGCCGGCGTCACGGTGAAGGCCGTCCGCTACTACGAGCGCCTCGGACTGCTCGCGCCGCGGCGGCTGTCGAACGGCTACCGCGACTACGACGACGCCCAGCTGCGCGCGGTGCGCGAGATCCGCGACCTCGCCGCCACCGGCATCCCGCCCGGCAAGGCGGCGCCCTTCGTGGCCTGCCTCGGCGCCGGCCACGCGCGCAGCGACGAGTGCCCCGCCTCGGTCGCCGCCTACCTCGACGGCCTCGCCGAGGTGGAGGCCGCGATCGCCGTGCTGGAGGCGCGGCGCGAGCAGCTGGCCCGGCGGCTCGCCTCCGCGACGGGCGACCTGTCCGCCCTGCCCGGCGCCCCGGACACCGGCTGCGGCTGCACGGTCGGCGCCCGCGCCTGACCCCGCAGGATCATCCCACGGGATGACCCGGTCCCGACCTCGGGCCGATGTCCGCCGGGCGCGCCCCGGCTTGACTCGATGTCGTGGCCGGCCGCATGCAGGGGCGGGCCGCTCCCGACCGGCCGGACGGCCGGCGGAGGAGGGGAGACCGATGACCACGCTGGGGCACCGCCACCACCAGGGGGGACTGGTGCGAGCACGGGGAACGCTCGCGGGCGTGGCGGACAACGCCTACCTCAGGCTGCTCTCGCTGCTGGTCATCCTCGCGGCCGGCGCCGCGCTGCTGGTTCTCGCGATCGGATTCGCGCTCGACGTGGTCGTGCCGCTGGTCTTCGGGAACGAACTGCGCGCGCTGGCCGTGCTCCTGCCGCACTGAGCCCTCCCCTTTCCGGGCGCGCGAGCATAGGGTCGCGGCATGTCCCTCGTCTTCTCCGCTCTCGCGTCCCTCGACGGCTACACCGTCGACGCCTCCGGCTCGTTCGACTGGGCCGCACCCGATGAGGAGGTGCACGCCGCCGTCAACGCCAGGGAGCGCGGGATCGGCACCTATCTCTACGGCCGCCGGATGTTCGAGACGATGCGCGTCTGGCAGGACATCGGCGGCGACGAGGTCCCCGCAGTCATGCGGGAGTACGCCGACATCTGGCGCGCGGCCGACAAGATCGTCTACTCCGCGACGCTCAGCGGCGTCACGACGCCGCGCACGCGGGTCGAGCCGGCCTTCGACCCCGCGGCCGTCCGGGCCCTGGTGGAGGCCGCGCCCACGGACGTCTCGATCGGCGGCCCCACCCTCGCGGCGGAGGCCTTCCGCGCCGGCCTCGTCGACGAGGTGCAGCTCTTCCTCGTCCCGGTGTCCGTCGGCGGCGGCACTCCCGCCCTGC